>NZ_JBFBAG010000052.1:0-79186 GCF_040682155.1 Amycolatopsis sp. NPDC051371
CTAGACAAGAACAATCATCCCAGGTCAGAGGGCATCTGCGCGTCTACGACACCGCCTCACCCACCACATTCACCGGTGGATCCAGGTCGGAGGTCTTGAATGACTCATTCAAGACCTCTGGCCCGGTGAATCTGCCCTGCCTGACAGCACTTGCCGGCACCGGCGACCGGCGCGCGCCCCGCGCCGGCTCGCACGGCAGCGCAGGGCGCGAGGCTCGACCGCACACCGGCCGGCGATCCCACCATCACCCACGAGCGGCGTCGTGCTCGGCGCACAGGCACCCGACGCCCGGCTCGATCCACTCCTGCCCGGCCCATTCCGGGTGGCGTTCGACGAGCAGCGAACGCACCTCGGCGACGATGGTCTCCACCCCGAGGCCCGCGTCCCGCCGGCGCCAGGTCTCGTCACGCAGCTCGCGCAGGTAGTCACGGACGTCGGTGAGCACCGAAACGCCACCGACCTCTCCGTGCCCCGGCACCACGACCCGAGGCTCGCGGGCGGCCAGCCGGTCCAGGACCGAGAGCCAGCCGACGCCGGTGACGTCCGTGTCGTGCGGGGGGAACCACGGGAGGATCGCGAACTGCCCGGTCTCGGCCAGGTCGCCGGTGAACAGCACGCCGGCGTCCGGCACCTCGACGACCTGGTCGCCGAGCGTGTGACCCCGGCCGGTGGGGCGCAGCAGGACGGTCCGGCCGCCCAGGTCGAGTTCGTGCGAGCCGTCGTAGACGACGTCGGGTACGGGCACCCGGACGTCGTCCAGCCGAGCCGCGACCACCGGATCCAGGCCGCGGAACATCTCGAGGTAGCCCGCGCCCTTGGCGCTCAGGTCGTCCGCCTGGCCGCGGTTGACCAGGTAGGTGGCGGCACCGGCGAACACCTGCGCGCCGTACGCGTGCTCGGGGTGGAAGTGCGTCGTGGTCAGGTACAGGCGACGGCCCGCGGCCACCGAAGTCGCGAAGGCGAGCACCTCCGTCGCGTTCGCGGTGCCCAGGCCCGTGTCGACGACCAGGACGGCCTCCGTGCCGCCGATGACGCCGATGTTGGGCACGAGGTCTACGCGGTCGTTCGGGATCACCAGCAGGTCCGGGGCGAGTTCGCGGGCGCCGGCTACCCGCACGGCGGGATCGGTCATGTCGGTCATGCCCCGATTCCACCGCCGGGACACCCCGGCCGTCCAAGACCGTTCGGGTGGCGCCGATACCGGGCGGATATCTTCGCCGGTCGGCGTTACTGTTCGGCCATGGCAGTCGATCAGGAACTGGTGGATGCGGCGATCGCGCTGGCGCGGAGCCGGTTCGGGGGGACGCCGTGGTCCGGCGCGGCGGCGCTGCGCCTCGACGACGGCACGGTGCTGACGAGCACGGCACCGGAATTCCCGAACCAGGGCGTCAGCCTGTGCCACGAAACCGGCGCGATCTGCGAAGCCTTCAAGCTGGACAGGCGCGTCACCGGCTCGGTGTGCGTGACCGCCGCGGACGAAGAGCGCGGCTACTGGATCCTCGCGCCCTGCGGGGTCTGCCAGGAACGGCTCTTCGCCCACGGCCCGGACGTCGAGGTCGCCGTGCCCGAACCCGCGGACCCGCGCCGGTGGCGGGCCCTGCGGCTGCGGGACGTCCAGCCGCACTGGTTCGCGCGAGTCTTCCCCGACGATGTCTGGCCCTTCGAGGCCGGGCAGCCGGGCTGAGATGGAGCTGCGCACGCTGCGGTACTTCGTGGCCGTCGCCGAAGAACTCCACTTCGGCCGGGCCGCCACGCGGCTGCACATGAGCCAGCCGCCGCTGAGCCGCGCGATCAAGCAGCTGGAGGCCGACGTCGGCGCCGTCCTGCTCGTGCGCTCGGCCGCGGGCGTCAAGCTCACCCCGGCCGGCGCGGCCCTGCTCGACGAGGCCCGCGCCCTGCTCGGCCAGGCCGACCAGGCGCGCGTGCGCGTGGCCGCCGCGGCCGGCGCCGCGACGATCACCGTCGGCCTCCTCGCCGACAGTGCCGACCCGGACGCGACGCGGCTGGCCGACGCCTACCGCCGGCAGCACCCGGGTGTCGAGGTCCGCGTCCGCGACACGGACCTGACCGACCCGACGTGCGGGCTGCGTGCCGGGCTCGTCGACGTCGCGCTGACCCGCGGGCCGTTCGACGAGACCGGCCTGACGGTGCACCGGCTGCGCGAAGACCCGGTGGGCGCGGTGCTGCGCGCCGACGACCCGCTGGCCCGCCGCGACCACCTGGAACCGGCCGACTTGGCCGGTCGCCGCTGGTTCCGCTTCCCGGAAGGCACCGACCCGGTCTGGCAGTCGTACTGGCACGGCGGCGAGCCGCGCGAGGGGCCGGTGGTCCGCGCCGTCCAGGAGTGCCTGCAGGCCGTGCTCTGGAACGGGACCGTCGGGCTGATGCCGCTCGGCCACCGGCCGCCCGGCGACCTGACGGTGGTGCCGCTCACCGGCCTGGCGCCGAACCCGGTGGTCGTCGCCTGGCGCGACGCGAGCCCGCTGGTCCGGTCGTTCGTGGCGCTCGCGACGGCCGTGTATCAGACGACCGGCGGGCGCCGGACGTCGTAGAAGTCCCAGTCCAGCTGCCAGAACGCGTCGATGCCGTGCTCGCGGATGTACTTCCGCTCGATGTCGTGCACCGGAAAGCAGCCGGCGATGCTGATGGGCGCGCCACCGATGTCGATCAGCGTGTACTGGTGGGCGTCGAGGCCGGCGGGCGCGCACACGGCGAAAGCGGTCATGGCGGACTCGGGCGCGATCGGCTCGCCGAAGTCGATGGTGTCGCCGTAGACGAACGGGCAGGTGCCCCGCAGCTGCTCGGCGAGGTAGCCGATGGCCAGCGCCCACACCGGGTCGTCCGACCGGACGCTGATCCACAGCTCCGGCTTCACGCCGTGCCATTCGGCGTGGTCGGCCAGCGAAAGGCCGTACGTGACCCCGGTCAGGTATCTCGGCTCCGGCTCGTCGGCGTAGACGAACGCGATGACGTCGTCGAGCCCGGCGTGGGTCGACGAGATCGGCTGCAGCCGGGGTTCGGTGTTCCCGGTCAGGGTGTCGAGATGGGCGACATACCGCTCGGCACGGCTCGGCATGGCGCGCAGCATACGACCGGCCGCCCGGGTGCGCGGCGCAATCCCGGTGGCCCGGGCGCGGCACGATCGGGCAGGGTGGGGGACATGCGAGTGCTCGTGATCGGCAGCGGAATCGGCGGCGCGGCAACGGCCTGGCACCTGGCGGGCCGGGGCGCGGAGGTGGTCGTGGCGGACGCGGCCCGGCCGGGGACGGCCACCGAAGCCGGCGCCGGAATCGTCAGCCCGTGGACGTCGCGCTGGGAAGACGCGCTCTACCCGCTCGCGTCGGCGGCCGGCCGGTACTACCGCGAGTTCACCGCGGAGCTCGAGGATTCGTCGTTCGAGGTCGTCGGCGGGATGGTCGTCTCGGCCGACGACGCCGAGCTGGCCGAGGCGCAGGAACGGCTGGCCGCACGGGCCGCGGACGCGCCCGAGGCCGGTGAAGTCCGGCGGCTCGACCCGGCTCAGGCCCGCGAACTGTTCCCGGCGCTGGCGCCCGATTTGGGTGCGGTGCACCTGACCGGCGCCGGCCGCGTCGACGGTCATCAGCTGCGCCGGGCCCTGCTGGCGGCCGCCGAGCGCCGGGGCGCGAAGTTCGTCGAAGGCGAGGTCGCGTTCCGGGCCGACGGCACGGTGGCGGGTTCCGAAGGCCCCCTGGAAGCGGACAGCGTCGTGGTCGCGGCCGGCGCGTGGAGCCGGGAACTGCTGGCGCCGCTGGGGATCGACCTGCCGGTGACGCCGCACCGCGGCCAGATCAGCCACTTCGACCTGCCGGGCACGGACACGGCGGCGTGGCCGGTCGTGCTGCCGCGCACGAGCCACTACCTGCTGGCGTTCGGCGGCGGCCGCGTGGTGGCGGGCGCGACGCGCGAGGCGGAGTCCGGCTTCGACTACCGCGTGACGGCGGCCGGCCAGCGCGAGGTGCTGGACAACGCGCTGACGGTGGCCCCGGGCCTGGCGGACGCGACGCTGGCCGAGACCCGGGTCGGCTTCCGCCCGGGCACGCCCGACGGCTTGCCGGTACTGGGTTCGCTGCGGCCGGGGCTGGCGGTGGCGACGGGCTTCGGCGCGGGCGGCCTGACGAACGCGCCGTTCGCCGGGAAGCTGGTCGCGTCGGTGGCGCTGGGGGAGGACCCGGGGTTCGACCTGACGCCGTTCGCCCCCGACCGCTTCTGAGCGTCAGCCTTCGGTGACGAGCTCCAGCGCGTGCTCACCCGTGCGCTCCACCACCAGGCCCGCCTTCGTGATCACCTTCACCAGCTGGTCCACAGTGGACGGTTCGGCCCGCGTGACCGCCAGTTCGCGTGCCAGCCGGCCCTTGTACGCCTTGTTGAAGTGGCTGACCGTCACGCGCTCGCCGCGCGCGTTCTCCGTCACCACGCGAACCGTCACCGCGTCCGGGCGCAGCTTCGCGAACGCCGAGTACGTGCCCGAGCGCAGGTCCACCACCAGGCCCTCGACCTGCCGCAACACCGGTTCGAGCACCGGTTTCCAGTGCCCGCGGACCGTCCCCAGCGACGGCAGCGCGTTCCCGCCGGAAAGCCGGTACGCGGGAATCGGGTCGGTCGCCGACACCACGCCGAACAGCGACGACGTCACCGCCAGCCGCCGGTGCGCCTTCTCCAGGCCCGCCTTCGTGAAGCTCTTCACGTCGAGCGCGTCGTACAGCACGCCCGTGTAGCGGCGCAGGGCCGGCATCGTCGGCGACGACCACAGCTCGGCATTGCGCGTGACCTCGCCGGCCTGGCGCTCGGTGATGCCCAGCGCGGCGATGCTGGCCGGGACGTCGGCGGCCAGCGCGGTGAGCGCGTCGGCGAGCTTCGCTCGCGCCGGGTTCAGCTCGGGGAACGACAGCGCGCCCAAGTCGAGCGGGCCGCCGCGGCCGCCGTCGGCCTTGGTTTCGGAAGGGGGGAGGAGCACCAGCACGCACCGAGCGTACTGGGCCGACTTCTACCGATCCGACCACAGCCACGGCCGAATGTCTTGGTATCGGCGGTTACGTGCCGCGTGGGGGTCGGCCTACCTGTGGCCGGATCGGTAAATCGGGGTGCGCGGACGCCACCGCCCGGCCTAGCCTCCCGCCATGGACCTCACCTGGCGCCCGTTGACCCTCGACGACGTCCCCGCGTTCACCCGGCTGTACGCCGCGGCCGAGGAAGTCGACCGGACGGGTGACCACTTCAGCGACGAAGATCTCCGCGACGAGCTGGAAGGTCCCAACATCGACCTGGCTCGCGCCACCACCGGCGCCTGGGCGGGCGAGGCGCTCGTCGCCTACGGTCTCGTCCGCCGCCGCGACGCCGCGAACCCCGTCCACATGATCCGGCTCCAGTCGGTCGTGCACCCGGAGTACCGGACCGACGCCGTCGGCGCTCACCTGGTCGAGTGGTTTTCGCGCACGAGCCGCGAGGTCAACGAGCGCGCCTTCCCGGACGCGCCGTTCGAACTGCACCACGGCCAGCACCAGAACGAGCGCTGGATCACCGGCGTCCTCACCGCCGCCGGGTACACGCACGCGCGCACGATGGTGAACATGCGCGTCGGCCTCGCCGACCTGCCGCCGCAGCCGCCGCTGCCGGACGGTTTCACGGCGGTCCCGTTCGACCGGAAGCACGACCTCGCCGTGCTCGACGCCCGCAACGACACCTTCGGCGACCACTGGGGCAGCACGCCCTACGAGCCCGACGCCTGGCGCCACCTGGTCACCGGCTCGAAGGACTTCCGCCCGGACCTGTCGTACCTGATCCTCGACGGCGACAAGGTCCTCGCGTTCGTGCTCAGCCACTTCTACGCGTCCGAAGCCGAGGCGACGGGCATCCGCGAGCACTACGCCACCTGGGTGGGAA
Organism: Amycolatopsis sp. NPDC051371; assembly: GCF_040682155.1. Lineage (NCBI taxonomy): Bacteria > Bacillati > Actinomycetota > Actinomycetes > Pseudonocardiales > Pseudonocardiaceae > Amycolatopsis > Amycolatopsis sp. NPDC051371. Next base: position 5,902 of record NZ_JBFBAG010000052.1, read on the forward strand.
CGCGGGCGGTCCTACGCGGCCGCGGCGTCGCGTCGGGGTTGCTGGGGCACACGCTCATCGCGGCGAAAGCGGCGGGATTCGACCGGTCGGCGCTGAACGTCGACGTCGACAACGCGCACCGCGCCCTGGGCGTTTACGAGCGGTGCGGATATCGCGTCGACGACGAATGGCACGTCTACGTGCTCACCGATCCACGAGGTTGAGCAGTTCCTCCCCGTTCGCGTACCTGCGCAGCTGCTCCGCCGCCAGCTTCTTCGCGCGCGGGTAGAACGACGCCGACCCGCCGGCGATGTGCGGGGTGATGACCACGCCCGGCACCGTCCACAGTGGATGGTCCGCGGGCAGCGGTTCCGGGTCCACGACGTCGAGGCCCGCGCGCAGGCGCCCGGTACGCGTCTCCGCCAGGAGGGCGTCCGTGTCGATCGCCGTGCCGCGGCCGACGTTCAGCACCAGGGCGTCATCGGGCAGGGCAGCCAGGGCCTTCGCGTCGAACAAGCCGCGCGTGGCGGGGGTGTCCGGGAGGACCAGCACGACGATGCCGGCCTCGGGCAGCAGGTCCGGCAGCTCGGCGACGCCGTGGACGTCCTCGTCCGGGCGCGCGCGGCTCGCCACCCGCGTCACGACGGCTTCCGCGGCGAGAAGCTGGCGCTCGATCGCCTGCCCGATCGAGCCGTAGCCGACCAGGAGCACGCGGCTGTCGGCGAGGGACCGCGTGTGCTCGCGAGTCCATTCGCCGCGTGTCTGCTGCGCGAACCAGCGCGGCAGGTCGCGCTGCGCCGCGTGGATCAGCGCGAGGGCGTGCTCGGCGACGCTCAGGTCGTGCAGCCCCCGCCCGTTCGCCAGCCGCACGCCTTCGGGCAGCAGCGGCACCAGCGTCTCGACTCCGGCGGACAGCGACTGCACCACCCGCAGCGACGGCAGCTCCTCGATGAGCTTCGGCGGCTCGGACCCGCGGTCGTAGGGCAGCACGTAGAACTCGACGTCGCCCAGCTCGGCCGGGGGAGGCTCGACGCCGTCGTAGTAGACGGCGTCGAGCCCCTCCGGCACCTCGATGTCGGTCCACGGCAGCAGTACGCGAGCGCTCATGCCGCCTTTCTACCCGCTAGCGCGTGTAGTAGCCCTGCAGGTCGACGACCAGGTGCGTCGAGCCGGCGGAGTTGCGGACGTCGAAGCGCGCGCCCGCGCCGAGGCGGACCGTCGCCGCGTTGGAGGTGATCTCGCCGGGCGAGACGTTCACCGTCGACGGGACGCCGCTGTAGGGCAGGTCGTGCGACCAGGCCGAGAGGTAGGACCGCGCGCTCGGCTGCACGTCGGTGAGGTTCACCGCCGCGGCGGTCGCGCCGGGCGGCAGCTCACCGGCCGGCACCGTGACAATCCCGCCCGGGCCCAGCGGCGCGGGCGGCGTCGCGGCCCGGGTGTCGAGCAAGCGGGCCGGGGTCGGCAGCGCGGCGTACCGGCTGCCCGCGTCGCCGGGGACGAACGCGCCCGCCACCGACAGCAGCGCGTGACCCTGGCCGTGGTGGAGGACGACGCGGATGGCGCCGTCGTCGCCGATGCGCACGAGCGACTGCGTCGCGCGGTCCTCACCCGCGGAGAGGTTCAGCGTGGACGGACCGGGCGAACCCTGCCCGAAGACGCTGAAGAAGGTCTCGGAGTCGGTTTCGGTCCCGGTGAGGTTGACCGTCACCGCGACGGCGTCCGCGGGCACGCCCGCCACCCCGCGGACCGGGACGGTGACGATCTCGCCGCCGGTCAGCTTGCCCGGGTGGCCGCCGAGCGACGTCCGGCTGTCGAGGACGAGGTCCGGCTTGTCCTTCGGCAGGTAGGTCGACTCGCCGGACGCGCTGTAGTAGCCGAGGTAGTCGACGAGGACGTCGACCGAGCCGGCGTTGTTGCGGACCTGGATCTTCCGGTCCGGGCCGACGGGCACGACGGCCATGACCGCGGCCGTCTTGCCGGCGCCGAGGTTGAGGTTGGACGTCGTGGGGCGGGTGTCGCCGTAGGCGGTGACGAAGGTGTTCGCCGTACCGCCGGTTCCGACGAGGCTGACCGCGACGGCGCCGGCGCTCGCCGGCAGATCCGGGATCGTGACGGGGACGGATTCGCCGGCCGTCAGAGGCTTGTCGTGGCCGCCCTGCTCAGTGCGCGTGTCGAGGATGCGGCGGGCGGCGGGCAACGCGGTGTAGGCGTCGCCGCGCAGGCGGAGGCCGATCCAGCCGGCGAGGTCGTCGACGCGGGTCTCGACGCCGCCTTGGCGGGTCTCGGTCGAGTCGAGGCAGCCGGCCTGCCACGACGTGTGGTGCAGCGCGACGAGCTCGGTGACGCCGCTGCGCTGCCGCAGGAGGGGGCCGCCGGCGTCGCCCTGGCAGGTCGTCGCGGACGCCGGGTCGCCGAGGATGGCGAGAGTGGTCGCGGTGCTGCTTTGCACGGAGACGGCGGCGGTGTGCAGCCGGTCGGGCACCCATTCCGTGGCGGTGCGGCCGTACCCGGCGACGAGCGCGGAGTCACCGGCCGCGGGCGCCGTGGTGCCGAGGGCGACCGGGGTGACGCCGGTGACGGGCGCGGACAGCTTGGCGAGGGCGACGTCGCGGTCGGCCCGGAAGAGGACGTCGACGATGGCGCGTTCGGCGCCGGGGGTGGCCCCTCGGCCGACGACGGCCTTGGCGGCGAGCTTCGGCGGTCCGGCCTGCCCGGCGTTCTCCGGGAAGCAGCTCGCGGCGGTGATCACCCACTGCGGGGCGACGAGGGCGCCGCTGCACCCGTGGGCGCTGCCGGCCTCGATCCTGGCGGCGAAGGGGTACGACCCGTCGGCGGCGGGAGCACCCCCGCTGACGGCGGCACTCGGAACGGCGGCCAGCAGGCCGGCGGCCGCGACGGCGGTGAGCACGGCACCGGCTCTGGCTCGTCCGGACGCGCTGAAGACACCCTTGACGGGCGGCATGGATCCCCCTGTGGATTCGAGCTGTGGATTCGGAAGTTTCGCGAACAGGACTCGCCGCGGTCACCGCTGACCAAGGACCTCCCCGTCCCCGCGGCGCGATGCTAGCGGGGCGCGCCGACGCGTCGCCAGCGCCGAAAAGGGGGTATCGGAGAACGCTGATCCGAACGGCCGAACCGCCGCCTCACGAAACCGCGCGCCGCCTCCTCAGCCCGATACGCAGAACTCGTTGCCCTCCGGATCCGTCAGCACCGTCCACGCCAAGCCGGGCACCTCGTGCTCCGCGACTTCCACGGCCCCCAGCCCCACGAGCCGCTTCACCTCCGCCCCGCGATCGTCCCCGCCGAAGTCGACGTGGACCCGGTTCTTCCCCGTGCGAGGCTCCGGAACCCGCTGCAACCCCAGTGGCAGCCCGCCCTCGACCGGCGCCAGCACCAGGAACTCGCCCTCGTAGTCCTGCGCCACCGTCGTGCCCAGCGCCGCCGTCCAGAACTCGGCCAGACCGCGCGGATCCGCGCAGTCGATCGTGATCATGCCCATGTGGATCGCCATGCCCCGAAGCTAGCGGCGACCACCGACAAAAACCGGCCGCCGAGTAACCCGTTGGAGTCACGGCCGGGGGAGTGACTACCCTGAGCGGGACTTTCACACCCGCCCGGAGCAGGGAGCCCCGCAGTGATCACCAGGACTTCGTCGTTGTTCCTTCGCACCTTGCGCGAGGATCCGGCGGACGCCGAGGTACCGAGCCACCGGCTCCTGGTACGCGCCGGCTACGTCCGCCGGGTCGCCCCGGGCGGGTACTCGTGGCTGCCGCTGGGCCTGCGCGTGCTGCGCCGCGTCGAGGCCGTCGTGCGCGACGAGATGAACGCCATCGGCGCGCAGGAGATCCAGTTCCCCGCGCTGCTGCCGAAGGAGCCCTACGAGGCGACCGGCCGCTGGACCGAGTACGGCGACGCCCTCTTCCGCCTGAAGGACCGCAAGGGCGCCGACTACCTCCTCGGCCCGACGCACGAAGAGCTCTTCACGCTGACGGTCAAGGGCGAGTTCACCTCGTACCGCGACTACCCCGTCACGCTGTACCAGATCCAGACGAAGTACCGCGACGAAGCGCGCCCCCGCGCCGGCATCCTGCGCGGCCGCGAGTTCGTCATGAAGGACTCGTACTCCTTCGACCTCGACGACGAGGGCCTGGAGCGTTCCTACCAGGCCCACCGCGCCGCCTACACGAAGCTGTTCGACCGCCTCGGCCTCGAGTACGTCATCGTGAAGGCGACGTCGGGGGCCATGGGCGGCTCGGCGTCCGAGGAGTTCCTCGCGGTCGCGGAGACGGGCGAGGACACCTACGTCCGCAGCACGGAGTCGGGCTACGCGGCGAACGTCGAAGCCGTCGTGACCCCCGCGCCGGCGGCGCAGCCGATCGAGGGCCGGCCCGACGCGCAGGTGCACCACACGCCGAACACGCCGACCATCGAGTCGCTGGTCACCTTCCTGAACAACGCGGACCTCGGCCGCACGTTCACCGCCGCGGACACGCTGAAGAACGTCATGCTCAAGGCGCGTCAGCCGGGCGCGAAGGAGTGGGACCTCGTCTGCGTCGCGCTCCCCGGCGACCGCGAAGTGGACATGAAGCGCCTCGAAGCGTCGCTCGAGCCCGCCGAGGTCGCGCTGCTCGACGAGGCCGACTTCGCCAAGAACCCCTTCCTGGTCAAGGGTTACATCGGCCCGAAGGCGCTGCAGGACAACGGCGTGCGCTACCTCGCCGACCCGCGGATCGTGCCCGGCACCGCCTGGGTCACCGGGGCCGACAAGGTCGACCACCACGTCGTCGACCTGCTGGCCGGGCGCGACTTCACGCCGGACGGCACCATCGAGGCCGCCGAGGTCCGCGAGGGCGACGCGTCGCCGGACGGCCACGGCACCCTGGTCGCCGCGCGCGGCATCGAGATCGGGCACATCTTCCAGCTCGGCCGCAAGTACGCGGACGCGTTCGGGCTCGACGCGCTCGGTCCCGACTCGAAGCCGATCCGGATCACGATGGGTTCCTACGGCGTGGGTGTCTCGCGGCTGGTCGGCGTGCTCGCCGAGCAGAACCACGACGACCTCGGCCTGATCTGGCCGCGCGAGGTCTCGCCGTACGACGTCCACATCGTCATCGCGGGCAAGGACGACGCGGTGCGCGCCGGTGCCGAGAAGCTCGCCGCCGAGCTGGACACCGCCGGGCTCGAGATCATCCTCGACGACCGCAAGGCGAGCCCGGGCGTCAAGTTCGCCGACGCCGAGCTGGTCGGCGTGCCGACCATCCTCGTGGTCGGGCGCGGCCTGGCCAACGGCGTCGTCGAGGTCAAGGACCGGCGGACGGGCGAGCGCGAAGAGATCGCGGTCGACGCCGTCGTCGAGCACCTGGTCAAGCTCGTCCGGTCCTGATGGGCCTGTTCTCCCGGCGCTCTGACGACACGACGCCGGGGTACGAGGACAACGCGGCGCTTCGCGGGTTCGGCGGTTACGAACCCGCGGACGCGCCGCGCGTCCCGTCGGAGCCGCCTGTCGAGTCTCCGCGCGCACAGCCGAAGCGGATCCGCCCGGCGCCGAAGCCGCTGAAGTGGCGGCGGGCGCCGTGGTTCGGGATCGTGCTCATCGCGCTGATCGCGGGCGTGCTGAACGCGCTGGGCGTCGGCAAGTCACACCCCACGTCGTCGACGCCGACGTCGCGTCCGCCGCGGGTGGAGACGCCGGCGCCGCGGACGGTCGTCCCCGCTGTGACGAGCGGCTGGCAGTCCGTCGCGGCGCGAGACGGCTCGTACGCCTACGACGTCCCGCCGTCCTGGGAACCCGCGCCGACCACCCAGCACGGCTGGGACGAGCCGGCGATCCGGCTGATCACGAGTGCGTTCCTGGGCAAGGACTTCTGCGCCCGGGACACGCTGGGCGGCGCGGGCGTCACCACCGAGCCGCTCGCCGACCCCGAGGCAGCGGCCCGCAAGGCCGCGACGGATCTCGCGACCGGCGCGTACGGCGGAACGTCCCAGGTGGGCCCGGGCACGGACGCCCAGTTCACGAAAGCCGACGGCACCAAGGCCCCGGCCCGCGTCGTGGTCGCCGAAGTGACCCCCGCGGCAACGGGCGAGTGCGCGGCGAAGCACGCGTTGGTCGTTGCGATGGCGTTCGGCAACGGGAGCGGGTCGGGCGTGGTGGTGGCGTACGCGGACAGCGACCGCTCCGGACCGACGATCCGCGACGACCTGCTGGGGATCCTGCAGAGCTACCGGTTCGTGCCTGCGGCGGACCGGAGCACGACGACTCCGCCGCCGACCACCTACCGCTGAGCGCCGAGGTTCGGCAGGCTGACCCCATGGACGAACGGCTCGCGCGCATCCGGACCGTCGCGTTCTCCGTGCTCGGTGTCGCCGGGTTCTTGTTGCTCTTCGGGCCGCTGCTGGCGAAGGCGTGGGGCTGGCTCGTGCAGCCGCGGGAGCCGGAGTGGTGGGGTGCGGCCGGGCAGTGGGCCGGTGCCGTCGGGACCGTCGCGGCCGTGGCCGTCGCGTTGTGGATCGCCATCCGGGACGGCCGGGTGGCGCGGGTGGACCGGGCGAAGCGGGAGCTGCGCGAGTGGCAGGAGCAGGCCGCCAAGGTCACCGCGTGGATCGAAACCACGGACGCGGGCGAGGTCCACATGATCGTCGCCAACGCCAACTCCGAGGCGGTCCACCACGTCGTCGTCTCGTTCGACCTCGTGCGCAGCCTGCCGATGACCGGGTCCACCCTGCACCGCGGGCCGGAGATCGAAGACGACGAGTACCTCTACGCCGTGCTCCCGCCGGGGAAGTGGCGCATGCCGGTGCGCGGTGGGCGGCGGATCGAGCACACCACGCCCGGCGTGATGCTCGCCTTCACCGACTCCCGCAACGGGCACTGGCTCCGGCTGACCGACGGCACCCTGATCGAAAAGACCCAGAACGTCGTCAGCCGCCGGAAGATCCGGTTCCCGCAGCGGATCAGCGTCCCCGAGAGCTACTGACCAGCTTCGCCAGCTCGCGCAGCCGGACGTCCGGCAGGTAGGCCCGGCTCAGCGCCAGCCCGATCCGCGGGAGGTCCGCCTCGTCGCGGTAAGCCAGGTACAGCGGCACGCGCCGGGGCTGGAACTTCGCCTTGAACGCGTGCAGGGAACGGAATCCGTAGTACGGCTCCATGACCCGGCCCAGCGACTCCAGCGCGCGGTCGACCGTGCGCGCCGGGCCGTCGCCGCCGCTGCGGGCCAGCGGCGCGCCCGACAGCGAGACGAACCGCGCTCCCTCGGCGCGGAACTGCACGCACGCCGACGCGATCAGGAACTCCATCACCGGGCGGAAGCCGTGCGGGCTGCGGCGCATCACGTCCAGCGTCCAGCCGCCCACCTTGCCCGCGCCCGTGTGGACCGGCAGCCACGACGTCACGCCGTGGACCGTGCCCTCCGCGTCGACCGCCAGGCCGACCCGCGTCGCCGGGTCCATCGCCTCGTCGAGGCCGCCGAGCGTGAAGCCCATCTCCGGCATGCCCTTGCCCGACATCCACTCCTCCGACAGCGCCCGGACCTGGGCGAGGATGGGTTCCGGCTGGTCGGCCAAGCGGACCAGCCGGAAGTCGATGTCCTGCTTGGCGGCCTTGTTCAGCGCCGACCGCACGTCCTGCCACGCCTTGCCGCGGAACTCCAGCCCCTCCAGGTCGAGCACGTTGTCCTCGGCGACCTGGACGTGCTGCCAACCCTGCTCGCGCGTCGCCGCGACCGTCGCCTCCGTCGCCGAGAACACGCACGGCACCAGGCCGGTGTTCTCGCACATCGCGGTGAACTCGGTGACCGTGGCCGCCGCCGTGCCGTCCGGCGCGATCGGGTCGCCGAGCGCGACGGCGACGCCAGCGTGCCGGCGGTAGGCGAGGTAGGAACGGCCGTCCTCGCGGACGAAGTACGTGTTGCGCGGCCAGGTCGTCATCCACGACAGCGTGCTGCCGCCGTGCCGCCCGAGCAGCGTGCGGGCCAGCGCCGCCCCGGGACCCTGCGCGTGGCGCCGCTGCCGGCGCCGCGACGGGACGCGGAAGGCGTGCTGCGCGGCGATGAGCAAGCCCAGCTCGACCGTCCACAGGAGATTGTCCACGAAGAAGAGCGGCAGTCCCGTGGTGTCGTAGTCCGCGCCGAAGACGTCGGCCAGTCCGTAGACCGTGGCCGCGGCGAGTCCTTGCAGCGTAACGAAAGCCGACAGCGCGATGGCCCAGCGCCACGCGACGCGGCCGCCCTTGCGCAGCCCGTTGAGCATCGGCACCACGATCAGCACGAGGACCGCCAGCTCCGGCGCCGACAGCGAAACCCCTTCGGTGGAGCCGAACGGGCCGTCGCCGGGCACCAGGAACATCACGACTTCGGCGATGGTGAGCAGCAGCAGGCCAGCGACGGTCAGCAGCCGCCACTCCCGCGGGTCCGGTCCCGCCGACGGCGCCCGCCGCGAGCCGACGAGCCGGTTGCCGAGCGGGATCGCCGCCAGCAGCGCGAAGAAGTGCACGAGGTCGGCCAGCGTGCCGACGTAGACGATCGCGACTCCGGCGTACACGCAGAGCCCGGCCCGCAGCCGCAGCGCCCACGGCGGCCGCAGCGTGGCGCTGGCGACGGCGACCGCCGCGAGCGCGCCGCCGGAGAACCCGACGTCGAGGCTGCCCGCCATGCGCTCGGCCCACAGCCAGCCGGAGTTGCGGCACAGCGCGAGGAACTGCGTCGCGACGAGCACCGAGACGAACTGGCCGCCGATGGTCACGGTCATCGCGCGCCGCGTCCCCAGTTGCCACTCGGCGAAGCCGGCGAAGAGCGCGAAGCTGCCGACCATCGGGAGGTAGAACCAGGGGACGACGGCGAAGAACGGCCCGGTGAGCATGGTCCACCACCGGCCCGCCTCCAGCGACGGCAGTCCGTACGCGACGAACGGGTAGGCCGCGCGGTCTTCGGCGGCGCTCCAGAGCGCCCCCGACACGACGGCCAGCACGAGCATCGCGAGCACGACGCTGCTGGTGAACGGCAGGCGCTGCCTGAGCACCGCGACCGTGCCGCGGATGCGTCCCCCTGCGGCGGGCTCGGCCGCCGACGCTGCTTCAGTCATGCCCGGAAGTCTGGCGAATCGCCGCCACCGGCCACATCAGGCGAAGGAAGGAGATTCACCCCTAAGGGGTCGTCCCTTCGGCTGAGGGTCATCCCCCCTCTGGAGGACGACTTTCAGCTGAACACGGCGGTCCGCACGGCGTCGGTGTCGGCGAGGTCCGGCAGCACGATGTGCGCGCCGGCCGCCCGCAGCTCGTCGGCGCTGTAGAGCCCGGTCGCCACCGCGACCGAGACCGCGCCGTGGGCCAGGGCGGCTTTGACGTCGTTCGGGGTGTCGCCGACGACGACCACCGCGTCGGCGTCGAACGGCGTGCCGTGCTTGGCCGCCGCGAGCCCCACCGCGTGCGGGACCAGGTCGGGGCGGTGCACCGAGAGGGTGCCGTAGCCGCCGATGTCGAGGTCGAGGTGCTCGTGCAGGCCGAACGCGACGAGCTTGTGCCGCGAGATCTCCGGCAGGTTGCCGGTGACGAGCGACTGGACGACGCCGTCGTCGACGGCGAACGAGGTCAGCGCTTCGGCCGCGCCCGGTAGTGCGCGGGCCTCCGCCGCGAAGCGGTGCGCCGCGCGTTCCGACTCCGCCACCAGGGCCTTGAAGAGCGCCTGGACCGTCTCGGGGGCGGGTTCGAAGCCGTTCGCGGTGAGCAGTTCGGTGGTGGTCGCCAGCTCGGTGCGGCCGCCGAACACCGGGTCGACGCGCAGGGTCCCCCCGGTCGCGGCGGTGAACGCCGCCGCGTACCAAGCCGCGCCCAGGCCGGCGAAGTCCACCAGCGTGTGGTCGATGTCCCAGAGGACCAGCCGCTTCTTCGTCACGAGGTGAAGGTTACCGCGATACCACTGCCGCTATTCAACACGCGTTGACTTTCCGGGGACGCCGTCGTACCTTGGCCAGTAATTCAACAAGCGACGAATAACTGGAGGTTGTCATGACCGGTCCTGTCCGGCGCCCCGCCGGGGCGCTCGCCCTGGTCGCCGCCGTGGCCGGCGCGCTGGTGGCCGTGGTGCTCGGGTTCCTCACCTTCGGCGCGCAGGCCACGGCCGCGCCGGACGGCGTCCCGGTCGCGGTCGCCGCGCCGCCGGACGTCGCCCAGCGCATCGCGGCGCACGGTGGCAGCCAGCTCGAATGGACCGTCGCGTCCCCGGCCGACGCGCGGAAGCTGCTGGAAGACAAGAAGGTCTACGGCGTGCTCGAGCTCGGACCCGGGCCGTCCGCGACCGTGGTGACGTCGGGCGCGGTCAACCCGACAGGCACCCAGGTCGCGCAGCAGGCCCTGACCGGAGCGGCGTCCGCGCTGGCCGGCGCCCCGAAGCAGGAGGTGCTGCACCCGGTGACCGTCGCGGGGAGGGCCGCGCCGCTGGCCGCGTCCGCACTGGCCTGGATCGGCGCGCTCGTCGCGGGTCTCGCGCTGACCCAGCTGGCCAAGCGCACCGGCCGCACGGTCGGTGCCGGCGCGCGGTTCCTGCAGGTCGTCGGCGCCGGGGTGCTGGTGACGGCGGCCGTGGCCGGGTTCTTCGCGCTGTGGGACTCGACGCTGCCGCTCGACGCGGACGTCCTCGGGTTCGTCTTCCTCGCGGCGACGGCGTTCGCGGCCCTGCAAGCCGGGCTCTTGCGGCTGCTCGGGCTGCGCGCGATGGCCGTGCTCGGCCCGCTCTACCTGGTCGCCCCCGCGGTCGCCGGGCAGGTGCCGGAGCTGCTGAACCCGGCCTACCGCACGCTGCTGTGGTCGTGGACGCCGTTCCGCTTCTCGACCGAAGGCCTGCGAAGCCTGCTTCAGGGCGTGCCGGGTGCGCCCGACGTCACGACCGGCGTCTGGGTCCTCGGCGCGCTGCTGGCCGTGGGTCTGCTGCTGGCGCTGTGGCCCGGCCGGTCAGCCCGCGAGGAGGCTGAACCGCACCTTGCGGACCGGGTTGTCGAGGTTGGTGTCCACTAGGCAGATCGACTGCCAGGTCCCCAGCGCGAGGACGCCGCCGAGCACCGGGATCGTCGCGTAGGGCGGCACCAGCGCCGGGAGGACGTGGTCACGGCCGTGACCCGGGCTCCCGTGCCGGTGCCGCCAGCGGCCGTCGCGGGGGAGCAACTCGTCGAGCGCGGTCAGCAGGTCCTCGTCGCTGCCGGCGCCGGTTTCGAGGATCGCCAGCCCGGCGGTGGCGTGCGGGACCCAGACGTGCAGCAGCCCGTCCGCCGCGTCCGCGTCGCGCAGGAACGACTCGGCCTCGTGGGTGAGGTCGTGGACGACGGCTTCGGAGCCGGTGCGGACCTCGATCTCGGTGGAGTACATGCGCCCCAGCCTAGGGAGCCGCGCGCTGCTTCGCGGGCCGGCGGCGGCACATCGGGTCGAGCACGACCGGCCGTCTCACGCCACGGCCCGCTCGTGCTCGGTGCCGGCGCGGGGCGTGATCGACAGCAGGTCGCCGGGCTCGTCGACGGACAGCCGGTGCCACCGGCCGGGCGGGACGATGAACGACCGTCCGGCGGTCAGCGTGACCACGTGCCCTTCCTCGCGCAGATGGACGCGCAGCGCGCCGGAGAGGACAACGAGGACTTCGTGTCCGTTGGCGTGGCGTTCCCAGACTTCCGAGTGCACGGCCCGGTCGTCCTCGGCGTGGAACGCGCTGATGGTCCACAGGCTCTCGGCGTCCGCGATGGCTTCCCGGCGCGTCGCCGGCTCGGCTACCCCGCTCGGGCGCAGCTGGATCAGGGTCTTGAACAGGTCGTAGTTTTCGAACATGTTCCGAAAGTAGCACCGGGCCGAGCACGTGTCGAACGACTTGGCGGGCATGATGAGGGCATGTCACGCATCGGACGGCCGCCGGCGACCTCGCGTCCGCAGATCCTCGAAGCGGCGCGGGCGATCCTCGACCGGGACGGCTGGGAGAAGCTGACGATCCGCCGGCTGGCCACCGAGCTGGGCGTCGGCGCGACGACGCTGTACCACCACGTGCGCGACAAGGACGACCTGCTGGTCCAGCTCCTGGACCAGCACGCCGGGCGGCTGTCGCGGCCCGAGCTGCCGGACGACCCGCGCGAGCGGATCATCGCCGCGGCGACCGTCATGCACGCCTCGCTGGCCGCCTGGCCGCAGGCCGTGGAAGTCCTGACGGCCGACGACCTCCTCGGCGAGTCCGCCCTGTGGATGGTCGAGGCGATGGTCGGTGGCGCGCTGGACTGTGGGCTCGGTCCCGAGCGGGCCGTCGAGCTGTACCGGAACGTCTGGTACTACACGGTGGGCGAGATCCTGGTCCGCGTCCGCGCCGGGCGCCGCGCGGGGGAGGAGCGTCCTCGTTACCGCGACACGGTCTTCGCCGGTCTGGACGCGACGGAGTTCCCCAGCCTGGCCGCGATCGGGGAGCGCTGGCCGGAGCTGACCGTGCGCGACACGTTTTCGCGCGGGCTACGGGCCTTCGTCGACGGGCTCCTCGCTCAGGAATCCAGGTAGCGCAACACCGCCAGCACCCGGCGATTGTCCCCTTCGGACGGTGGCAGGCCGAGCTTGCCGAAGATCGACGTCACGTACTTTTCGACCGATCCGGCCGAGAGGAACAGTTCCGCCGCGATCGCGGAGTTCGACCGGCCTTCCGCCATCAGGCCCAGAACTTCGCGCTCCCGCGGCGTGAGCCCGGCGAGCGCGTCGGTCTGGCGCGTCGCCGAGAACAGCTGGCTGACGACCTCGGGATCGAGCACCGTCTCGCCGTCCGCGACGCGGCGCAGCGCGTCGAGGAAGTCCGACACCTCGGCGACGCGGTCCTTGAGCAGGTAGCCGACGCCGCCCGCGCGGTCGGCCAGCAGCTCGGCGGCGTACTTCGTCTCGACGTACTGGGAGAACAGCAGGATCGCGCGGCCCGGCGATTCGCGGCGCAGCGAGATCGCCGCCCGCAGGCCCTCGTCGGTGTGCGTCGGCGGCATCCGGATGTCCACAATGGACACATCGGGAGTGTTCTCCTCGACGGCGGCCCGCAGCGCGTCGGCGTCCTTCACCGCGGCGACCACCTCGTGGCCGCGGAAGGTCAGCAGCTCGACGAGGCCCTGGCGCAGGATGGTCGAGTCCTCCGCGATGACGATCCGCATGCCGCGACCCTAGCGGGGCAGCGGCACCCGCGCGGTCACTTCGGTCGGACCGCCCACCGGGCTCACGACGGTCAGCTCGCCGTCGACCGTCCGCAGCCGTTCGGCGACCCCGGCCAGCCCGCCGCCCGGGACGAGCCGGGCGCCGCCCCGGCCGCGGTCGCGCACCCGCAGCCACAGGACGTCCCGCTCCTCGGTGACCTCGACGTACGTCGTCGATCCGCTGTGCTTCGCGGCGTTCGTGAGCAGCTCGGCGGCGCTGAAGTAGACGATGGTCTCCAACGACGGCGGCGGCCGGCGCGGCAGGTCGACGGCGACCCGCGCGTCCATCCCGGACGTCGCGACGAGCGTGGCCAGCGCGACGTCGAGCCCCGCGTCGAGGGCGGCGGGGTGGATGCCGCGGGCGAGGTCGCGCAGCTCGGTCAGCGCCTGCTTCGCGTTGGCGTGGGCAGCGGTGACCAGCTGCTTGACCTGCGGGAGGTCGAGGTCTTCGAGCTCGTCCTTGGCCAGCCCGAGCTTCATGGCGAGGGCGACGAGCTGGGCCTGCGCGCCGTCGTGCAGGTCGCGCTCGATGCGCCGCAGCCGCAGCGCGGAGTCCTCGACCGCCGTCGCGCGGCTCGCTTCGAGGTCGCGGACGCGTTCGGACAGCTCCCGCGTGCCGAGCAGGCCGACGACGAGCAGCCGGTCGAGGGCGACGAAGGCGTGCGTCACCCACGGGAGCGCCACGAGCACCAGCAGGCCGGACGCCGACCAGGCGAGCGCGCCCGCCCAGTTGTCGGCGTAGATGTCGAAGAGCGGCAGGCGCTGCTCGCCCATCGGGAACCAGAAGACGGCGAAGGGGGTCGCGGCCAGGGCGTAGAGCGTCGCGGTGACCATCGTCAACATTCCGGCGAAGGTCAGCGGGAGCCGCAGCAGCAGGTAGCCGGCGGTGCGCCAGCCCGCGGGATCGCCGACGCGGGCCCGGACCCAGGCCCACAGCCCGGGCTTGAGCTCGGGACGGCGCGGGGCGGGCACGCTGACGCCGAGCAGGGCTTTCGCCAGCCCGCGGTGGGCGGCGCCGAGGCCGCGGGCGTAGTGGATGGCGCCGGCCAGGACGAGGAACCCGAACAGGACGGGGGTCAGCGAGAGGCCGAGCGCGAGCAGGACGAAGAAGCTGAGCAGCGAGAAGAGGGTCAGCGGGCCGGAGAGCCACAGCCAGGCGTATTCGGCCCAGAAGTCGCGCGCGGCCAGCGGACCGAACACCCGGCGCAGCAGGTGGGGGCGGGGGACGTCGAGGCTGGTCACGAAGTCAGTGTGGCCGGGGCGGCGGGCTCTGCCCATCCGGTTTTCCCCCTAGCGTGGGGCGGGGAAAGCGCCCGGATGCGGCTTTGGGTGCGTGGCGCGGGCCGAGCGCCACATTGGGTGCGTGGGTCGGGCCGAGTGCCACATTGGGTGCGTGGGGGCGGGCCGACTGCACTTTGGGTCTGCAGGGCGGACCCGACTGCCGGTTTGGATATGTGGGGCGGGCCGAATGCCACATTGGGTGCGTGGGATGCACCCAATGCCACATTGGGTGCGCGCGCCCACCTCCTCACCGGCCCGCGGGGGCGCCCCCGTTTTCCACGTTACCGGCCGGCACCGACAGTTCCGGCGCCGAAGACCCGGCGGCCGCCGATTCATCCACAGACCCGATTCGGGCCGCCCGGACGTCATGAACGACTCGTTCATGTCCTCCGACGAGGTGAACGAGTCGTTCATGACAACGGCTGGGCGCCCAAGGCCAGTCCGAGCGCCGCGTCACGGGGCGTCCGGGTCGTCCTCCCGGGCCTTCTGCGCGGCTTCCCGCATCTCGATGACGTCCGTCAGCCAGTCACCCGTCTCGCGGGCGATGTCGCGGACCGCGCCCGTGATGATCGAGGCGATGTTGCCGACGTGCGTCGCGGCTGATTCGGTGATCACCTGCAGGGTGTCCTTCTCCCGTTCGAACTGGCCCACCATGTCACCCTCACGCTGCTCGGAGCTGCCGGTCGGGTTCCACGGTAACCGGCGACGGCGAACTCTGCGGGAGAGCCAGCTTCACGATCTTCTTCGCCACCGACCAGAGCTGCTTGTGCAGCGGGCCCGTGTGGTACGGCAGCCCGTACTTCTCGCAGATCGCGCGCACCTCGCCCGCGATCTCCGGGTAGCGCCGCGCCGGGATGTCCGGGAACAGGTGGTGCTCGATCTGGTGCGACAGGTTGCCGCTCATGATGTGGAACAGCGGGCTGCCGGTGATGTTCGCCGAGCCGAGGATCTGGCGCAGGTACCACTGCCCGCGTGACTCCGAAGCCGTCTCCTCTTCGGTGAAGCTCTCGACGTCGGCGGGGAAGTGGCCGCAGAAGATGATCGAGAACGCCCACAGGTTGCGGGTCAGGTTCGCGGTCGCGTTGCCGAGGAACGTCAGCGGCGCGAGGGGCCCGGTCAGCAGCGGGAACAGGACGTAGTCCTTGCCGACCTGTCGCCCCGCCTTCCGCAGGATGCGCCGGAGCACCGGCAGGTTCTCGGCCCAGCTGCGCTCGCCCTTGACGACGTTCTCGATCTCGAGGTCGTGCAGCATCACGCCCCACTGGAAGAACAGCGCCAGCAGCGTCGCGTACACCGGGTTGCCCAGGTAGTACGGGTGCCACTTCTGCGCGGTGTCCATCCGCAGGATCCCGTACCCGACGTCGCGGTCCTTGTCGACGATGTTCGTGTACGTGTGGTGGATGTAGTTGTGCGAGTGGCGCCAGTTCTCCGCCGGCGCCACGGTGTCCCACTCGAAGCGCTGCGAGCTCAGCGCCGGGTCGCGCGTCCAGTCGTACTGGCCGTGCATGACGTTGTGGCCGATCTCCATGTTGTCGAGGATCTTGGCCACCGACAGCGCGCCGACGCCGGCGAGCCACGCGGGCGGGAAGAACCCGGCGAACAGCAGCGCCCGCCCGGCGACCTCCAGGCCGCGTTGCGTCTTGATGATGGAGTGGATGTAGTCGACGTCCTCCTGGCCCAGCGAGTCGACGGTCCGCTGTCGCAGCGCGTCGAGCTCGCGGCCGAACTCCTCGACCTGTTCCGGGGTCAGGCGGTCCTGCAGACCGGTCATGGCAGTCTCCCTACGCGTCGATCTCGACGTCCCCGACCGGGACGGAGATGCAGAGCTGGATTTCTTCGTCTTCTTCGCCGGAGATCTCGCCCGTCTTGGCGTTGCGGACGCGTCCGGCGGTCTTGAGCTGGGTGCAGGAGAAGCAGATGCCCATCCGGCAGCCGTGCTCCGGTGACAGGCCAGCTTCCTCGGCCTGTTCCAGCAACGGCTTCCCCGAGTTGGCGCACTCGCGCCCGCTGCGCTTGAACCGGACCTGGCCCTCGGCGTTCGCCGTGTCGAAGGTCAGCGCCGGCGGCGTGAACTCTTCGGTGTGCACACGTTCACCGAGCTGCTCGCGCACCGCGTCCATCAGCGGCTTCGGGCCGCAGACGAACGCCTCCGCGTCGCGGTACCACGGCGCGACGCGCTCGAGGTGCTCCGGCGAGAAGAAGCCGCGCAGGTCCCCGCCGCCGGTGTGGGTGTAGGCGTGCACCACCTTCAGCCGGGGGTGCCGGGCGGCGAGCTCGGCCAGTTCGGTGCGGTAGAGCGCGTCGGCCGGGCCGTTCGAGTAGTGCAGGAACACGATCTCGCCGGGGTGGCCCTCGTCGACCAGGGTGCGGGCCATGGCGAGCACCGGCGTGACGCCGCTGCCGCCGCTGACCAGCAGCACGCGGTCCGGGCGGGTGGCCGGCAGCGTGAACGTGCCGTCCGGAGTGGACAGACCCACCACCGAGCCGGCACCGAGCGAGCGGTTCAGGTGCCCGGAGACCAGGCCCTGCTCCTTGATGGTGAATTCGAGTTCGCCGTCGTACTGCGAACCGCACGGCGAATAGCAGCGCGTGCGCCGGACGCCGTCGATCTCCACCTGCAGGCGGACGTACTGCCCGGCGGTGAAGCCGGGCCACGCGCGGCTGGGCTTGACGGTGAGGGTGACGCTGTCCGGCGTCTGCTTGCGCACCGCCGTGACCAGGCCGCGGATCTCGCGGCGCACCAGCATCGGGTCGACCAGCTCCAGGTAGCGGTCCATCCCGTGCGGCGTCAGCAGCGCTTCGGCCAGCGAAGCGAGGCTGCGCACCCGCCGGGGGATGAGCGCCGTCATCGGGCCTCCTCGATTACAGTGAACGACTGTACACTCAACAGTGCACTGCAGGAGTGGACTGCCTGTCAACGCGGAACGCGGAGGATGTGACGTGAGCAACGCGGTGGACATCCGTACGCTGGAGCCCGTGTCCGAAGACCCGCTAGCGCCGGTGAGCCGGCAAGAGCGCAAGCAGCGCACGCGCCAGGCGCTGCTGGACACCGCCCTGGACCTGCTGGCCGACCGTCCGTTCGCGACGCTCTCCCTGCGCGAGGTCGCGAAGGGTGCCGGTCTGGTGCCGACGGCGTTCTACCGGCACTTCGCCTCGATGGAGGAACTCGGCGTCGCGCTCGTCGAAGAAGCGACGCGCACCCTGCGCGGCATGATGCGTTCGGCGCGCACCGATCCCGACACCTACCAGGGGATGATCAGCGCGTCGGTGGCCACGGTCCACCAGTTCGTGCGGGCGAACGAGGACCATTTCCGGTTCCTGACGCGCGAGCGCTACGGCGGCGGCCCGCTCGCCCGGTCCATCGCCGTCGAGCTGCGGATGTTCTCCGGCGACCTCGCGATCGACCTCGCCCGGTTCGCCCCGCTGCGCGCGTGGAGCACCGAAGACCTGCACATGCTGGCCGACTTGATCGTTTCCGTGATGATCACGACCACGGTCGAGCTGCTGGAAGCCCGGCCGGGTGAAGACGCGAAAATCACCGCGACGGCGGAAAAACGCCTGCGCCTGATCCTGCTCGGCATCCCGCAGTGGAAAACGAGCTGAACGCTCGCGTCACGACGCTCGTATCTTCTGGCACAACCCCCGTACTTGCGACCCAGGTCACTGGGGAGTGTCGGTCCGGCGTGGTACAACCCTCGGATCGTGCCTCGCCGATGAGGAGGTCGTGTGGCCGACAGCGAACAGCATCAGCAGCTCACCGTGGGTGTGGTGACCGAGTCACGCCCCGGGGAGCGCCGGGTGGCGATGGTGCCCAAACTGGTCGGGCGGCTCGCGCAACGCGGGTTGCGCGTCCTGGTCGAACCGGGTGCCGGGTCCCGTGCGCACCTGAGTGACGACGCGTACACCCAGGCGGGCGCCGAACTCGGCGACGCGTGGGGCGCCGACATCGTCGTGAAGGTGAACGCGCCCGCGCCGGAAGAGGTCGCGAAGCTGGCCCGGGGCACCGTCCTCGTCGGCTTCCTCGACCCGCGCGGCAACCCGGAGGGGCTCGCGAAGCTCGAAGAAGCGGGCTTGCGGGCGTTCGCGATGGAGGCGGTCCCACGGATCTCCCGGGCCCAGGCGATGGACGCGCTGTCGTCGCAGGCCAGCATCGGCGGCTACCGCGCCGTGCTGCTCGCGGCGCAGAAGCTCCCGCGCTTCTTCCCGATGCTCACCACCGCGGCGGGCACCGTGCCGCCGGCGAAGGTGCTGGTGCTCGGCGCCGGTGTCGCCGGCCTGCAGGCACTGGCCACGGCGAAGCGGCTCGGCGCGCAGACCACCGGCTACGACGTCCGGCCCGAGGTCGGCGAGCAGGTCAAGTCGCTCGGCGCGCAGTTCCTGGACCTCGGCATCGAGGCGGTCGGCGAAGGCGGGTACGCCCGCGAGCTGACGCCGGAGGAGCGCGAGGAGCAGCAGCGGCGGCTCACCGAGGCGATCACGAGGTTCGACGTCGTGATCACCACGGCGCTGGTGCCGGGCCGCAAGGCTCCGACGCTGGTCACCGCGGACGCCGTCAAGGGCATGCCGGCCGGGTCGGTCGTGGTCGACCTCGCCGGCGAGACCGGTGGCAACTGCGAGCTGACCAAGCCGGGCGAGGACGTCGTGGAGCACGACGTCACCATCTCGTCCCCGCTGAACCTGCCCGCAGAAATGCCTTCGCACGCGAGCGAGCTGTACGCGCGCAACGTCACCGAGCTGCTGGAGCTGCTCGTGACGAAGGAAGGCGCGCTGGAGCTGAACTTCGAAGACGAGATCGTCGCCGGTGCCTGCGTGGCCGGGCGCGAAGGGAGCGCGACGTGAGCCCACTCGTACAGAACTTGGCGGTGCTGGTGCTCGCCGGGTTCGTCGGCTTCGCCGTCATTTCCAAGGTGCCCAACACCCTGCACACCCCGCTGATGTCCGGCACCAACGCCATCCACGGCATCGTGCTGCTGGGCGGGCTGGTCGTGCTCGGCCTCGGCGTCGACGGCGTCTTCAACAAGATCCTGCTGGTGATCGCCATCGCCTTCGGCACGATCAACGTCGTCGGCGGGTTCCTGGTCACCGACCGGATGCTGTCGATGTTCAAGGGCAAGAAGCCTGCTCCCGCCGAGGAGGAGGACAAGTGACCGACTTCGTCGCGATCCTCTACATCGTCGCGTTCGCCCTCTTCATCTACGGCCTGATGGGCCTGACCGGTCCGCGCACGGCGGTCCGCGGCAACTGGATCGCCGCGGTCGGCATGGGCATCGCCGTCATCGCCACCCTGCTCACCCCGGGCATGGGCAACTGGCTGCTCATCGTCCTCGGCGTCGCGATCGGCGCGGTGGTCGGCGTCCCGTCGGCGCGCAAGGTCAAGATGACCGCGATGCCGCAGATGGTGGCGCTGTTCAACGGCGTCGGCGGCGGCGCGGTCGCGCTCATCGCGTGGGTCGAGTTCAACTCCACCGACGGTTACGCGCACGAACCGACGTACATCGCTATCGCGTCGCTGTTCGCCGCGATCATCGGGTCGATCTCCTTCTGGGGCTCGAACGTCGCGTTCGGCAAGCTCCAGGAGCTGATCAGCGGCCGCCCGATCACCATGGGCAAGCTGCAGCAGCCGGTCAACGCTCTGCTCCTGCTGATCGCGCTCGCGTGCGCGGTGGGCATCATCGCCGGCGGCGACTCGTGGCTGCTGATCGTCGGGCTGCTCGTCGCGGCCGGCATCCTCGGCCTCACCGTCGTGCTGCCGATCGGCGGCGCGGACATGCCGGTCGTCATCTCGCTGCTCAACGCGTTCACCGGGCTCTCGGCCGCGGCGATGGGCCTGGCACTCGACAACACGGCGCTGATCGTGGCCGGCATGATCGTCGGTGCGTCCGGCTCGATCCTGACCAACCTGATGGCCAAGGCGATGAACCGGTCCATCCCGGCGATCGTCGCGGGCGGCTTCGGCGGCGGACCGGCGGTAGCGGCCGGCGGGGGCACGAAGGAAGCCCGTCCGGTGCGCGCGACCAGCGCCGCCGACACCGCGATCCAGATGGCGTACGCCAGCAAGGTCGTCGTGGTGCCCGGCTACGGCATGGCCGTGGCGCAGGCGCAGCACACCGTCCGCGAGATGGCGAAGCTGCTGGAGAAGAAGGGCATCACGGTCGCCTACGCGATCCACCCGGTGGCCGGCCGGATGCCCGGGCACATGAACGTGCTGCTCGCCGAGGCCGACGTGCCCTACGAGCAGCTCAAGGAGATGGACGAGATCAACTCCGAGTTCGCCCAGACCGATGTCGCGCTGGTGATCGGCGCGAACGACGTCACGAACCCGGCCGCCCAGACCGACCCGAGCTCGCCGATCTACGGGATGCCGATCCTCAAGGTCAACGAGAGCCGGTCCGTGATCGTCCTGAAACGCGGGATGGCCTCCGGCTTCGCCGGGATCGACAACGACCTGTTCTACGATCCGAAGACCAGCATGCTCTTCGGGGACGCCAAGTCGTCGGTGGGCGAGATCGTGGAGGAACTCAAAGCGCTATGACGACCGGGTCGGACGTCCGTGCCGCGTTCACGGATCCGGCCGAGAACCTGGCGTTCGACGAAGCGCTCATCCGGGTTGCGCCCGAGTCACCGGTGCTGTGGCTCTGGCGCAACCCGGTCTGCGTCGTGGTGGGGCGCGGCCAGCGGATCGCGCGCGAAGTGCAGGTCGAGGCGTGCGCCCGTGACGGCGTCCCGGTGCTGCGGCGGGCCAGCGGCGGCGGCACCGTGTTCCACGACCCGGGCAACCTGAACGTGACGCTGGTCCTGCCCGGGCCCACCGACCGGCCCCTGGAGACGCTCGGCAAGGTGATGAGCGCCGCCGTCGACCAGCTCGGGCTGGTACCGCGGATCGGCGACCGCGGCCTGTTCGTCGAGGACGCGAAGCTCTGCGGGTTCGCCGTGTTCCGCACCAAGACCGGGCTGCTGGCCCACTCGACGCTGCTGGTCGAGACGTCGGCCGCGCTGGTCGGCCGCTACCTGACGAGCGCGCCGGCGGACCCGCGGCCGCTCGACTCCCACCGCAGCCCGGTGGCGTCGCTGGCCGAGCACGGGCTGCGCCCCGGCTTCCCCTCGGTCGAGGCGGCGGTGCGGGCGGCGGCGTCGCAGATCCTCGGGACACTGGTACCGCGCCCGCCGTCGGCGGCTGAGCTGGCTCGGCAGCGGGCGCTGCTGCACACGCGGTACCGGTACCCCTCCTGGCACGCGGACGGCTCCCAGCGCGCGGCCTGAAAAGCCGTGAAGGCCTCCTTACCGGCTCTTATAGCCGGCAAGGAGGCCTTCACGGACGTCTACTGTGGACTTACTTTTCGGCCGCCGAGAAGGTGACGCCCGGCACCTTCCGCGCCGTCGCGCGCGTGGTCTTCCTGGGCGCCGCCTTGCCGCCGCGCGTCGTCTTGGCCGGTTCGGCCTTCGCCGCGGTCTTCGGAGTCGCCTTCGGGGCCGCCTTGGTGGTCTTGGCGGGGGTGGCCGCCTTCGCCGTGGCGCGACGGCCGGCGACCGGCTTCGCCGCCTTCGGGGCCGCCTTCGCCCGGGGCCGCTTCGCGCCCGGGACGATCCGCGGCCGGCGCTTGCGGCCGCCGGTGCGACGGCCCGCGTCGGCGTAGCGCTGCAGCAGCTCGCGCAGGGCGTCGGCGTTGACGAAGGAGAGGTCGATGTCGTAGTCGATGCCGTCGATCCCGAACCCGACGGTTTCCGCGGCGGGCTCGCCGGTGAGATCATCCAGGACCCGCACAGCCGTGTTCTTGGCCACGACAAACCTCCCGTGCTCGAACGTGGTGGTCGCGCGCACCGGGGCCGACGGCACCGGGCCGCCGATGTCTTGCAGCTTCGAAGACGAGGATAACCGCTGGCTTGCGCGAACCCGCGTGGTGGTGTGCGCTGAACCCATGTCTGGACAGACTTTTGACGTAGTGGTGATCGGCGCGGGTCCGGTGGGGGAGGTGGCCGCCGAACGAGCGGCCCGCGGAGGCCTCAAGGTCGCCCTCGTCGAGCACGAGCGCTTCGGCGGCGAGTGCTCCTACTGGGCGTGCATCCCGAGCAAGGCGTTGCTGCGGCCGGGAAACCTCCTCGCCGCGGCGAAGCGCATCCCCGGCGTGCCGGTCGGCGACCGCGTCGACCCCGCGGCGGTGTTCGCGCGGCGTGACTGGTTCACCGGCAAGGGCGACGACTCGGGGCAGGTCGAGTGGGCCCGCGGCGTCGGCATCGAGCCGATCCGCGGGCACGGGGAGATCACCGGTGAGCGGGAAGTGACCCTCGACGGCGACCGCGTGCTGACCGCGCGCCACGCGGTGATCGTGTGCACCGGCAGCGTGCCGAGCAGGCCGTCGATCCCGGGGCTCGACACGATCCGGCCGTGGGGTTCGCGGGAGGCGACGTCGGCGGAGTCCGTGCCGCGCCGGCTGGGCGTCCTCGGCGGCGGCGTGGTCGGCGTCGAGATGGCGCAGGCGTTCGCGTCGCTCGGCTCGGAGGTGCACCTGGTGATCACCGGCGAGCGGCCGCTGCCGCGCAACGCCGCGTTCGCCGGCGACCTCGTGCTGCACGGGCTGCGCGAAGCCGGCGTGTACGTCCACACGGAGTCGGGGGTCGAGCGGGTCGTCGCGGGCGAGTCCGGCACCGAGCTGACGCTGAAGGACGGCGAGGTGGTCGTCGTCGACGAGTTCCTGGTGGCGACCGGGCGCCGGCCCGCGACCGCCGGGCTCGGCCTCGAGGCGTTCGGCGTCGAGGCCGGCCACGCGCTGGAGGTCGACGACACCGGCCGGGCGTCCGCAGTGGACGGTGGCTGGCTGTACGCGGCGGGCGACGTCACCGGCCGCGCCCCGCTGACCCACCAGGGCAAGTACGGCGCCCGCGCCGCCGGCGACACCGTGGCGGCGCTGGCCGCGGGCAAGCCGGTGTCTTCGGAGCCGTGGAGCCCGTTCACCGCGACGGCCGACCACCACGCGGTGCCGCAGGTGGTGTTCACCGACCCGGAGGTCGCGGCCGTCGGCCTGGCGGACGCCCGTCCGGGCTCGGCCGACCGGGTCGTCGACATCGACATCGCGGTGGCGGGCTCGTCGCTGCACGCCGACGGCTACACCGGCAAGGCCCGGATCGTCGTCGACACCGAGCGGAACGTCCTGCTCGGCGTGACGTTCGTGGGCCAGGACGTCTCGGAGCTGATCCACTCGGCGACGGTCGCGATCGTCGGCGAGGTGCCGCTCGACCGGCTGTGGCACGCGGTGCCGTCGTTCCCGACGATCAGCGAGGTGTGGCTGCGGCTGCTGGAGGCCTACGGGCTCTAGTCACCAAGCGGGCGCAGTCACTGGGCGGGCAGGTCCAGGGCGGCGTTCGCGGCCCTGGCCAGGCCGGGATCGTCCGGAGTGGACGGTCCCGGCGCCCAGACCGCCTGCACGACCCGCACGGACGTGCCTTCGACCCGCGAGGTGTAGGCGGCGTTCTCGAACCGCGGCGCCGGGGTGGCGCCCCACTTGCCGGTCTCGGAGGCGAGGTCGAGGATCCCGCCCCCGCCGGGCGTGTCGGCGACGGCCTTGAACGCGCCGGCCTGCGCGGCATCGGGGAACTCGACGATCCCGACGGTGACGGCGGCGCCCCGGCCGTCGACGGTGGCGGCGTAGGACGCGCGCCGGACGCCGGAGCAGCTGGTCTGCTGCAGGCTGGCCTGGGCGTCCCCGAAGGCGTGGGAGGCGCAGCGCTGGTCGCGGTCGGCGGCGCGGAGGGCGAATTGGAGGCTCTGCGCGGGGGCGGCGCTGCTCGAGGGCGGCGGCTGGGTCGCGGGAGTGGGCGGCCCGGTGGGCGCGGCATCGGGGTCATCGCCGGAGGTGGCGACGGCAATGGCGGCGACGACCAGGGCAACGAGCAGGCCGATGGCGCCCAAGGGCAGCCAGCGGACGGTCTTCGAGCTCGGGGCGGGTTCGCTGGGAGCCGGCCGCGGGGTGGGGAAGGGGCGCGGTTCGGGTGGCAGGGTGATCTGGCTGAGAGTGACGGCCTGGGGCGCGCTCGGCTTTCGCGCGGGTGTGGTGGGGAAGCTGAGGTTTTCGGTTCGCTCGGTGTCGGCCGCGGGTTCATGATCACCCGACTGGGGGGAACCGGGGGACTGCGGCGGTGTGGCGCCGGGGAACAGCGGGAGAACCGAGGGGGCTGCGGGAGACGGGAGTACTTCGGTGCGCTCGGAGTCCGCGGAAAGAGCCGGCTCATCCGGATCCGCTTCCGTTGCGGACTGGGCGGCTTGCGATCCGGCGGACTCCTGGTCTGCGGCAGGGGTGGGCGCGGGTTCGACAGCCCCCGGGTCGGTGGCAGGGGTGTGCTCGGGTTCGGCGGACTCCGGATCTGTGGCGGGGGTGGGCGCGGGTTCGGCAGGTTCCGGGTCCGCGGCGGGGATGTGGGCGGGGCTGGCGGACTCCGGGTCCGCTGCAGGGGCGGGCGCGGGTTCGGCAGGTTCCGGTTCGGTGGCAGGTATGGGCGTGAGGTCAGCGGACTCCGGGCCCACGGCAGGGGAGGAAGCCGGTTCGGCGGACCCCGGATCTGCCGCGGGAGTGGGCGCGGGTTCGGCGGGCTCCGAGTCCTCGGCAGGGATGGGCGCAGGTTCGGTGGACTTCGAATCCTCGGCGGGGGCGCGCACAGGCTCGATCCCGGCCGAAACCGGAGCTTTGGTCTGCCACCCAGCTCTGACCACCGCAGCGGAACCCGATTCGGCCGCGGGTGAACCAGGCGTGGGTGAAGTCGGCCCGGCGGAGCCGGCCGTAGCCGATTCGGCTGCCGGTGAACTCGGCCCTGCGCCCGAACCGGCCGCGCCTGAGCCGACCGCGGGTGAACCCGGCCCTGCGGAGTCAACCGTGGGTGAACCCGGCCCGGCTGAGCCGACCGCCGGCGAGTCCGCTGCAGGCGAACTCGAACTTGCCGCGGGTGAACCCGGTCCGGCTGTGCCTGAACCAGCACCGTCCGAAGTGGGCTCAGTCGAACTGGAGCCCACCGCAGCAGCCGCACCTGCTGGACCAGCCGCACCAGCCGCACCGGCCGCAGCCGAGCCCGAAGTCGCCGTTCCCACCTGGCTGGGCACCGACGGTCCACTGTCCCAAAGGGACTCCGGCGGCGAATCGTCCGTGAACCGGCTGAATCCTTCGCCCACCAGCACCTCGTCCGAAAACTCCGGTGCCTCCGGTGCCAACCCCCGGATCAACGCCCGTACCTGCTCCACCGACCGGGGCCGGTGCGCCGTCGCCAGCGATACCGTCGCCGCGAGCATCGTCGTCGGTGTCGGGTGCAGGACCCGGACCGGGCCCGCCAGGTCTCCGGCCGGCTGGTCGACCGTCTCCACGTACGGTCCTACCGCGACGATCGTCCCCACCGGGCCCGTGCCCGGTACCAGCGAAGCGATCCGCTGCTCGCACGCCTGGGAAACGTCCAAGGCATCCGTCGCCGGGTTGATCGCGTCGTCGTCGGCGATCAGCGGCCACCCGTCGGCCTTCCACGGGCCCCCCAGCGGGGCTTCCAGGCGCAGCGCCGGGTCCGGGAGGTCCACGCCGATCACGATGATCACGCCGTGGGGCAGCAGGACTACCGCCTCGATCGGGCGCTCGGTCACCGAACCGACGCCCACCAGCGCGATCCCGCCGATGACGGTGCTGCCACGACCGAGGGACGCCAGCGCCGCCCGGACGTCGTCGGCCACCCGGGACTGCTGCCGCTCCAGGCGCACCAGTCGCACCGAAACCCCTCCCTGCTCGTCGTTCCGGGTCATCACGCTAGCGCGCGTGGTGGTATCCATCGTGCGACACGGGGACGACGCGGCCACGAGCCCACCGAAAGTGGTGCCCTGGGTGACTTGTGGTGTTCGTGTGGCCAAACAGCACGGTTGGGGTGCAGAATGTGCTTCAACGCATCGGAGGCGGCATTCGGGAGCCGCGCTGAGGCCGCGCTGTAGCTCGAAGTAGGGCGTAGGGGAAGACGTCCCTCGTCGAGCAACAAGCGGAGGTAGCAGTGAGCACCCGTGGCAGCACCCGAGGTGTGGTGTACGTCCACTCGTCGCCGTCTGCGGTGTGTCCGCACGTCGAGTGGGCCATTTCGGGCACCCTGGGTGCCCGCGTTGACCTGAAGTGGACGGCGCAGCCGGCCAGTCCGGGTCAGCTTCGCGCCGAGTGCGGCTGGCGCGCGCCCGCGGGCAGCGGCGCCAGACTGGCGTCCGCCCTCAAGGCGTGGCCGATGATTCGGTTCGAAGTCACCGAAGAGCCCAGCGCGGGCCTCGACGGCGAACGGTTCTGCTTCGCGCCCGGCCTCGGCCTGTGGCACGGGCGGACCAGCGCCAACGGGGACATCGTGGTGGGCGAAGACCAGCTGCGCGCCCTCGTCGCCATGACCCGCGGTGGTGAGTCCCTCGCGCACAAGCTCGACGAACTCCTGGCCGCGAGCTGGGACGAGGCGCTCGAGCCCTACCGTCACGCCGGCGACGGCGCGCCGGTGACCTGGCTGCACCAGGTCGGCTAGCCGCGGGACGGGGGCCGGTACGCTCGTCGGCGTGACCACCCCCGCCCCCAGCTCCCGCCAGCGCTGGCTGGTGCCCGTCGTGGCCGTGGTGCTCTCCGTCACCGTGGGCGGCGGCCTGCTCGCGCGCGAGATCTACCGCCGCCCCGACCAGCCCGCCGACGAGACCGCCGTCTCGACCTCCGCGCCGTCCTCGGCCAGCAGCGGAGCGCCGGCCGCGGCGGGCGTCGTCCTGATGACCGAAGACGCGCACGCGCACCCGCAGGCCGACGCCGTGCGGGAGCTGCTGCACAAGTACTTCGAGGCCATCAACAACAAGGACTACCAGCAGTGGCTCACGACCGTGAGCAGCGATCGGGCCGCCCAGCAGCCGCCGGCCGCGTGGAAGGCGGGCGTGAAGTCCACAACGGACACCGACGCGCTGGTCTACCGCATCGAGCGCGGCGCCAGCGCGTCGCTTCGGGTCTTGGTCGGCTTCACCAGCGTGCAGCAGAAGGTCGACGCCCCGGACTTCTTCAAGGAGCCCTGCATCAAGTGGCGCCTCGTCCTGCCGGTGATCGCCGAGCGGGGCGGGCTGAGGATCGACACCGTCGACAACGGACCGCCGCCCGAGCACGATAAATGCTGAAAAAGGGGCCCGGCCGAAGCCGGGCCCCTTTTTTCGTCGTGCTCAGCCGTCTGCCCGGGCTCAGACCGCCGGGGTGAACAGCAGCGCGGTGTTGTGCCCGCCGAAGCCGAACGAGTTGCTGATCGCCGCGGTCAGCTCGACCTTGCGCGCCTCGCCCGACACGACGTCCAGCTGCACCCGCGGGTCCAGGTCCGTCAGGTTCATCGTGGCCGGCACGATGCCGTGGTACAGCGACAGGATCGTGATGATCCCCTCGACCGCACCGGCCCCGCCGACCAGGTGACCCATCGAACCCTTCGGCGCCGTCACGATCGCGTGGTCGCCGACCGCCTTGCGGATGGCCGCCGCCTCGCCGATGTCACCGACCACAGTGGACGTCGCGTGGGCGTTCACGTGCCCGACGTCCGCGGCGGTCACACCGGCCATCTTCATCGCCGCGCGCATCGCGGCGATCTGGCCGATGCCCTCGGGGTGGTTGCCCGTGATGTGGTAGGCGTCCGAGGTGATGCCGTGCCCGGCGATGGTCGCGTAGATGCGCGCTCCGCGGGCCTTCGCCTGGTCCGCGCGCTCCAGGATGACCACGCCGGCGCCCTCGCCGAGAACGAAGCCGTCGCGGCTCGCGTCGAACGGCCGCGACGCGCTGCCGGGGTCGTCGTTGCGCGTGGACACCGTACGGGCCTGGGCGAACCCGGCCAGCGTGATCGGGTGGATGCACGCTTCGGCGCCACCGGCGACCACGACGTCGGCGCGGCCGGAGCGGATCATCTCCACCCCGCTCGCGATGCCCTCGGCGCCGGAAGCGCAGGCCGAGGCCGGGGAGTGCACCCCGGCCCGCGCCTTCAGGTCGATGCCGACGTGCGCGGCCGGGCCGTTCGGCATCAGCATCGGCACGGTCAGCGGCGACACCTTGCGGAGACCCTGCTGGTGCAACAGATCGTTCTGGGTGAGCAGGGTGACCGGGCCGCCGACGCCGGTGCCGATCGACACGCCGAGGCGGTCGGGGTCGACGTCGGTGTGCTCGTCCGTCGGTTCCGCGTACCCGGCGTCGGCCCACGCCTGGCGGGCGGCGATCAGTGCGACCTGCTCGCAGCGGTCCAGCCGGCGGGCCTGCACCCGCGGGAGGACCTCCGAGGGATCGACGGCCAGCATGCCGCCGATCTTGACCGGCAGCTGCAGCTCCTCGACCCAGTCGGCCTCGATCGCCCGGATCCCGCTCCGCCCGGCCAGCAGACCGTCCCAGGTGGACGTCACGTCCCCGCCGAGCGGTGTGGTGGCGCCGAGACCGGTGATCACGACGTCGTGGTTGCTCATGGGAGTCTCCTCAAGGAGGGAAGAGGACTTACTTCGAGTTGGCCGACACGTAGTTCACCGCGTCGCCCACGGTCTTCAGGTTGGCCAGCTCGTCGTCCGGGATCTTGACGCCGAACTTGTCCTCGGCCTGCACGGCGATCTCGACCATCGACAGCGAGTCGATGTCCAGG
This sequence comes from Amycolatopsis sp. NPDC051371, assembly GCF_040682155.1. Lineage (NCBI taxonomy): Bacteria > Bacillati > Actinomycetota > Actinomycetes > Pseudonocardiales > Pseudonocardiaceae > Amycolatopsis > Amycolatopsis sp. NPDC051371. The sequence goes on from NZ_JBFBAG010000052.1 coordinate 34,954, forward strand.
TCGTCCACGAACGACTTCTCGGCGGTGACGTCGTCCTGAGCCACACCGGCCACCTCTTCGACGATCTCGGCGAGGCCGGCGAGGATCTCAGCGTTGTCAGCCATGGGGTAGTTCCCTTCTCGGTGTTTCTTTGGGTCTTCTTTGAGAATTTCAGTGCCCTCGGGCGAGTGCCCGCGGGGAGCGTAACGGTGATCAGGGGCAGACGAACGCCTGCCCGGCGTAGGACAGGCCCGCGCCGAACCCGACCGCCAGCACCACGTCGCCGGGCTTCGCCGTCCCAGCCTTGCGCATGTGGTCCAGCGCGAGGGGGATGGACGCCGACGAGGTGTTGCCGGAGTACTTGATGTCGTCGGCGACGACCATGTCGTCGCGGGCGCCGTTGGCCCGCAGCTTCTTCGCGATCGCCTCGACGATGCGCAGGTTCGCCTGGTGCGGGATCAGCACGTCCACATCGGACGGCTTGAGCCCGGCGACCTCCAGCGCGCGCATGGCGATCGGCGCGATCTGGGTCGTCGCCCACCGGAAGACCGACTGGCCCTCCTGGTAGATGAACTTGTCCTCGGTCATCCCGATCAGGTCGACGAGGTCGCCGGCGCTGCCCCAGGAGACCGGGCCGATCAGCGGCTCGTCGGACGCGCCGACGACCGCGGCACCCGCGCCGTCGGCGAAGATGATCGCGTTCGCCCGGTCGATCGGGTTCACCGAGTCGGTGAGCTTCTCCGCGCCGATGACGAGGACCTTCTGGGCGGAGCCGCCCCGGATCAGGTCGGAGGCGACGCCGAGGCCGTAGCAGAACCCGGCGCACGCGGCGTTGAGGTCGAACGCGCCGGGGCTCGGGATGCCGATCCGCGCGGCCACCTGGGCGGCGGCGTTCGGGATCAGCGTCGGCATGGTGCAGTTCGGCAGGATCACCGTGTCCACTTCGGACGGGTCGACGCCGGCGTCGGCCAGCGCGGCGGTGCCCGCGGCGACGGCGAAGTCGGTGAGCGACTCGTCCTTCTCCGCGAACCGGCGCTCGATGATCCCGACGCGGTCGCGGATCCACTGGTCGTTGGTGTCCATGATCTGCGAAAGGTCGTCGTTGGTGACGATCTTGTCCGGCTGCGCGCTGCCGATGCCCAGCACGCGGCTGCCGCGGGAGCCGGGGTTGAGGCTCAGGGCGGGTCGATCGGTCACGAGGCGTCCTCCTGGCGCAGCGCGGCCAGCTCGGCCGGCGTCTTCAGCGCGGTGGTAGTGGTGACGACGCCCTTGAGCTGCCGCTTGACCAGGCCGGTCAGCGTGCCCGCGGGCGCGAGTTCGACGGTGCGGGTGACGCCGAGGGAGACCAGGCCGTCCATCGTCAGGTCCCAGCGGACGGACCGGGTGACCTGCGCGACGAGGCGGTCGAGGTACTCGGCCCCGCTGGTGACGACCGCGCCGTCCGCGTTGGACAGCAGCGGGCGGACCGGGTCGGCCGGGGCCAGCTCGGCGGCGTGGGCGCGCAACGCCTCTTCGGCGGGCGCCATGTACTGCGTGTGGAACGCGCCGGCGACCTTGAGGGCGCGGATCTTCGTGCCTTCGAGGGGTTCGGCGACGATCTTCGCGATGGCGTCGGCGGCACCGGAGGCGACGATCTGCCCCGCTCCGTTGCGGTTCGCCGCGGTCAGGCCCTGCTCTTCGAGCCACGCGACGACCTGCTCGGGGTCCCCGAGCATGACCGCGGCCATCGACGTCGGTTCCAGCGCGCACGCCTTCGCCATCTCGGCACCCCGGACGGCGGCGAGCGCGACGGCGTCTTCGGGCTTCAGCACCCCGGCGATCGCGGCGGCCGCGAGCTCGCCGACGGAGTGCCCGGCGACGGGCGCGTCCGCGGGGACCGGCGCGGTGGCCTGGAGGTGTTCGAAGGTGAGCAGCGACAGCGCGACGATCAGCGGCTGCGCGACCGCGGTGTCCTGGATCTCGTCGGCGTCCGCCTCGGTGCCGAGGCGGAGCAGGTCGAGCCCCGCGCGCTCGGACCACAGCGCGACGCGCTCGCGAGCGCCGTCGAGGTCGAGCCAGGGCGTGAACATGCCGGGGGCCTGGGACCCCTGACCGGGAGCGAGGACTGCTGCTGTCACCCTTCAAGACAACACGGCGAGGGGTGTTTCCCGGGATGCCGACGGGGACAGTGTCTGTGCGGCGTCTTTGTCGGAAACCTACAAAGACGCGCCGGAGAAGCTCGCGCGTAACCCGGAAGCCTTGTCGGGTTCAATCACCTTTCGCTGTTAAGTCCATCACGTGACGCCCGTCTCGGGAAGGATGCCGGACGACTCACCAGAGGCCGCGGGCCCTCGCCAGCCGGCCCACGGTCAGCGCGATCCGCAGCACCAGCGCGTCCCGCGGGTCGGTCGGCTGGCACCCCGTCAGGTCCGCCGCCTTGCGCAGCCGGTAGCGGACCGTGTTCGGGTGGACGAACAGCGTCTTCGCGCACGTCTCCAGCACCCCGCCGCTCTCGAGGTACGCCTCCACCGTGCGCTGCAGCGTCGGACCCGCCTCTTCCAACGGCCGCGCGATCGTGTCCACCAGCAGGCGCTCGGCCTCCGCGTCGCCCGACAGCGCGCGCTCCGGGAGCAGGTCCGCCGAACGGACCGGCCTGGGTGCGCTCGGCCAGCCGACCACCGCCCGCAGTCCCGACAGCGCCTCTGTCGCGCTGTGGTGCGCCTCCGCCAGCGACGGCACCGTCGGGCCCGCCACCACCGGGCCGTCGGCGAACGCCACCGACATCCGGGCGAGGATCTCCCGCTCCTTCACGCCGCCCTCGGTCGGGCCGCCGACCACGACCACGAGCCGGGAGCCCTGGACCGACAGGAGCACCGGGCGGCCGACGCGGGCCGCGCGGCTGCGGACCTCGAACACCACCGTCGGCGGGTCCTCCGACGGCGGGTTGCCCACCAGGACCGTCGCAGCCGCGGACGGCTCCCAGCCCAGCGCCGTCGCACGCGAAAGCACCGACTCCTCCGCGTCGCCGCGGACGATCCCGTCGACGACCAGCGCCTCCAGGCGAGCGTCCCACGCGCCGCGAGCCTCCGCCGCCGCCGCGTAGGAGTTCGCCGCGGCGAACGCGATTTCCCGGCCGTAGCGCAGGATTCCTTCGATCAGGGCCGCCCGCTCCGCCTCGTTCGCGGCGAACTCCGGCAGCTGCTCCTCGAACACCTCGATGGCCAGGCGCACCATGCCGACCGCCTGCCGCAGGCTGACCCAGCGCGACAGCTCGGCCGGCGCGTCGCGGAACGCCTCGGTCGTCAGCTTCAGGGCCTCTTTCGAGTCCCGAAGCCAGTCGACGAAGCCCGCGGCGCCCGCCTGCGTGATCAGCAGGACGCTCGCGCGCTGGTCGGCGGGCAGCCGGGCGAACCAGGTCAGCCGCCGCTCCATCACCGCGATGCTCGCGCTCGCCAGGCTGCCGGACGCGTGCTCCAGCCGCCGAAGCGTCTTCGCGGAGAGTCCGTGGTGCTTCGGCACGCGGCGCGGGGCGGTGGTTCCATCCATGGCGGACGCGATCCTACGTGTCCGCAACTTTCGTGGCCCCCGGCGGCAACGCGGGGTGCTATGCGGTGCGTGTACGGACTGCCTAGGATCGCGAACGGGGGCAGCCAGTAATGAACGGGGGAACCGGAATGACCGGTTTAGAGATCGACAAGGTCTCCAAACGCTACGGCGACGTGGTCGCTTTGCGCGAAATGACATTCGAAGTCCGGCCGGGGGAGCTTTTCGGGTTCGTCGGCAGCAACGGCGCCGGCAAGACCACGACCATGCGGATCGCACTCGGCGTGCTTTCCGCCGACGGCGGCGAAGTCCGCTACGACGGCGAGCCGGTGACGCACGAAACGCGCCGCCACATCGGGTACATGCCCGAGGAACGCGGCCTCTACCCGAAAATGAAGGTGGCCGAACAGCTCACGTACCTCGCGCGGCTGCACGGCATGCCCGCCGCGGACGCGCGGGCGTCGGCGGAGAAGTGGACCGAACGGCTCGGCGTCGCCGGCCGCCGCGACGACGAGGTGCAGAAGCTCAGCCTCGGCAACCAGCAGCGCGTCCAGCTGGCCGCGGCGCTGGTGCACGAGCCGCGGATCCTGGTGCTCGACGAGCCGTTCTCCGGCCTCGACCCGGTCGCGGTCGACGTGATGAGCCAGGTGCTCAAGGAAAAGGCCGCCGAGGGCGTGCCGGTCGTGTTCTCCAGCCACCAGCTCGACCTGGTGGAGCGGCTCTGCGACCGGGTCGGGATCGTCCGGAGTGGACAGATGGTCGAGATCGGCACGGTCGGCGAGCTGCGCGCCGGTGGCGCCGTCCGGCTGCGGGTCGACGTGCCCGAAGCCGGCGACGGCTGGGCCGACGGCCTCGCCGGCGTGACGGTGCTCGGCCGGAAGGGCTCGGTGACCGAGCTCGAGCTGGGCGAGGGCGCCGACGACCAGGCCGTCCTCAAAGCCGCGCTGGCCACCGGGCCGGTGCGCGAGTTCGCCCGCGAACAGCCGTCGCTGGCCGATCTGTTCCGTTCCGTCGTCACGACCGAGGAGGTACCCGCATGAGCACCCCGGTCCCGGACGTGCGGATGAGCCCGGCGAGCGCGGTGGGGCTGGTCGCCTCCCGCGAGATCAGCACGCGAGTGAAGTCGAAGGCGTTCCGCGTCGCCACCGTGGTCATGCTGCTGCTGATCGTCGTCGGCATCCTGCTGATCAAGTTCCTCTCGGGCGGTGGCGGCGCCGACTCGACCGTCGGCTACACCCCGGCGACCGCCCCGTTCGCGGCGCCGCTGAAGGCCGGCGGCCAGGCGGTCGACGAGTCCATCGACGCCACCCAGGTCGCCGACGAGGCCACCGGACGCGCGAAGCTGGCCGACGGCTCGATCGACGCGTTGCTCACCGGTGACGGCAAGACCGTGCACGTCCAGGTGAAGAAGGACCTCGACGGCAAGCTCGCGAACGTCCTGCAGCTGCTGTCCCGTCAGGTCGCGCTCGATCAGCAGATCACCACGCTCGGCGGGAACCCCGCGCAGTTCCAGGCCGCCATCGCCTCGGCGAAGTTCATCGAGGACCCGCCGCTGGAGGAGCCGTACGACTACAACGGCCAGCAGTTGGTGCTGGGCATCGCCGCCGGCATCCTGATCTACCTCTCGCTGATGATCAACGGCCAGAGCGTGGCGCAGGGCGTCGTCGAGGAGAAGACGTCCCGGGTCGTGGAGCTGCTGCTGTCGACGATCAAGCCGTGGCAGCTGATGGCCGGGAAGGTGCTCGGCATCGGCGTGGTCGGGTTGATCCAGATGCTGGTGATCGGGGCCGGCGGGGTGATCACCGGCTTGGCGGCCGGGGTGCTCACCATTTCCGTTTCGGCGGCCGTCGGCACGGTCGTCTGGCTGATCGTGTGGTACCTGCTCGGGTTCTTCATGTACTCGATCGTGTTCGCCGCGCTGGGCGCGCTGGTTTCGCGCCAGGAAGATGTCGGCGGCGCGACGATGCCCGCGCTGATGTTCGTGATCGCCGGGTACGTCGTCGGCATTTCCGTGCTGCCGTCGGACCCGGGGAACACGTTCGTCGAGGTGCTTTCCGTGATCCCGGTGTTCTCGCCGACGCTGATGCCGATGCGGCTGGCGATGGGCGGCGTGCCGGTGTGGGAAGCCGTGTTGTCGGTGGGGCTCGTGGTGCTGATGATTCCGGGATTGATCTGGTTCGCCGCACGGATCTACCGGAACGCGGTCATGCGCAGTGGCGCGAAGGTGAAACTGCGCGACGCCCTGCGCGCCGCCTGAGGTTTCCGGCTGTTCGACCCGGCCCTCGAGTGCTCCGGCACCCGGGGGCCGGTTCTTTGTTGTCCCCTAAATGCTCGAGGCCGCCCGGCGCTCGCGGTTTACGCTGCGCCGGACGGCCTCGTCTCCCCGGTCCCCACCGGTAGAACCAGTATGGCCACCGGTGATCTTTCCGCGCCAGTCGTCTCACTCGATCGTGGGGCGCACGAGTTGCCGCCGCTGGGTACCTGATCAACGATCCGGTGCACAAAGCGGCACCACCCCGAATCGGCGGGTGGCGATTCGGACGCAAAACCCCTTGGAGGGAGTCGGTATGGGCCAGCAACTGAAGGACGGGCTCGGGCAGGCGTGGAACCTGGTGGCCACGTTCGTCCCGAAACTCGTCGGATTCCTGATCATCCTGCTGATCGGCTGGCTGATCGCGAAGGCGGTGTCGAAAGGGCTGAGCCTGGTCCTCGGAAAGGTCGGGTTCGGCAAGCTGATCGAGAAGACCGGCCTTTCCGGCAGCATCGGCCAGCAGAAGATCGACGCAACCGGAATCCTCGTGAAACTGGTCTACTACTTCATCCTGCTGATCGCGCTGCAGCTGGCGTTCGGGGTGTTCGGGCCGACGAACCCGGTGAGCCAGCTGCTCAACGACATCATCGCGTTCCTGCCGCGGATCGTGGTCGCGCTGGTGCTGATCGTGGTCGCCGCGGCCATCGCGAAGGTCGCGCGTGACGTCGTCTCCTCGGCGATGTCGGGCCGCCCGGCCGGCCGCTACCTGGCCACCGGCGCCTACTGGCTGATCATGGCGTTCGGCATCATCGCCGCGCTCGGCCAGGTGAACATCGCGACGGCCATCACCGGCCCGGTCCTGATCGCGGTGCTGGCGACGATCGGCGGCGTGATCGTGGTCGGTTTCGGCGGCGGCCTGATCAAGCCGGCGCAGGACCGCTGGCGCGGCTGGATCTCGAACATGGAGCACCAGCTGGAGACGCCGAAGCAGCGCACGGGCGAGATGGGCACGAGCGCGGCTCCCCGCGTCCCGGTCGGCGCCGACAACACCCCGACGCCGCCGGCCGGCACCCCGCGCCCCCAGGGCTGAGCGGGTTCGGTGCCGGAAGGGCCCGGCGGACGAGGAAGCCGCCGGGCCCTCCCCGCGTCCGCGAGAGGTCTTGAATGAGTCATTCAGGACCTCCGAAGACCTGAATGACTCATTCAAGACGTTCCGCCCGCCCGATACGCTGGGGCGATGGGGGTCGTGGCTGCGCTCTGGCGCTATCCGGTGAAGTCGATGGCGGGGGAGCGGCTGACCGAGGCGAGGCTCGGCGAGCGCGGCCTCGACGGCGACCGCCTCTACGCGGTCCGCGATCCCGGCGGCAAGTTCGGCAGCGGCAAGAACTCCCACCGGTTCCGGCGGATGCCCGGCCTGCACGCGTTCGCCGCGCGGTACGACGGCGACGTCCCGGTGGTGACCTTCCCGGACGGGCGCGTGCTCCGCGGTGACGCCGCGCAGGTGCACGCCGAGATCGCGGCCGCGCTGGGCTTCCCGGGCGTCGAGCTGGCGAAGGAAGCGGAGATCCCGCACCACGACGAAGCCGCCGTCCACCTGGTCACGACGTCGTCGCTGGCCTGGCTGGCCGAACGCGCGCCCGGCGTCGCGCTCGACGAGCGGCGGTTCCGGGCCAACCTCCTGCTCGACACCGGCTCGGCGCCGGACCTCGCCGAAGAGGCCTGGGTGGGGGAGCGCGTCCGGATCGGCGAGGTCGAGCTGGAGGTCCTCCGCAAGGCCGTCCGCTGCGTGATGGTCGGCCTGCCGGGCGACGGGCTGCCGGCCGCGCCCGGGCTGCTCAAGACGATCTCCGACACCAACAGCGTGACCTTCGGCGTGCAGACCCGCGTCGTCCGCGGCGGCACCATCCGCGTCGGCGACGGCGTCCATCCGGTGGGATGTTCCGCGGCTCACAGTCTCTAGGGAATTCACCCCCTCCGGAGCATGTTTGATGCGGTAGGACGAAAGGGGCGTCAGGTGGATTTCCTGCTGCACCACGGAATCACGGTGCTCGGTCAGTGGATCTCGATCGCGGAGCTCGCCGGGCAGGTGTTCGCGCTCGCCGTCGTGTTCCTCGCGCAGCGTCGCACCCTGTGGACGTGGCCCGTGCAGGTCGGCGCGACCGTGCTGCTCTTCGCCGTCTACGCCTCGGCCCACCTCGGCGGGCTCGCTTCCCGCCAGGTCGCCATCCTCGCCATCTCCGTCTACGGCTGGTGGGCCTGGACCCGCCACCAGGACCCGGTGTTCGGCGTCGTCGTCCGGCAGGGACGGCTCGTCGAACGGCTCGCCATGCTGGGCGCCTTCGTCGCCGGCACGACCGTGATGGCCCTGGTCCTCGACGCGCTGAACGCGTCCTGGGCGCCCTGGCCGGACGCCGCCATCTTCGTCGGCACCCTCGTCGCCTTCGGGGCGCAGGGCGCCGGGCTCGTCGAGTTCTGGCTGGTCTGGCTGGTCGTCGACGCGATCGGCGTGCCGCTGCAGATCTCGTCCGGGCTGTACTTCTCCGCCGCGATCTACATCGTCTTCGCCGGGCTCGTCGTGCACGGCTGGTGGAGCTGGAACCGCTCCGCGAAGCGCGTCGCCGCCCGTCAGGTCATGGCAGCATCCAGCTGAGCACCGGCGTGCTCTGCCCGAGCACGATCAGGCACATCACCAGCAGCAGCCCCAGGCTCCACGGCAGCACTTTCCGCAGCAGCCTGCCCTCTTCGCCGGGCAGGTTCGCCGCCACGCAGGCGATCGTGAGGTTCTGCGGGGAGACCATCTTGCCGAGGACGCCGCCGGAGCTGTTGGCCGCGGCCAGGAGGTCCGCGGCCAGGCCCGTCTTGTTCGCGGCCGTGACCTGGAGCGCGCCGAACAAAGCGTTCGCCGACGTGTCCGAGCCCGAGACGGCGACGCCGAACCAGCCCAGTACCGGGGACAGGAACGCCAAGCCGGCGCCGGCCGCCGCGATGAACGTGCCGATCGTCGTCGTCTGACCGGACAGGTTCATCACGTAGGCCAGCGCGAGCACCCCGCAGACGGTGAGGATCGCGAACCGGAGTTCCTTGACCGTCGCCAGCCATTCCTGCCAGGTGCCGCTCGCGGAGACGGCGAGGATCGCGGCCGTGATTATGCCGGCCAGGAGCACGAGCGTGCCGCCGGTGTTGAGGAAGGGCAGCGAGAACGTGTTGCCGGACACGGGTTTTCCGTTCGGGCCGATGACGTTCAGCCCGGGCCAATGGAACTTCCACGTCGCCTTGTCCAGGAGCTTCTTGATCGGCGGCAGCACGGCCAGGGAGAAGATGACGATGATCAGCGCGTACGGCAGGTAGGCCTTGACGACGTCGTTGCGGGAGTCCTCCGGCGGCGCTTCCTCGGTCGCCGTCCCGCCGGTCCCGATGCTGATCCGGACGGCTTCGGGCACCGGGCGGCGGGTCTGCGGCAGCGCGACCAGCGCGGCGGCGCCGGCGAGCGCGGCACCGATGTCGGCCAGCTGCGGCGACACGAAGTTGGACGCGAGGAACTGCACCAGCCCGAACGCGACCCCGCAGACCAGCGCGGGCAGCCAGGTGTCCTTCAGACCGCGCCTGCCGTCGACGATGATCACCAGGATCAGCGGCACGACCAGGGCCAGCAGCGGCGTCTGGCGGCCGACGATCGAGGAGACCTGCTGCAGCGGCAGCCCGGTGACCTGGGCCAGCGTGACGACCGGCGTGCCCATCGCGCCGAACGCGACCGGCGCGGTGTTCGCGACCAGCGCGACGACCGCGGCCTTGACCGGGTGGAACCCGACGGCCACCAGCATCACGGCGCTGATCGCGACCGGTGCGCCGAAGCCGGCGAGGGCCTCCATGAGCGCGCCGAAGCAGAAGGCGATGATCAGCGCCTGGATCCGCGGGTCGTCGGAGACCCGGCCGAACGAGCGGCGCAGGACGTCGAAGTGCCCGGTCCGCACGGTGAGCCGGTAGATCCACAGCGCGTTGACGACGATCCACATGATCGGCCACAGCCCGAACGCGGCGCCCTGCAGCGCGCCGGAGACGGCCTGGACGATCGGCATGCCGTAGGCGGCGATCCCGACGACGAGCGCGACGAGCAGCCCGATCAGGGCGGCGTGGTGCGCCCGCATCCGGACGACGCCGAGGAGCACGAGGACGGTGGCGAGGGGCAGCACGGCGACGAGCGCCGACAGGCCCAGCGAACCGAGGGGAGTCACGTCTTGCACGAACACGGGCGACCTCCGTTTTCCACGATGCGAAAACGGCCTTTCGGCGAGTGCCCGAGATCTTCGTCACAAACCGGTCGGTCCGTCAAGAAGTTGAGACCGGTTGGCCCAACGAGTCAGGCGGCAACACGTGACTCGCGTGACTGGGGACGTGACTCGCGTGATTGAAGCCGGAACTCGCGAGTTCCGGCCCCGATCACGCGAGATACGGGTCTGATCACGCGAGTTACGGCTTCGGCAGGACCGCGAGAGCCGTCTCGGCGATCGCGTGCAGCTCCGCCGGGCTCGAGCCGCCCTTGCCCAGGGCTTCGATGCCGCGGGTGACCGCCAGCAGCAGGCTCGCCAGCCGGGCCGGGTCGTGGCCCTCGGCGATGTCGCCCGCGCGCTGGGCCGCCGCGATGCAGCCGGTCAGCAGGTCGTGCAGTTCGGCGAACGCCCGGTGGGAGCGCGCGGCGATCGCTTCGTCGTGCTGCGCGCACTCGGCCGTGCTCTTCGCGATCAGGCACCCGCGCCGGTCGGTGTCGGCGGCGGTGTCCTCGGCGATCGCGCTGACGTGGTCGTGAAGTCGCTGGTAGGCGGTTTCGTCGGGGCCTTCGAGGAAGCGACGCGTCGCTTCGGTGGCCTCGGCGCAGTAGTCGTCGTAGACGCGCAGGAACAGCGCGTGCTTGTCCCCGAAGGCGCCGTAGAGGCTGCCCTTGCCGAGGCCGGTGGCTGCGGCGATGTCGTCGATCTTCGTGGCTGCGTACCCCGTCGCCCAGAACTGGTCCCGGGCTGCGTGCAGCACTGCGCGCTCGTCGAAGCTCCGGGGTCTCGCCATGTCCTCATCCTACCCATTCTTGACCATCTCGTCCAGAATGGCGTAGGTTCTGGACGGGACAGTCAAGAACTCGATCGAGGAGCATCGTGACCAGCACTCTGGAGAACAAGACGGCCGTCGTGACCGGCGGCGGCACCGGCATCGGGCTTGCCATCGCGAAGCGCTTCGTGGCCGAAGGCGCGCACGTCTTCATCACCGGCCGCCGCAAGGAGGTCCTCGACGACGCGGTCGCGGAGATCGGCGGATCGGTCCAGGCGATCCGCGCCGACTCCTCGGACCTCGCCGACCTCGACGCGGTCTACCGCGCCGTGGAAGAGCACGGGAAGGGCCTGGACGTGGTGGTGGCCAACTCGGGCAGCGGTGTCCTGGCCCCGCTCGGGGAGATCACCGAGGAACAGGTCGACGTCACGTTCGGCACCAACGTCAAGGGCGTGCTCTTCACCGTCCAGAAGGCCTTGCCGCTGCTGAACGACAACGCGTCGCTGATCATCACCGGCTCGACGACGTCGACGCGGGTGGCGCCGGGCATGAGCGTCTACGCGGCGACGAAGGCCGCCGTCCGCAACTTCGCGCGGACCTGGGCCCTCGACCTGAAGGGCAAGGGTGTGCGCGTCAACGTCCTGAGCCCGGGGCCGACGGTCACCCCGGGCATGCTCGGCCTGGTCGAGCCGGATGCCCAGCAGGCCTGGCTCGACGCGATGCGGGCGGATGTCCCGCTCGACCGCGTCGCCGACCCGTCGGAGATCGCGGCCGCCGCCCTGTTCCTGGCGTCGGCCGACGCCAGCTTCGTCAACGGTGTCGAGTTCTTCGTCGACGGCGGCCAGGCGCAGGTCTAACGCAGGGTCGCGTGCGAAGGCGTCAGGTCCTTCAGCGTCCGGACGCCCAGCAGCTGCATCGTGCGGACCATCTCGGTGCGCAGGATGTCGACGCACCGCTGCACGCCGCGCTCGCCGCCGGCCATCAGGCCGTACAGGAACGCGCGGCCGACCAGCACCGCGTCCGCGCCGCGGGCGATGGCCGCGACGATGTCGCCGCCCGACAGGATGCCCGTGTCGATCCACACCTCGGCGCCGCCCTGGAGCTCGTCCAGCACCGCCGGGAGCAGCTCCAGGGGCGTCGGGGCGCGGTCGAGCTGGCGGCCGCCGTGGTTGGACAGCAGGACGGCGTCCGCGCCGTGCTTCACGACGTCGCGGGCGTCGTCGACGTTCTGCACGCCCTTCACGACGAGCTTCCCGGGCCAGGTCCGGCGCACCCAGTCCAGGTCGTCGAAGTTCAGCGTGGGGTCGAACAGCTTGTTGAGCAGCTCGGCGACGGTGCCGTCGAAGTGGCTCAGCGATGCGAAGTTCAGGGGCTCGGTGGTGAGCAGGTTGAACCACCACGCCGGGTGGGTCGCGCCGTCGAGGAACGTCTTGAGCGTCAGCGCCGGCGGGATGGTCAGGCCGTTGCGGACGTCGCGCAGGCGCGCGCCGCCGACCGGGGTGTCCACGGTCAGCATCAGCGTGTCGTAGCCCGCCGCCCACGCGCGATTCATCAGATCTTCGCCCGCGCCGTGGTCGCGCCAGACGTAGAGCTGGAACCACTTGCGGGCCTGGGGCGCCGCCTCGGCGAGGTCCTCGATCGACGTCGTCGCCATCGTCGAGAGGCCCATCGGGATGCCGTTGCGCTGCGCCACCCGGCCGACGGCGGCCTCCCCCTCGTGGTTCATCATCCGCGTGAAACCCGTGGGGGCGAAGGCGAACGGCAGCGCCGACGTCTTGCCGAGGATCTCGCGGGTGGTGTCCACATCGGACACCCCGCGCAGCACGTTCGGGTGGAACTCGATCCGCCGATAGGCCTGGCGGGCGCGACGCAGGCTGTCTTCCAGCTCGGCCGCGCCGTCGGTGTAGTCGAACGCCGCCCGCGGGGTGCGCTTGCGGGCGATCATCCGCAGGTCGGCGATGGTGTGCGCGTTCGCCAGGCGCCGGTCGGTCGGGTTGAGCACGATCGGCTTGGGCCGCAGGAGCTGCTTCAGCTCGTCCGGCTTCGGCAGTCGGCGCTTCGTCACCTTCATCAACTCCCTGAGCGAGCGGGACCCGGCAGACATCCGATGTCTGCCGGGTCCCTTTCTAGCACTGTGCCTCTAACGCCAGATCACGCGCTACCGGAATCCGACGTCTGCGGCCCGGCGGCCGCGATGTCGTCGAGCCGGTACTTCGTGGCCGCTTCGAGGACCTTCGCCTGCTCGACCTCGCCGCGCTTGGCGAGGATCGACAGCGCGCCGACGGTGATCGACTCGGCGTCGACCAGGAACTTCCGCCGCGCCGCCGGCCGGGTGTCGGAGAATCCGAACCCGTCGGTGCCCAGCGTCAGCATGTCGGTCGGCACGTACGGACGGATCAGGTCCGGTACCGCGCGCATCCAGTCCGACACCGCCACGACCGGGCCGTTCGAGCCCAGCAGCGCTTCGGTGACGTACGGCACGCGCGGCTCGCTGCCCGGGTAGAGCAGGTTGTCGTGGTCGATCTCGACGGCTTCGCGCCGCAGCTCGGTCCACGACGTGGCCGACCAGACCGACGCCCGCACACCCCACTCCTCGGCCAGCATCTTCTGGGCCTTGAGCGCGTCCGGCATCGTGACGCCCGAGACGAGGACCTGCACCTCGGGACCGTCGCCCGAAGGCGCGTCCGAGTACTTGTACAGACCCTTCAGCAGGCCGTCGACGTCGAGGTTCTCCGGCTCGGCGGGCTGCTGGTACGGCTCGTTGTAGATCGTCATGTAGTAGAAGACGTTCTCGCCGTTGCCGTCCGGGCCGGTCTCGCCGTACATCCGGCGCAGGCCGTCCTTCACGATGTGCGCGATCTCGAACGACCACGCCGGGTCGTAGGCCACCGCGGCCGGGTTGGTCGCCGCCAGCAGCAGCGAGTGCCCGTCGGCGTGCTGCAGGCCCTCGCCGGTCAGCGTGGTGCGGCCGGCGGTCGCGCCGATGACGAACCCGCGGGCCATCTGGTCGGCGGCGGCGTAGAGGCCGTCACCGGTCCGCTGGAACCCGAACATCGAGTAGAAGATGTAGATCGGGATCATCGGCTCGCCGTGCGTCGCGTACGACGTGCCGACGGCGGTGAACGACGCGGTCGAGCCCGCCTCGTTGATGCCCTCGTGCAGCAGCTGGCCCTTCTCGGACTCCTTGTAGGCCAGCATCAGGCTCGCGTCGACCGACGTGTACGTCTGGCCGTGCGGGTTGTAGATCTTGGCCGTCGGGAACATCGAGTCGAGGCCGAAGGTGCGGGCCTCGTCCGGGATGATCGGGACGACGCGCTTGCCGATCTCGGAGTCCTTCGCCAGCTCGCGGACCAGCCGGACGAACGCCATCGTCGTGGCGACCTCCTGCTTGCCGGAGCCCTTCCGGATGCCCTCGTAGACCTTGTCGCCGGGCAGGACGAGCGCCTTCGCCGCCTTCGGGCGGCGTTCCGGCAGGAAGCCGCCGAGCGCCTTGCGCCGGCCGATCAGGTACTCGATCTCGGGCGAGTTCGCGCCCGGGTGGTAGTACGGCGGCAGCTTCGGGTCGCGCTCCAGCTCCTCGTCGCTGATCGGGATCCGCTGCGAGTCGCGGAACAGCTTCAGGTCGTCGAGGGTGAGCTTCTTCATCTGGTGCGTGGCGTTGCGGCCCTCGAACGCCGGGCCCAGGCCGTAGCCCTTGATGGTGTGGGCCAGGATCACCGTCGGCTGGCCGTGGTGCTCCAGCGCCGACTTGTAGGCCGCGTACACCTTGCGGTAGTCGTGGCCGCCGCGCTTGAGGTTCCAGATGTCGGCGTCGGAGAGGTCCTTGACCATGTCCTTCGTCCGCGGGTCGCGGCCGAAGAAGTGCTCGCGGACGAAGGCGCCGTCGTTGGCCTTGTACGTCTGGTAGTCGCCGTCCGGCGTCACGTTCATCAGGTTGACCAGGGCGCCGTCGCGGTCGGCGTGCAGCAGCGAGTCCCACTCGCGGCCCCAGATGACCTTGATGACGTTCCAGCCGGCGCCGCGGAAGTACGACTCCAGCTCCTGGATGATCTTGCCGTTGCCGCGCACCGGGCCGTCGAGCCGCTGCAGGTTGCAGTTGATCACGAAGGTCAGGTTGTCGAGGCCTTCGCCGGCCGCGACGTGGATCAGGCCGCGCGACTCCGCCTCGTCCATCTCGCCGTCGCCGAGGAACGCCCAGACGTGCTGGTCGCCGGTGTCCTTGATGCCGCGGTCGCGCAGGTAGCGGTTGAACCGCGCCTGGTAGATGGCGTTCATCGGGCCGAGGCCCATCGACACCGTCGGGTTCTCCCAGAACTCCGGCATCAGCCGCGGGTGCGGGTACGACGGCAGGCCGCCGCCCTCACCGGCGTGCGAGTACTCCTGGCGGAAGCCGTCGAGCTGCTGCTCGGACAGCCGGCCCTCGAGGAACGCGCGGGCGTAGACGCCGGGGGAGGCGTGGCCCTGGATGTAGATCTGGTCGCCGCCGCCGGAGTGGTCCTTGCCGCGGAAGAAGTGGTTGAACCCGACTTCGTACAGCGCGGCGGACGAGGCGTAGGTCGAGATGTGACCGCCGACACCGACGCCGGGGCGCTGCGCGCGGTGGACCATGATCGCGGCGTTCCACCGGATGTAGGCCCGGTAGCGGCGCTCGATCTCCTCGTCACCGGGGAACCAGGGTTCGTTCTCGGTGGGGATGGTGTTGACGTAGTCCGTCGAGGTCAGCGCGGGGACGCCCACGTTGCGTTCGCGAGCGCGCTCCAGGATGCGCAGCATCAGGTACCGAGCCCGCTGCTGACCTCCCCTGGCCAGCGCCTCGTCGAACGAGTCCAGCCACTCGGCGGTCTCCTCCGGGTCGATGTCGGGCAGGTGCGCCGCCAATCCGTCACGGATGACGCGTACGCGTGCCGGGGTCTCCTTGCCGGAGGCGCCGTCGTTCTGCGGGGCCAAGGGGTCTCCTTGCGAAAAGTTGCAGCCGGTGGTGCTCGTACTCGGGGGTGTACGACTCTCCATCGTCGTCTTCCGTCCCGGCTTCCGCACCGCTACTCAGCGGTAACATCGGCCGACCCGGTCGAGCCACTCCCCGCGCGCGGTGTATCGCGCGCGCGTTTTCTTCCTCCCCACCCTAGGGGACGCCCCCCGAAGGGGTGGCAGACCGGTGCCGGGAGGCACCCGAAACGCCGTCGCGCGAGGCCGGTGGCGGGCCGTATCCTGCGACACGAGTTGTCAAAGATCCGGTGTGGACGGTTGCGCGCGGAGCCCTACCAGTGTTCGCTATCGGCAACCGGGTCGCCGAGTGTGGCGCAGCCGTACCCTCGCGCAGGGGGTCGGACGCCACGCTCCGTCGTAGTTGGAGGAGTGAAAGCAGTGGTCGCCGCGGGAGACGCTGATCAGTCAAGCGTCGCCGAGAGGCTCGGCATCAAGCCCGAGATGGTGGTCCAGGAGATCGGCTGGGACGAGGACGTCGACGACGACGTCCGCGCGGCGATCGAGGAGCAGATCGGCGGGGAAATCCTCGACGAGGACGCCGACGAGGTCATCGACGTGGTGCTGCTGTGGTGGCGCCAGGACGACGGTGACCTGGGAGACGCGCTCATCGACGCACGAGGCCCCCTGGAGGAGACCGGCGTGATCTGGGTGCTGACCCCGAAGACGGGACAGCCCGGGCACGTCGAGCCGAGTGAGATCGCCGAAGCCGTGCCGGTCGTCGGACTCGCCCAGACCGCCAACATCAGTGTCGGTGCGAACTGGCTCGGCACGAGGCTGGTGTCCCCCAAGTCGAAGTCGAAGCAGCGCTGAACAGGTCCCGCCCGGCTGACACGATAGGGTTGTCGTCGCAGGCACGTGTCCGTACGGGAGAGGAAACGCGGTATGACCGTCGAGGTCGGTTCTGAGGCCCCTGACTTCACGCTCAACGACTACAACAAGCAGCCGTTGCAGCTGTCGTCCTTCCGGGGCGACAAGCCGGTGCTGGTGGTCTTCTACCCGTTCGCGTTCAGCGGCATCTGCACCGGCGAGCTGTGCCAGCTTCGTGACGAGTTCGCCGACTACGACGGCAAGGGCGTCCAGATCCTGGGCGTCTCGGTCGACACGCCCTTCTCGCTCAAGGCGTGGGCCGAGAAGGAGGGCTACCAGTTCCCGCTGCTGTCCGACTTCTGGCCGCACGGCGAGGTGGCTCGCGCTTACGGCGTCTTCAACGAGCAGGCCGGCCTGGCGGTCCGCGGCACGTTCCTGATCGACACCTCCGGTGTGGTCAGGTTCGCCGAGGTCAACGCGCCGGGCGAGGCGCGTGACCAGCAGGGCTGGAAGAAGGCTGTGGCCGAACTGGCTTGAGTTTTCCGGACGGCGGCTCCCTGGATTTGGGGGCCGCCGCCCGAAGGGCGCATAGCTCAGCGGAAGAGCACTCGGTTTACACCCGAGCGGTCGCAGGTTCGAACCCTGCTGCGCCCACCACCGGAACGAACCTCCAGATCGCTTAAGAGCGGGGCGTCACGGGGTCTCGGCCAGCACGGCTTCCGTGGGAGACCCGGCCTGGACCAGACGCTGCCGAAGCCGAGCCGTCTGTCTCCGGAACGCTCGTTCGTGGAGTTCGGGGTTCATCGTGGCCACGGTCTTCCACGCCTCGACCGCGCTGTGGTCGGCGCGAAGTGCCTCTTCGTGCCTGCCCAAGACGCGGAGGCTGAACGCCCGGTTGACCAAGAGTTCGGCGAGGGCGGGCAGGTGGCGCAGGGGCTCGGCGTCGGCGAGTTCCCGGCGGATGACGACGGCTTCGTCGTTCAGGCTGAGCGCTTCCCGGTGGCGGCGGAGAGCGCGCAGCGTGCACGCGTGGTTGTTCAGGGAGTAAGCGACGTCGGAAAGGTAGCGTCCGGGCTCCGCGTCGGCCAGTCTGCGGCGAATGGCGATGGCTTCCTCACCCGGGCCAAGTGCCTCCTGGACGCGGCCCATATCCTGCAGGATGCCGCCGAGGTTGCTGAGGGATTCGGCGAGGCCGGGGAGGTGGCACCGGGGTTCGGTGTCGGCGAGCTTCCGGCGGATGGCGAGTGATTCCTTGGTGTGATCGAGCGCCTTCTGGTACCGGCCCAGACCGTGCTGGGTCGTTCCGAGGTTGCTGAGTGAGTGAGCGAGGTCGGGAAGGTAGCGCTCGGGCTCTGTCTCGGCGAGTTCCCGGAAAATGGTGACGGCTTCCTCGGCCGGCTCGAGTGCCTCCTGATATCGCCCCAGGCCGGGCATGGTGGTTCCGAGATCGATCAGGGCGCGAGCCAGCCGGGGAAGGTGGCGTTCGGGTTCTGCCTCGGCGAGTTCCCGCCGGATGGCGATGCCTTCTTCGTTCAGGTCGAGCGCCTCTTGGAAACGGCCGAGGGCGTGCAGGATCCCGGCTAGGTTGCCCAGTGAATCGGCGAGGCCGGGGAGGTGGGGGCCACGCTCGGCGTCAGCCAGTTCCCGGTGAAGGGTGACGCTTTCCTCGGCCACGTCCAGCCCCTCTCGATAGTGCCCGAGGCTACGCAGGGTGGCCCCGCGGTGCCCCAGGGCCTGGGCGAGGTCGGAGAGGTGGGGGCCGGGGTCGGTATCGGCGAGTTCCCGGCAGATGGCGACGGCTTCCTCGCCTGGGGCGAGTGCCTGCCTGTCTCGTCCCAGACGTTCGAGGGCGGCCGCGAGATTGCTGAGAGCGTGGGCGAGGTCGGCGAGGTGGCAGGGATCGACGTCGGCGAGTTCCCGGCAGATGGTGACCGCTTCCTCGGCCGAGGCGAGCATCTCCCGGTAACGGCCCAACTTGTCCAAGGCGCCGCTGAGGGCGAACAAAGCCCCGGCGAGGTCGAGGAGGTGGCGTTCGGGCTCCGCCTCGGCGAGTTTTCGGCAGTTTTCGACGAACAGAGTGGCCAGCGCAGCCCGGATGCGCGGAAAGCGGCCGTTCGCGGGAGACGTCGAAGTACGGGCCAGATGTCCCGGGTCCGTGATACGGGTGTGGTCGACCAAGGCGGCGATCGCGCGGTCGACGGCGTGGTCGGGGGCACTGGTGTCCAGGAGTGCGGTGATGACCGGGGACAGCGGTGGGCCGTCGCGGTCGAGGAGCGCCATGAGCAGCTCGAGAGCGTCGGGAAAATCGCCGTGCGCGCGAACCAGGACCGGTGTGGCGACGGCGATGTCGCCGGGCTCGAGCAGATCGGCGCGTCCGAGCGTGTCCAGCATCAGGCGATCACCGACCAGGTGCGGACGCACCCCCAGGCGCTCGTCCGGCCCGTTCGGGTAACGGTTCCGTGCCCAGCGAGCCACGGCGAAGCGGGATTCATGAGCGGCGTCCGAGGCGAATTGAGGAACTCGACGCAATGCTTCCGCGGCCTCCTCGGCACTCTTCGCCGGAATCAGCATCAGGACAGTCACGGCCTCGGCCAGCACTTCGACGTCGCAGCCGGCCGGCAGAGAAGCCGGCCCCAGCTCCCAGGCCCGCATTTCCCGGTCCACGAGTTCGGCCATGAGCGTGGCCATGGACAGTTCGCGGGCGTCGGTGTTCCCGAGGGTCGTGAGCAGGGCGCGGGCGTGCAGGATCAGCATCGTGTCCTGGTTCGTGCCGACCGGGCGATCCGGTAGCTCCGGATGCCGGACACCGAACGCTGCGGCGTAAGCGACGGTCGTTTCCTCGAACCAGCGGCGTCGATCAGCCTCCTCGCCGATGGCTGCCAGCCGGTCGACCTTGGACACCTGCGGCAGCATCGTGTCCGGCAACCGAAGTGCCTTCGGATCTCTGCATAGCAACAGCAGCCGCACCAGCGCCGGGTTGCGAAGCGCCGGTAGCAGCAGCCGCTCCAGGTTGGGCTCACGGTCGGCGTCGTCCACCAGAACGAGCGTGGGATCACCGGCCGCCACGACCCGCTCCAGCACTCCGTCGACCGGTCCGGTCAGCCAACCTGCTGCCCATCCCGCGGGCAAGGACTCCGCCACGGCCAAGGCCAGCCTGCTCTTGCCCACTCCCGCCGGCCCGGCGACCACCCGTGCCACGCCCGCCTCCGGTGCCCGTTCCACGCACCAGGCAACCAAGGCGTCCCGCGACTTCACCTGGCCCCACAACCGAGTCGGGCTGAACGGCGCCGTCAGCCAGGCCACCGCCGCCGGCACGCCCCCGACTCCCGGCTCAGGCACTTCCGGTGGCGGCGGCCGCAATGGCGCCAGCACCAGGTCACGCGCAGCCCGCGCGGCCCGCTGATCGCGCACGCCCTGCCATATCGAGAGACCGGTTTGCGCTCCAACCAGCACCACCGCGGCGCACACCAGCATCCAGGTAGCGCTGTCGGTGACCAGATTCGTCACCAGGCCCAATCCGGCCGCAATCATCACGGCCGCCACGGGGTGCCACCACCGCACGAGCAACCGGGCCATGACCACGCGTCCCATGGCGGGGGACAGTAGCTGTCCGACTCGGCGACCCGGGTACGGCAAGCAACCGCGGCCGCGGGGCCAAGATAACAACGGCGAACCGCGGGCATTGCACCCGCGCGGACGCAGCCGGAGTACCGTCCGGCTGCGCTCGCCGCCGCTGGCTATCCCACCGGCGCCGGCTCCGGGGCCGTCGTCACCGTGCGGCTCATCGACCGGACCAGCAGCGCCAGTCCCGCGAACAGCACCGCCGCGATCACCCCCGTCACGTTCACCGCTGTCGTGAACGCCTCTTTCGCCTGGTCCGCCACCTCCGCGCGAGCCACGTCCGCCGCGAGCGTCGTCCCGGCCGGGAACACCCCGTGGTACACCGCCGTCGCCGTCAGGCCGATCAGGGCCAGCCCCAGTGAGCCGCCCAGGTAGTTGCCCGTGTCCGCCATCGAGGCCGCCGAACCCGCTCGCTCCGGCGGGACCGAACCCATCACCAGGCTGATGCCCAGCGCGAACAGCGGGCCCGTGCCCAGCGTCAGCACCGCGATGCCCACCATGACCAGCCCCGCGCCGTCGGTGAAGGTCAGTAGCAAGCCGCCCGCCGCCGAGACCGCCAGGCCGCCCGCGATCGCCGTGGCCGGGGTCAGCCGGCGGGTCAGGGACGGCGCCGTCATCGTGCCCGCCGCGACGCCCAGCCCCATCGGCGCGAACAGCAGCGCCGACATGAGCGGCGAATACCCCAGGACGCTCTGCAGGTACTGCGTCACGAGCAAGCCGACGCCGGCCATCGCGACCCCGGCGACCACCAGCGCGACCAGCACCGCGGTGAACAGCCGGTTGCGGAACAACCGCAGGTCCAGCAGCGGCGACGACGTCGTCAGCTGGCGACGGACGAACACCGCGCCGAGCGCGGCCCCGGCGGCGATCGCGACGAGCGGCACGAGCAGCTCTCCGGTGGTCAGCTGCTTCAGGCCGAACACGATCAGCAGCACGGCCGCCAGCGAGAGGCCGACGCCGGCGAAGTCGAGCCGTCCGGACGCCGGCGCCCGGAACTCCGGCAGCAGGATCGGCCCGGCGACCAGCAGGAGACCCATCGCCGGGACGGCGACCAGGAAGACCGAGCCCCACGCGAAGTGCTGCAGCAGGAACCCGGCGAGCACCGGGCCGGCCGAGCCGCCCGCGAACTGGCACGTGGCCCAGATCGAGATCGCCTTCCCGCGCTGCCGGTCGTCGCGGAACATGTTCGTGATGAGGGCGAGCGTCGACGGCATCAGCGTCGCCCCGGCGATGCCCAGCGCGCCGCGGGTCACGATGAGCATCGCGGGGCTGGTGGAGAACGCGGCGACGACCGACAGGGCCGCGAAGGCGGCGCCGCCGATGAACAGCAGCCGGCGCCGGCCGATCCGGTCGCCGAGGGTGCCCATGGTGATCACGAACCCGGCGACGACGAAGCCGTAGCTGTCGGTGATCCACAACTGCTCGGTGGCGCTCGCCCCGAGGTCGGCGCTGAGCTGCGGCAGCGCCAGGAACAGCGAGGTCATGTCCATCGCGACGAGCAGGGTGGGGAGCACGAGCACCGTCAGCCCCAGCCACTCCCGCCGTCCGGCCGGCTTGTCCATTTCGACTCCTTTTCGGTGGTCAATCACCCGGAGGTCGGAGCCGCGCGCCGCGACCGGACACGGCTCGATGAGACCTGCGTCACAGCGCGCCCGGGATCCGTTCGACGAGCCACCGTCGTGCCCCGGTGACCGGGATCCTTGTCAGAATCCGACGGTGGAACGCGGGATTTATTGGCACATAAGCAAAAAAGCGCCGCGAGCGGTAACGGGTGATCGGTGGCCACCGACAGGGATGGCGGCAAGTGACCAACTCACCCGAGGGGGAACCTGTGAAGGGTTCAGGGTTTTTGAAACGAGCCGCCGCCATCGTCGCGGTGCCCGTGCTCGCCGTGCTCGTGGGGGCCGGGCCGGCGCAGGCGCAGACGGTCGCCACCGGATCGCTGTCGTTCAGCGGCGACCCGGGCGACTACATCAGCGGGGGCGCCGCCTACGCCTACTCGACGGAGGCGAAGGACCGGCTCACCGTCAACGGGTCGGAAGACCGCAACCACATCGCCGTGAGCGTCAGCGGCTTCAACAGCGACTGGTGGTACCTCGACTTCGCTGCGCCCAGCGGCGAGGCGCTGACCGCCGGCACCTACGCCGGCGCGACCCGGTACCCGTTCCAGGGCGCCGGCGCGCCGGGTCTGAGCCTGGACGGCAACGGCCGGGGCTGCAACACGCTCACCGGCACGTTCGCCATCCAGAACGTGGTCTTCGGGCCGCACGGCTACGTCCAGACGCTCGACGCCACCTACGAGCAGCACTGCGAAGGCTTCGAAGCGGCTGCGCGCGGTGAAGTGCACATCGCGAACCCGCCGGCGCCGCCGGAGCTCGCGATCGGGCTGAAGGTCGCCACCGACGGCACCGCCAGCACGCTCAACGGCAACGCGTACCTGCACGGCACCGTGGCCTGCACCGCCCCGGCCCAGGTCACCCTGAGCGGCACCGCGACGCAGGTCAAGCACAACGTCATCATCCGCGGCAACTACTCCACCCAGGTCGCCTGCACGCCGGGCGCCCCGGTGTCGTGGACGGCGACCGCGGTGCCGGCGGGCACCACGCCGTTCCAGAAGGGGAAGGCGGAGGTCGTCACCCAGGCGACCGCGCTGGACCCGGTCTACAACACCAACGTCTCGGTCGACGACACCAGCGTCGTCACCCTGACCAAGGGCTGAGCACCGAGCCGTGGGGCCGCCGCGCGAGGCGGCCCCACGGCCTAATACTGCAACGGCAGTTAGTGACGTTGTGGTAGATCATCCTGGTGGTGGTCGATGTGGCGATGGAGCAGCTGGACCGGGTGCATGAGCGGATCGCGGGCCGGTTCGCGCGGTCGGAGCCGCGGGCTCGGGCGCGGGGGTATGTGTCCGGGCTGGTCGCAGGCCTGGAGCGGAAGAACGGCTGGACGCTGGCCGAGCAGGCCGGTGAGGTCTCGCCGGACGGGATGCAGCGGCTGCTGCGCTGGGCGGACTGGGACATCGACGGCGTCCGTGACGACGTTCGCGACTACGTGATCGAGCATCTCGGCGAGCCCGGTGGTGTGCTGATCGTGGACGACACCGGGTTCCTGAAGAAAGGCACGCGTTCGGCCGGGGTGCAGCGGCAGTACTCGGGAACCGCTGGTCGGATCGAGAATTGCCAGATTGGGACGTTCCTGGCCTATGCCGGTGGTGGCGGGCATGCGCTGATCGACCGGGAGCTGTATTTGCCCGAGCCGTGGATCGCCGACCCGGACCGGCGCCGGCGGGCAGGGATCCCGGCCGGGACCGAGTTCGAGACCAAACCACGCCAGGCCATGGCGATGCTGGCGCGGGCGTTCGCCGCGAAGGTGCCGTTCGCGTGGATCACCGCCGACGAAGCGTATGGGCAGGTCAAGTACCTGCGGTTGTGGCTGGAAGCCCACGACGCCGCGCACGTGCTGGCCACCAAAGTCAACGACACCCTGGTCACCACCGACGGTCGCGAAGCCCGGGCCGACGAGCTGATCGCCGAGTTGCCTGCTCGGGCGTGGCGGCGGTTGTCGGTCGGTGCCGGGGCGCACGGGCCGCGCGAGTACGACTGGGCGCGGGTGCCGATCCGGATCGGCTGGCAGGCCGGGCGCGGGCACTGGCTGCTCGCCCGCCGTTCACTCTCGGATCCGACCGAGATCGCTTACT
This sequence comes from Amycolatopsis sp. NPDC051371, assembly GCF_040682155.1. Taxonomy (NCBI): domain Bacteria; kingdom Bacillati; phylum Actinomycetota; class Actinomycetes; order Pseudonocardiales; family Pseudonocardiaceae; genus Amycolatopsis; species Amycolatopsis sp. NPDC051371. Next base: position 58,854 of record NZ_JBFBAG010000052.1, read on the forward strand.
ACGTCTGCTACGGACCTCGCCGTTCCAGCCTGCTGAACCTGGCCTGGATCGCCGGTACTCGCTGGCGGATCGAGGAGTGCTTCCAGCAAGCCAAGAACGAAGCCGGACTCGACCACTACCAGGTCCGATCCTGGCGGGCCTGGTATGCCCACATCACCCTGGCCATGCTCGCTCACGCCTGGCTCGCGGTCTCCCGATCCCTTGTCGCAAAGGGGGAACCGGCGTCGCTGAGCCGGGCATGATCGGATTCACGCTACCGGAGATCCGACGCCTGCTCACCAAACTCGTCCTGCGTGTCGCCGACGCCGCAGACCACATCTGGGCCTGGTCCCGCTTCCGTCGGCGGCGACAGCACCAAGCTCGCCTCAGCCACTACAAACGCCGCGGCTACCCACTCACGTAACTGCCGTTGCAGTACTAAGCCGCGTGCCAGGCGTGGCCGGCGAAGGCCTCGTCGAGCGGCGCCCCGGTCAGTCGGTTCGCGAACGTCGAGAGCGTGTACGTCCCGATGCCCAGCACCACTTCCAGGGCGTTCCGCGCCGTGTACCCAGCGCCGGTGAAAGCGGCCAGCTCCGAAGGCGGGACGTCGCCCGTCGTGTCCATGACCGTCAGCACGAACCGCCGCAACGCCTCCAGTTTCGGCGAAGGCAGCGAAGTCTGTGCACGCAATGCTGCCACCAGCTCCGGTGCAGCGGACAAGCCTTGCAGGGAAGCCGTGTGCATCGCCACGCACAGGTGACAGCCGTTCCGCGCCGCCACCGTCATGACCAGTACTTCGCGGTCCAGCGCCGGCAGTGTCGTCGACTCGAAGATCGCGTTGAGCTTCAGGAAACCGTTCAGCAGTTCGGGGGACGTCGCCAGGCGCGCGACGGCGGACGGGACGCGGCCGAACTTCTTCGCGGTGGCCGCCATCGCCGGGCGGGCGGCCGGGGGTGCAGACTCCGGGGTGTGATCGGGGAACAAGACGTCTCCAGACGTAGTATCGACAACGTGATTGTCGAAACAGTAAACCTGGTTGTCGAAAAAGGCAAGGGGCGATGACCGACGCGCCCGGCTACGAGCTGCCCTTCCTGCTCTTCGGCGGCTTCCGCACGCTCATCGACCGCCTCCACGCCGAGCTCGCGCGCCGCGGACACCCCGACGTCCGCCCGTCCTACGGCTTCGCGATGCAGGCCATCGGCGTCCAGGGCGCGACGGCGTCGGAGATCGGGCGCCGCCTCGGCGTGTCCAAGCAGGCGGCCGGCAAGACGGTCGAGCGGCTCGAGGCGCTCGGGTACGCCGAGCGCGCCGACGACCCGGACGACGCGCGCCGCAAGATCGTACGGCTCACCGCGCACGGCGTCGACGCGCTCACGAAGTCCGCGGAAATCTTCGACGACCTGCGCAAGGAGTGGGCCCACACGGTCGGCCCCGAACGCATCACCGCGCTCGAGACCGACCTGCGCGCGGTCGTCGGCCCCGCGGCCTACCGGCTCGACGCGGCCGGCTGGTTCAGCAGCTAGTAGCCGCAGCCCGGGTCGGGCGCGTCCTCCGACAGCGGGCTGCCCGCCGGGAGCACGTAGAGGACTTCCAGCACCAGCGGCGTCGTCCCGAGGTTGCGGCCGATGTGCACCTGGTCGGGCTTCTCCGTGAACGCGCGCCCGGTGCCGAAGACGCCGTCGAGGCTGCAGTCGGCCAGGTTGTGGGTGAGCGTCCCGGCTTTCACGTACGCGTAGAGCGTGCCGTCGTGGAAGTGCCAGCCGGTGTAGCCGCCGGGCTGAATGGTGATCTCCCGCACCGTGTAGTCGGTGTGGCCGATGGTCTTCTGGGTCAGGATCGTGCCGGTGACGCCGCTGCCGGGCGTCGCGGACGCGGTCGAAGGCACCAGCGTGACGGCCAGTGCGGTGGCGGCGAAGATCGTGCAGATTTTGCGCATCGGGCTGTACTCCTCAGGTCCGGCGCAGGGTGCGCCGCATCATCTTGCCCGATTCGGTGCGCGGCAGGCGATCGGTGAAGTCGAACCGCTTCGGCGTCTTGAAGCCGGCCAGTTCGCCGCGGCAATGTTCGGCCAGCCGCGCGGCCAGGGCGTCGTCACCGGGGACGCCGGGCACCGGCTCGACGACGGCGACGACCCGCTGTCCCCATTCGTCGTCCGGCTCGCCGATCACCGCCGCGTCGGCGACGTCCGGGTGGCCGAGCAGGCGTGCCTCGATCTCGGCGGGGTAGATGTTGACGCCGCCGGAGAGGATCAGGTCGGTCCGCCGGTCGAGCAGGAACACGCGGCCTTCGGCGTCGCGGTAGCCGAAGTCGCCGACGGTGATGAACTCCCCGGACCGCGCGGCCGCGGTCTTCTCCGGGTCGCCGAGGTAGTCGAGCGCGGTGTGGGCGGAGCTGAAGTAGATCGTGCCCGGCTCGCCGTCCGGCACCTCGGCACCGTCGTCGTCGACGATCTTCAGCCGCACGCCGGTCAGCGGCCGGCCCACGGTTCCCGGCGCTCCCAGCCACTCGGCAGCCGTGACGCCGCAGATGAGGCCTTCCGACGCGCCGTAGTACTCGTGCACCACCGGGCCGAGCCAGTCGATCATCCGCTCCTTGACCTCGCGCGGGCAGGGCGCCGCGCCGTGGATCACGCTCGTGAGGCTCGACGTGTCGTACCGCGCGCGGACGTCCTCGGGCAGCCGCAGCATCCGGTGGAACATGGTCGGCACCAGGTGGGTGTCGGTGACGCGGTGCTCTTCGATGAGCCGGAGCGTCTCTTCGGCGTCGAAGCGGTCCATCAGCACCGCGCTGTGCCCGAGGTGCATCGCGTTGACGGCGAACGAGCCGGGCGCGGCGTGGTAGAGCGGGCAGGCCACCAGGTGCACACCCGGCCCCGGCAGGACGTCGAACCTCGCCAGGAGATCGCGGTGGATCGGGTGCAGCGACGGCGGTTTCCCGCTCAGAGCGCGCCGGACGCCCTTGGGCCGCCCGGTCGTGCCCGACGTGTAGAGCATCGTCTGGCCGGCAGTCCGCGGTTCCGGTGAGGTCGACGGCTCGTCCTGGCCCCAGGACGCGTAGTCGCCCCAGCCCCCGGCCGGGCCGACCGAGAAGCGGGGCAGGTCGAGGTCGCATTCCCGCGCGATGTCCGCCTCGGCGACGACGACCCGCGCGCCGCTGTTCTCCACCACGTAGGCGATTTCGGCGGGCGACGACCGGTAGTTGACCGGGGTGAAGTACATCCCGGCCTGCAGCGTGGCGAACAGCAACTCGAAGTAGGGGAGTCCGTTGTGGACGATCGCGACGACGCCGTCGCCTTCGCCGAGGCCCAGCCGGTGCAGTGCGTGCGTCAGCCGGTTCGCCCGCGCGGCCAGTTCGCCGAACGTCGCGGCCGTGCCGTCCGGCGCGAGCACCGCGAGGCGGTCCGGGTGCTGCTCTGCCACGTCGAAGAAGGTGCTCACGTTCCGCACGCTACCGGGTACGGTGCGACGCATGGACGCGGAGCTTTTCGGGCAGGTGCTCGGTGCGGTGCGGGAGTTCGTGCGCAAGGAGGTCGTGCCGCGCGAGGCGGAGATCGACGAGCGCGACGAGATCCCGGCGGAGATCCGGGAGAAGGCCGCCGAGCTGGGCCTGTTCGGCTGGGCGCTGCCCGAGGAGTACGGCGGCCTCGGCCTGGGCATGGCCGAAGACGTCCGGCTCGCCATCGAGCTCGGCCACACGACGCCCGCGTTCCGGTCGCTGTTCGGCACCAATAACGGCATCGCAGGCCAGGCGATCGTGCACTACGGGACGCCCGACCAGCGCACCCGCTGGCTGCCCCGGCTGGCCGCGGGGCAGGCGATCGCGTCGTTCGCACTCACCGAGGCCGAGGCCGGCTCGGACCCGGGCGGGCTGACCAGCCGCGCGGTCCGCGACGGCGACCGCTACCGGCTGTCGGGCACCAAGCGGTTCATCACCAACGCGCCCCTGGCGGAGGTCTTCGTCGCGTTCGCGCGCACCGACCTCGAGAGCACCGGCAGCCGCGGCATCTCGGCGTTCCTGGTGTGCGCCGGCGCGGAGGGCGTCACCGTCGGCCCGCACGACGCCAAGATGGGCCAGGCCGGCGCGTGGACGTCGGAGGTGGTCTTCGACGACGTCGAGTTGTCCGCCGACGCGCTGATCGGCGAGGAGGGCAAGGGCTTCGGCATCGCGATGGCCTCGCTCGCCCGCGGCCGGCTGCACATCGCGGCCCTGTGCGTCGGCATGGCGGAGCGCGCGCTCGCCGAAGCCGTCGAGTACGCGCGGACGGCGCGCCAGGGCGGCCGGGTGATCGGCGAGTACCAGCTCGTGCAGGCGCTGCTGGCCGAGTCGCACGCCGAGCTGGCGGCCGGGCGCGCGATGGTGCACGAAGCCGCCGCGAAGTACGACTCGGGCGAAGACCGCAAGCTCGGGCCGTCGTCAGCGAAGCTGTTCTGCACCGAGATGCTCGGCCGCGTCGCCGATCGCGCGGTCCAGGTGCACGGCGGCATGGGGTACGTCCGCGGCGTCACGGTCGAGCGGATCTACCGCGACGCGCGGCTGTTCCGGATCTACGAGGGCACCAGCGAGATCCAGAAGCTCGTCATCGCGCGCCAGCTGCTCAAGGACTGAACTTGCGCTGGAGTCCACTCCAGGACTTAGCGTCGGGGGATGACCACTGCACAGCACAAGATCGGCTCGGGTTTCGGCGCCGAGAGCACGGCGGCCGAGGTCGTGGCCGGGATCGACCTGACCGGCGAGCTCGCGATCGTCACCGGCGGCTATTCGGGCATCGGTCTGGAGACGACGCGGGCGCTGACGGCGGCGGGCGCGCACGTCGTCGTTCCGGCGCGCCGCAGCTCGACGGCCGAAGAAGCGTTGCGGGGCTTCGAAAACATCGAGATCGACGAGCTGGACCTCGGTGACCTCGACAGCGTGCGGGCTTTCTCCGAGCGGTTCCTCGCTTCGGGGCGCGGGATCGACGTCTTCATCGGCAGCGCCGGGATCATGGCGTCGCCCGAGACGCGCGTCGGGCCGGGCTGGGAGGCGCAGTTCGCGACCAACCACCTCGGGCACTTCGCCCTGGTGAACCGGCTCTGGCCGGCGTTCACCCCGGGCGCGCGGGTGGTCTCCGTGTCCTCGCGCGGCCACCACTACGGCCCGGTGCGCTTCGACGACCTCGAATTCCGGCAGGGCTACGACAAGTGGCTCGCCTACGGGCAGGCGAAGACGGCGAACGTCCTCTTCGCGGTCCAGCTCGACAAGCTGGCGCGCGACCGCGGTGTCCGCGCGTTCGCCCTGCACCCGGGCCGGATCCTCACCGACCTCGTGCGCCACCTCGACCGTCAGGAACTCATCGACGCCGGCATGGTCGACGCGGAAGGCCGGGTCACCGGCGGTGCGAAGACGCCGGAGCAGGGTGCCGCGACGCAGGTCTGGGCCGCGACGTCCCCGCAGCTCGACGGCCTCGGCGGCGTCTACCTCGAGGACTGCGACATCGCCGAGCCCGCCCCCGCCGACGGCGGCCGCACGGGCGTCAAGGACTACGCGATCGACCCGGCGCAGGCCGAGCGGCTGTGGGCGGTGTCGGCGGAGCTCACCGGAGTGAGCGCCTTCTAGAGCTTCGCCAGGAGCAGGTCGATCTCGTCCTCGGTGTTGTAGTAGTGCACCGACGCGCGGACCATGTCCGGCAGGTCGCGCGCGGTGAAGTCGAACTGGGCGGACGTGCGCGTCGACAGCGACGTGTTGATCCCGGCCTCGGCCAGCCGCTTCTTGATGTCCACCGCCGGGGTGCCGTCGACGCTGAAGGTGACGATGCCGCACTTGCGGGCGCCGGCGTCGTGGACGCGCGCTCCGGCTTCGGTGAGCCGGGCGCGCAACGTCGCGGCCAGCGACGCGACGCGCGTTTCGACGGCCGGCAACCCCCACTCGAGCGCGTAGTCGATGGCCGCGCCGAGGCCGAACACCGCCGCGAAGTCGCGCTCCCACACCTCGAAGCGCTTGGCGGTCGGGTCGACGACGTACTCGTCGGGCGCCGACCAGGTCGCCGAGTGCAGGTCGAGCATCGCGGGCTCCAGCCGTTCGCGCAGCCGCGGGTGCACGTACAGGAAGCCGGTGCCGCGCGGCCCGCGCAGGTACTTGCGGCCGGTCGTCGAAAGCGCGTCGCACCTGAGGCGCGTGACGTCGAGGTCGACCTGGCCGGCCGACTGGCACGCGTCGAGCAGGAACGGGATGCCGGCCGCTTCGGCGACCGCGCCGATCTCCTCGGCCGGGTTGACCAGGCCGCCCTGGGTGGGCACGTGGCTGACGGCGATCAGCTTGACGTCGCCGTCGACGCGCCGTCGCAGGTCCTCGACGTCCAGCTGGCCCGACTCGTCGTCGCCGACCACTTCGACGACCGCGCCGGTGCGCCGCGCGACCTGCAGGAACGCGATGGCGTTGCTGGCGTACTCCGCGCGGGAGGTGAGGATCCGGTCTCCGGTCTCGAACGGAAGCGCGTAGAACACCGCCTGCCACGAGCGGGTCGCGTTGTCGGTGAGCGCGATGTCGTCGGGTTCGGCGCCGACGAGCCGCGCCGCCGACGCGTACACCGCGTCGAGGCGGTCCTGTGCTTCGGCGGCCGCTTCGTACCCGCCGACCAGCGCTTCGTGGCGGAGGTACTCGACGACGGTGTCGGTCACGACGGCCGGCGGGAGCGCGGAACCGGCGTTGTTGAAGTGGACCACTTCGGCGCAGCCGGGCGTTTCACGGCGGGCGCGGTCGACGTCGAAGGCCATGTGAACTGAATACAGTACGGCCCATCTGTATGCAATACTGCGAACGTGGCCCGGACCCCGCTGCGCAGCGACCTCATCGAGGAGATCACCACCCGCGTGCTCGACGGGCGGCTCGCCGCCGGCGCCCGCGTCAACGAGGTGCACCTTGCCCGCGAGCTGGGCGTCAGCCGGACGCCGTTGCGGGAGGCGCTGATCGGGCTCGCCGACCGCGGCCTGCTCGTTTCCGCGCCGGGCCGGGGGTTCCTGGTGCCGCCGTTCGACCCGGACGAGGCCCGCCGCCTCTACCCGCTGGTGGCCGAGCTCGAAGCGCTCGCCCTGCGCTGGACGTCGCCGCTGGAGCTGGCCGGGCTGCCGGACGCGCTCGACGCCGTCGCCGACGAGATGGCCATGGCGCTGGATCGGGGCGACGATCTGTCCGAAGTGGACGAACGGTGGCACGCGCTGCTGCTGTCCCGCTGCCCGAATCCGCACCTGCTGCGGTTGATCGGGCAGACCAAGCCGCTGCTCAAGCGGTACGAATCGTGCTACTTCGGCGGGGCCGCGCGCGCCGGGGAGAGCATCGGCGAGCACCGCCGGATCGCCGCCGCCCTGCGCGACGGCGACCTGCCGGCCGCGTCCGCGGTGCTCGTCCGCAACTGGGTGAAAGCACTGGCGTACCTGGGGAAGGACGAAAGATGATCATCGCGCACCTGAGCGACCTGCACCTGGACGACGGACCGCGGGCCGAAGAACGCGTCGCCGCGGTGATGGCGTACCTCGGCGAGCTGACGGTCGACGCCGTCGTCGTCACCGGCGACATCGCCGACCACGGCGCGGCGTCGGAGTACGCGCGGGCAGCCGAGTTGCTCAAGCACCCGGCGCCGGTGCTGGTCTGCCCGGGCAACCACGACGTCCGCGCCGAGTTCCGCACCGGTTTGCTCGGCCTGCCGGCTTCCGACGCGCCCATCGACTTGGCGCGGGAGGTCGACGGCGTGCTGTTCGCGCTGTGCGACTCGACGATCCCGGGTCGCGGCGCGGGTTTCCTGGCCGACGCCAGTTTGGAGTGGCTCGACGAGACGCTTTCCGGCGGCGACGGTCCGGCGTTCGTGGCGTTCCACCACCCGCCGGTCGAGGTCGGCGTTTCGCTGGTCGACGCGATCCGGCAGACAGGGGAGGACCGGCTGGCGGCGGTGCTGGCCCGCCATCCGCGCGTGGTGGCGCTGCTGGCCGGGCACGTGCACACGGGCGCGTCGACGACGTTCGCGGGGGTGCCGCTGCGCATCGCCCCGGGGGTGGTTTCGTCGTCGCTGCTGCCGGTGGAGCCGGGCGCCGGCCGCGGCTGGGACGAAGGCGGGCCGCTGGACTTCGAGCGGCCGCCTTCGCTGCTGCTGCACGTCTTGCACGACGACGGCCGGGTGACCAGCCACCACCGCGTCGTCTGAGGCGCCGCTTTCACGTGAAAGCGGCGCTCGGGCGTCAGCCGCCGAACACCGGCAGCGTGATCTTCGACGGCCGCGCGGCGTCGTGGAACACCTCGAACCGGTTCGGCTTCCCGTTCACCGCCGAGGTGACCGGCTCGTCCGTCCCGTGGTTGCGCGCGAACCGCGGGAACGCCCCGCCCGCCACCTGGACGCGCAGCCGGTGACCGCGGCGGAAGCGGTAGGCCGTCGGGTCGAGCGTCACCTCCGCCGTCACCACGCCGTCCGCGTCCGCCGACGGGAAACCGGGCCGCAGCCGGAGGATCCCGTCCGTCACGTTGCGGGATCCCCCGCCGGAGTCGACGTCGCACAGCCGGACGTACACGTCGGCGTGCCCGATCTCCGTGCGCACGTGCACGGTCGCCGTCACCTCGCCGATGACGTCCAGGTCCGACGGCAGCGGCTCGCCGGTGAACACCAAGACGTCCGGCCGCGCCTCGACTTCCTGGTTGTCGCGCTGCTTCCACTCGCCCGTCAGCAGCGGCCCGCCGACCGCCGGCGTCGGGTCGGCCGGGTCGTAGGTGAACGTCGTCGGCAGCGCCTCGTCGCCGGCCCGTTCGCCGAGCCCGCCGATCGGGCGCAGGTGGGACGCGGTCGCCGTGGACGGCGGCGGCCACGACTCGAAGTCCAGCCAGGTGCCGGCGCCCTGCAGGAACAGCCTGACCGGCGCGCGCTGCAGGAAGGTGCGGTCGCCGAGCAGGTGGGCACGCAGGAAGCCGAGCTGGTCCCGGATCATCGGGCCCGTGCTGGCCGGCTCGCCGTGCGCCCACGGCCCGATCGTGAGCCGCGGCGCCTTGCCCGCCTCGGCGAGGGTCCGGAAGTCGCGCAGTTGCGAGCCGATGAACAGGTCGTACCAGCCGGTGACCATCGACACCGGGACGTCGAGCTTCGCGACTTCGGCGCTGTGGTCGGACATCGTCCAGTAGTCGTCGTCCGGCACGAAGTGCTCGGTGATGTCCTGCAGGAACCGCACCGGCTTCCCGATCGCGGCGACGTCGGCGCGGCTCAGCGGCAGGAACGACATCGCCTTGCGCGTCTTGCGCTTCTGCAGCGGGTTCGGCAACGCGGCGAAGCGTTCTTCCTGACGGCCGATCATCGCCGACCACGACACCATGTTGTCCGCCGCGAGCACGCCGCCCGGGTAGAACGTGGGGATGAACGACGACGCCGTGACGCCGAGGCACATAGCGGCCAGCGGCGGGTCGAGGTACGGGCCGACCGCCCACTGCGTGTGCCCTAGGTAGCTGGCGCCCGCCATGCCGATGGTGCCGTCGCACCACGGCTGCGCGCGCAGCCATTCGGCGGTCGCGACGCCGTCCTCGCGCTCGAGGTGGAAGGGCCGGAACTCGCCGCCGGAGCCGAACGAGCCGCGGGTGCTCTGGATGACCGTCTGCAGCCCGTGCCGGGCGAAGGTGTCGCCGAAGAGCTTCGAGAGGATGCCCTTGCGCCCGTACGGCGTGCGGATCAGCACCACCGGCGCCGACGTCGTCCCGGCCGGGGCGTACCGGTCGGCGAGCAGCGTGACGCCGTCGGGCATCGGCACGGTGAGGTCGCGCGTCACGACCGGATTCGGGCCTTCGGCACGGGGGAGCCCGAGCATCTTGTCGACAAGTCGGTCCAGCACGGGTGCCCAGCCTTCCGAAGTGGAGTACTGCCTTCCGGATCCGACGATACCGGCAGCCGGGCCCGCCTGCCGCCACTAGCGCACCCGGGCGAGCGTCTCCGGCCGCAGCAGCCTGGCCAGCTCTTCGACCGGGATCAGGCCCTTCTCGACGACGAGCTCGGCGACCCCGCGTCCGGTCGCCAGCGCCTCCTTCGCGATCTCCGTCGCGGCCGCGTAGCCGATGCTGGGGTTCAGCGCCGTGACGAGGCCGATCGAGTTCTCGACGTAGGAGCGCAGGACGTCGACGTTCGCGGTGATGCCCGAAACGCACTTCTCCGCCAATACCCGGCATGCCGCGCCCAGGTGCGTGATGCTCTCCGAGAGCGCGTGCAGGATGATCGGCTCGAACGCGTTGAGCTGCAGCTGCCCGGCCTCGGCGGCCATCGTCACGGTGACGTCGTTGCCGATCACCTCGAAGGCGACCTGGTTGACCACCTCGGGGATGACGGGGTTGATCTTGCCGGGCATGATCGACGACCCGGCCTGCACCGGCGGCAGGTTGATCTCGTTGAGCCCGGCGCGCGGACCCGACGACAGCAACCGCAGGTCGTTGCAGCTCTTCGAGAGCTTGACGGCGATCCGCTTGAGCACCCCGGACAGGTGCACGAACGCGCCGCAGTCCTGGGTCGCCTCGACCAGGTCCGCCGCGGTGACGACCGGCAGCCCGGTGATCTCGCGCAGGTGGCGGCACGCGGCCTCGGCGTAGCCCGGCGCGGTGTTGAGGCCGGTGCCGATCGCGGTCGCGCCGAGGTTGATCTCGTGCAGCAGCGCGACGGCTTCGTTCAGCCGCAGGCGGTCCTCGCCGAGCATCACCGCGTAGGTGCCGAACTCCTGGCCGAGCGTCATCGGGACCGCGTCCTGCAACTGCGTGCGGCCCATCTTCAGGACGTCGTGGAACTCGACGGCCTTCGCGGCGAACGCCTGCTCCAGCACGACCATCGCCGCGGAGAGCTCGCGCACGGCGATGATCGTCGCGACGTTGACCGCGGTCGGGTAGGCGTCGTTCGTCGACTGCCCGAGGTTGACGTGCTCGTTGGGGTGCACGACGTGGTAGTCGCCCTTCGCGTGCCCGAGCAGCTCGAGCGCGCGGTTCGCGATGACCTCGTTGGCGTTCATGTTGGTCGACGTCCCGGCGCCGCCCTGGATGACGTCGACGACGAACTCGCCGTGCAGCGCGCCTTCGCGGATCTCTTTGCAGGCGGCACAGATCGCGTCGGCGATCCCGGGTTCCAGCAGCCCCAGTTCGGCGTTGGCGCGCGCCGCCGCCTCCTTCACCGCGGCCAGGGCTTCGATCAGGTGCGGGTAGGCGGCGATCGTGGTGCCGGTGATGGGGAAGTTCGCCCGGGCGCGGGCGGTGTGCACGCCCCAGTACGCGTCGGCGGGGACGTCCTCGTCGCCCAGCAGGTCGTGTTCCCGGCGGGTGGTCACAGCGTGCTCCCCACGGAGAGATTTCCGGTGAAACGCAGGTTTTCCGGGCCCGGCGGGACGTCCGCGCCGCACAGTTTCAGCGCCGCGGCCAGCACCGGGTACCGCGCCCGGTCGCCGCCGTCGGCGATCTTGAACGCGATCGCCGTGCCGTCCGGCAGCGCGGCGATCTGGACGGCCTCGAAGCCGTCCTTCGCGATCAGCCCGGGCACCGCGCGCATGACGGCGGTGACGTCGCGGCGGCTGCCGCCGACCAGCTCCGGGTGCGTCCGGATCCCGTCGGCGACCAGGTGGTCGGGCGTGCCGGGCGCGGCTGTGGCGATCTTCGCCACGGCGGTGGCGAGCCCCCGCAGCGTCGTCGCGAAGAGCGGCGCGCCGCAGCCGTCCACGGCGACCCCCTCGATGCCGTGCCCGGTCAGGTCCTCGACGGTGGCGGCGATCGCGCGCTGCAGCGGGTGGGCCGGATCGAGGTAGCCGTCGGTGCTCCAGCCGTTCAGGTCGCACGTCGCGAGCATCGCCGCGTGCTTGCCGGAGCAGTTGTGCGCGAGCCGGCCCGGGGCGCGGCCGGTCGCGACCCAGTGGTCGCGCTCGATCGGGTCGTACGGGAAGTCCGCGGGGTTGCCCAGCGCGTCGGGGGAGCGTCCGCCGAGGACTTCCCGGGCGGCGTCGAGGTGCATCGGCTCGCCGGAGTGGCTGGCCGCCGCGATGGCGAACCCGGCGGGGGACAGGCGCAGCCCGAGCCGCGCCATCGCGGTGGCCTGCAGTGGTTTCGCCGTCGACCGCGGGTACATCGTGGCGTCCGGGTCGCCCGCGGCGAAGAGCGTGGTGCCGTCCGGGGCGAGCACGATCGCGGAGCCGTGGTGCACGCCCTCGACCATGCCGTCGCGCACCACCTCGACCAGGGGTTCGTGGTTCACCGGCCCGCCCCGTTCACGATGCTGGTGAGGGTGGCTTCGACGTGCGTGAGGTGCGCGGTCATGGCGGCGACGGCGGCGCTTTCTTCGCCGCTCTCGATCGCCGCGACGATCTCCCGGTGCTCGACGTTCGACTGCCGCCGCCGGTCGCCGAGCTGGTTGAGGAAGGCGGACTGGCGGGCCAGCGCGTCCCGGATCTCCTCGATCACCTTCCCGAAGGCGGGGTTGCCCGAGGCCTGGGCGATGGTGATGTGGAAGAGCGAGTCGAGCGCGACCCAGGCGGTGTTGTCGGTCTCGGCGTCCATCCGCTCGACGAGGTGACCGAGCAGGTCGAGGTCGTCTTGGTCGCGCCTCAGGGCGGCATACCCGGCGACCGGGATCTCGACGTGCCGGCGCACCTCGATGAGGTCGCGGGCGGAGTAGGGCCCGAAGGTGGGGTTGTCGGCGGGCCCGGCGGCGGTGACGAAGGTGCCCTTGCCGGTCTTGGACTCGGTCATGCCGAGGGCCTGCAGGCCGCGCAGGGCTTCCCGGATGACCGACCGGCTGACCTCGAACTCCCTGCTCAGGGACGCTTCGGAGGGAAGCTTGGCGCCGACGGGGTAGTCCCCGCGTTCGATCAGCTGCCGAAGGTGGGCCAGCACGGCCTCCATGGCGCTGACCCGACGGGGAACGCCTTGTCCGGCTGTCTGGCTGTCAGACAGGTTCATGTGGTCGATGTTCGGCTGGGCGGAGGCCGATGTCAACGAGAGCGGCGGCCGCTGTGGCTCACCTCACCGGTCCGCGGTTCGGCGAGCCGCCGCCCGACCTCACCGGCGTCCCCGCGTGACCGCCCGACAGCGCCCGGTGCCCACCCGCCGCACCGTGATCACCACCGCCCGAAAAGGGTGCGCGTCGCAGCGGCGGAACACCTCTCGCGAGGAGCAGAATCGACCCGACGAGCGCGTGTCGGGACCGAGAGCGCCACGGGTTAGGGTGAGGGACCCGGGCGCGCCGGTCCCATTCACCTAGGGGAGGTTTTCGCTGGTGTCGAACGATTCCTTCGTCCACCTGCACGTCCACACCGAGTACTCGATGCTCGACGGTGCGGCGAAGATCGCTCCTCTCTTCGCGGAGGCGGCGCGCCTCGGCATGCCCGCGGTCGGCATGACCGACCACGGCAACATGTACGGCGGCGACGAGTTCTACCAGCAGTCGAAGAAGCACGGCCTCAAGCCGATCATCGGCATCGAGGCGTACGTCGCGCCGGAGAGCCGCTTCCACAAGAAGCCGGTCTTCTGGGGCCAGTCGAACCAGCGCGGGTCCGACGAGCTGGGCGAGGGCGGCGACGTCTCGGGCGCCGGCGCGTACACCCACATGACGATGCTCGCGCAGAACGCCACCGGCCTGCGGAACCTCTTCAAGCTGTCCTCGCTGGCCAGCATGCAGGGCTACTACCGCAAGCCCCGGATGGACCGCGAGCTGATCTCGGAGAACCACTCGGGGATCATCGCGACCACCGGCTGCCCGTCGGGCGAGGTGCAGACCCGGCTGCGGCTGGGCCAGAAGGAGGCGGCGATCCAGGCCGCGTCCGACTACAAGGACATCTTCGGCGCCGACAACTTCTTCCTCGAGCTGATGGACCACGGCCTGCCGATCGAGCGGTCGGTCCGCGAAGGCCTCCTCGAGGTCGGCCGCCTGCTCGACCTCAAGCCGATCGCCACGAACGACTCGCACTACGTCACCAAGGACCAGGCCGACACGCACTCGGCGCTGCTGTGCGTCCAGGCCGGCAAGACCCTCAACGACCCGACCCGGTTCAAGTTCGACGGCGACGGCTACTACCTCAAGGCCGCCGCCGAGATGCGCGAGTACTGGGACAGGGAGGTGCCCGGAGCGGCCGACAACACGCTGCTGATCGCCGAGCGCGTCGAGTCCTACGAAGACGTCTACTCGCACAAGGACCGGCTGCCGTTCTTCGAGGTGCCGGAAGGCTACGACCAGGGCGGCTGGCTGCGCGAGGAGGTCGCGAAGGGCCTGGCGTGGCGCTTCCCGGGCGGCCCGCCCGAGGGCTATCCCGAGCGGATCGAGAAGGAGCTCGACGTCATCATCGGGAAGGGCTTCCCGGCCTACTTCCTGATCGTCGCCGACCTCATCAGCTACGCCCGCCGCGTCGGCATCCGGGTCGGCCCGGGCCGTGGTTCGGCCGCCGGCTCGCTCGTCGCGTACGTCCTGGGCATCACCAACCTGGACCCGATCCCGCAGAAGCTGCTGTTCGAGCGGTTCCTGAACCCCGAGCGCGTCTCGATGCCCGACATCGACATCGACTTCGACGACCGCCGGCGCGGCGAGATGATCCGGTACGCGACCGACAAGTACGGCTCGGACAAGGTCGCCCAGGTCATCACGTTCGGCACCATTAAGACCAAGGCGGCGATCAAGGACAGTGCGCGGGTTCATTTTGGCCAGCCCGGCTACGCGATCGCGGACAAGATCTCCAAGGCGCTGCCCCCGCCGATCATGGCGAAGGACATCCCGCTCTCGGGCATCGTCGACTCCAAGCACGAGCGCTACGGCGAGGCCGCCGAGGTCCGCGCGCTGGTCGAGACGGACGAAGAGTGCAAGACGATCTTCGACACCGCCCGTGGTCTCGAGGGCCTGATCCGCAACGCGGGCGTGCACGCCTGCGCGGTCATCATGTCGTGCGACCCGCTGACCGACGCGATCCCGCTTTGGCAGCGTGACGACGGCTCGATCATCACCGGCTGGGACTACCCGTCGTGCGAGGCCATCGGCCTGCTCAAGATGGACTTCCTGGGCCTGCGCAACCTCACGGTCATCGGCGACGCGATCGACAACATCAAGGCCAACCGCGGGATCGACATCGACCTCGACACCCTGGGCGTCGAGGACCCGGAGACGTACAAGCTGCTCGCCCGCGGCGACACGCTCGGCGTGTTCCAGCTGGACGGCGGGCCCATGCGCGACCTGCTCCGCCGCATGGAGCCCACGGTCTTCGACGACATCGTCGCGGTCGGCGCGCTCTACCGCCCCGGTCCGATGGGCATGAACGCGCACAACGACTACGCCGACCGGAAGAACAACCGGCAGAAGGTCAAGCCGATCCACCCGGAGCTCGACGAGCCGCTGCGGGAGATCCTGGCCGACACCTACGGCCTGATCGTGTACCAAGAGCAGATCATGCACATCGGCCAGAAGGTGGCCGGCTACACGATGGGTCGCGCGGACGTGCTCCGCCGCGCGATGGGCAAGAAGAAGAAGGAAGTCCTCGACCTCGAGTACGAGGGCTTCGAGGCCGGGATGAAGACCAGCCCCCTGATCGACGGCGGGTTCTCCGCCGAGGCGGTCAAGGCGCTCTGGGACACGATCCTCCCGTTCGCCGGCTACGCGTTCAACAAGAGCCACGCGGCCGCGTACGGCCTGATCTCGTACTGGACCGCGTACCTCAAGGCGAACTTCACCCCGGAGTACATGGCCGCCCTGCTGACCTCGGTCGGCGACAACAAGGACAAGTCGGCGGTCTACCTGTCCGAGTGCCGCCGGCTCGGCATCAAGGTGCTCCCGCCGGACGTCAACGAGTCGGCCCTGCGGTTCGCGGCCGTCGGGGACGACATCCGCTTCGGCATGGGTGCCGTCCGCAACGTCGGCGCGAACGTCGTCGAGTCGATCATCAAGACGCGCGCGGAGAAGGGCAAGTACGCCTCCTTCATCGACTTCCTCGACAAGTCCGAGCTCGTGGCCTGCAACAAGCGGGTCATCGAGTCGCTGATCAAGGCGGGCGGGTTCGACTCGCTCGGCCACACGCGGCTGTCGATGATCCAGGTCCACGAAGACGCGGTGGAAGCCGTCGTCCCGCTCAAGCGCCAGGAGGCGATGGGCCAGTTCGACCTGTTCGGCTTCGGGGGCGAGGAGGGCGAGGCCGCGCCGTCGTCGTCGCCGCTCGCGCACCTGAAGTTCGGCGAGGAGGAGTACCCGCGCAAGCAGCTGCTCGCCTACGAACGCGAGATGCTCGGCCTGTACGTCTCGGCGCACCCGCTGGACGGCGCCGAGCGGATCCTGCGCAAGCACGCCCCGAAGCCGATCGCCGGGATCCTCGCCGATCCGCCCCGGGAGGGCGAGCTCATCATCTCCGGGTTGATCACGTCGCTCGAACGGCGGGTCAACAAGAAGGGCGAGCCCTGGGCGATCTGCACGGTCGAGGACATGGACGCCTCGCTCGAGGTGCTCTTCTTCCCGAAGTCCTACGCGCTGTTCTCTTCCGAGCTGATCGAGGACAACGCGGTGCTGGTCAAGGGCCGGGTCAACTGGCGCGAAGACAAGATGTCGATCTTCGGCGGTGGCCTCGCGACGCTGGACCTGTCCGAGGTCGGCACGGGCAACGGCGACGACGAGCCGCCGCTGGTGCTGCTCGCCGCGGCGGAGAAGATCGACCAGTCGGTCGTGAGCGAGCTGCGGTCCACGCTGCTCGCCCACAAGGGTGAAACGATGGTCCACCTCAAGCTGGTGGGGCGGAACCAGACGGTGTTCGCGCTCAACGACTACCCGGTGAAGGTCAGCTCGATGCTGATCGGCGAGCTCAAGGGCATCCGCGGGATCACCGCTTCCACGTGAGCCCCCCCGAAAGGCGGGGTCCGCACAGCGCGCGCGGATCCCGCCTTTCGTGTTTGCTGAGTGGGTATCCCCGGCCGGTGAACACGCGTGAGGTCAGCTCTTCGATGTCGTACGAACCCGATCCCCGGCGCTGGAAGGCGCTCGCCGTCTCGCTGACGGCCGGGTTCATGGGGCTGCTCGACGTCAGCATCGTCAACGTCGCCCTCCCGTCGATGCAGTCCGGGCTGCACGCGAGCAGCGGCGGGATCCGCTGGGTCGTCTCCGGCTACGCGCTGGCGTTCGGCCTGGTCCTGGTCACCGGCGGCCGCCTCGGCGACGCGTTCGGCCGCCGGACCATGTTCCTCGGCGCCCTCGCCGCGTTCGTCATCACGAGCGCGCTGGCCGGAGCCGCGCCGAACGAGACGACGCTCGTGATCGCGCGCCTCGCCCAGGGCGTGGCCGCGGGCATGCTGACGCCGCAGAACACCGGGCTGATCCAGGACCTCTTCCGAGGCGCCGAGCGCGGCCGCGCGTTCGGGATGTTCGGCGCGGTCGTCGGGATCTCGACGGCGGTCGGGCCGATCCTCGGCGGGGTCATCCTCGCCGTCTTCGGGGCCCAGGACGGCTGGCGCTGGGTGTTCTACGTCAACGTGCCGATCGGCGTCCTCGCGTTCGCGCTGGCCCTGCGGCTGCTGCCGCGCAGCGAGAAGAAACAGTTCCGGGCGCGGTCGGAGATCGACTTCGTCGGGATCGTGCTGCTCGCGGTCGCCGTCCTCGGCGTGCTGCTCCCGGTCATCGAATCCGACGACGGCGGCCCGGCGCGGCTGTGGTGGATGTTCGTCGTCGCGCTGGTGTTCGGTTTCGCGTTCGTGCGCTGGGAGCGCTCGGTGGTCCGGCGCGATCGGACGCCGCTGCTGGACACCCGGCTGTTCACCGGCACGCCGGGGTACGCCGCCGGTGCCGTGGTCGGCGCCCTCTACTTCTGCGGGTTCGCCGGGATCTGGCTGGTCTTCGCGATGTTCTTCCAGCAGGGCCTCGGTTACACGCCGTTGCAGTCCGGGCTGTCGGTGACGCCGTTCGCGCTGGGCTCGGCGGTGTCGGCGGCCGTCGCCGGGCGGCTCGTGCCGACCTTCGGCCGGCGGCTGACCGTCACCGGGCTGGCCATGGTCGCGCTGGGCCTGCTCGCCGTCGCGTTGCTCGCCGAGCTCGTCCCGCCGTCGGCGTCCGGGTGGGCGTTCGCGCTGCCGTTGCTGTTCGCGGGGGTGGGCGGCGGCATGGTGATCTCGCCGAACACGACGTTGACGCTGGAGTGCGTGCCGGTCCGGATGGCCGGGGTCGCGGGCGGCGCGCTGCAGACCGGGCAGCGGATCGGTACCGCGATCGGCACCGCCGTGCTCGCGTCGGTGTTCGGCGCCGTCGTCGGCGCGGGGACGGACTACCCGCTCGCGCTCACCGTCGCGTTGTGCTGCGCGGCCGGTCTGACGTGTGGCGCGCTGGCCCTCGCGATCGCCGAACTCCGGGCGCGGCGCCACCGTGCGCAGACTTCCGAGCAGGAACACGAGGCCCGGAGGACCGAGACGTCCGCCGCGGACGTGCAACGGGGCTGAGACACTACTTTCGGCAGATTTGCGATGCTCCATCCGAGTGACGAGCACGGAAAGACACTGGTGCTACGCAGAGCAACCGGGTAGATCTTATGGAGCCTTCACTGCGCGGCTTCGGCTACCGACAGTGGCAATCGGTCGGCCACCCGGGGATGGGGTGACCGGCCCGAGCGATCGAGGCGTCCGGAGTTCGAGGAATGGACACACTCGGTCACCTTCCATCCAGTGAGTGTCGGCGTCCGCGGGGGACCGTCCGGCATTCGCGGAAGGGATGCCCATCGGCAGCCGCCGGCGCGTGACGGCAGCGGGCGGGCCCGGGTGAGGGGGAACCGGGCCCGTCCGTTCTTCGTGTCGTGCTTCCGCCCGGCCCGTGATCATGTTGGGATGACGCGTCCGACAGGCACGAGCGCAGGAGCTTCGATGACCGAGCAGCCGTCGTGGCCGGGGAGCCGGGTCCGGGTCTGGTACCGGCCGATGCGGTCGCGCGACAGCAGTGAGAGCCACCGCGTCGCGACGCCCCTGGAACTGCTGTTCGACCTCTGTTTCGTGGTCGCCGTCGGGCAGGCCGCGACGTCGCTGCACCACGCGCTGGCCGAGGGGCACGCGGTCCACGGCGTCTCGTCGTTCGCCATGGTGTTCTTCGCGATCTGGTGGGGCTGGCTGAACTTCAGCTGGTTCGCCTCGGCGTTCGACACCGACGACGTCCCGTACCGGCTGGCCACGCTCGTGCAGATCGCCGGCGGGCTGACCGTCGCGGCCTCGGTGCCGCGCGCGTTCGACGGCGACTTCCGGCTGACGGTCGTCGGCTATGTCCTGATGCGGCTGGCGATGGTGTTCCAGTGGCTGCGGGCCGCGCGGTCCGATCCGGGCTGCCGCCCGGCCGCGGTGCGCTACGCCACCGGGATCGCGGTGGTCCAGCTGCTGTGGATCTCCTACCAGTGGCTGCCGCACGGAATGCGGGTGATCGCCTTCGTCGTGTTCGCGGTGCTCGAGATGGCCGTGCCGGTGTGGGCGGAGAAGCGGCAGGGCACGACGTGGCACCCGCACCACATCGCCGAGCGGTACGGCCTGTTCACGTTGATCGTGCTCGGCGAGGTGATCCTCAGCGCGACGAACGCGATCAAGGAGGGCGCCGCCGAACCCGGGCACGTCGGCGCGCTGATCTCGCTGGCCGCCGCCGGCCTGGTGCTCGTGTTCTCGATGTGGTGGCTGTACTTCGACCGGCCCGGGCACGCGCGGCTCGTCCGCCGGCCGACCATGTTCACGTCGATGAGCTGGGGCTACGGCCACTACTTCATCTTCGCGTCCGCCGCGGCCGTCGGGGCGGGGCTCGAGGTGGCGGTCGCCTACGACACGGGTGCGCTGCACGACCTCGGCGGGGTGGCCGCGGCGCTGCCGACCACGCTGCCGGTCGCGATCTTCCTGCTGAGCGTGTGGCTGCTGCACATCGGCCCGACCAACGAATGCCGCCCGATCGCGATCGGCTTCCCGGTGACGGCGGTGCTCGTCGTCGCGGCGTCGTTCACGCCGGCGCCGATCCACGTCGCCGCGGTGCTGACGGCCGCGCTCGTCGCCGTCTCGGTCGTCGCGACCCACGGGCGTCCCCAGACGTAGTTCTCGGTGGATCGACGCAGGTCAGCGGCCTGGCGCGATAAAAGGGGACCCCCCTGTGCGAGGCCGTTTCGGGGCATGTAAAGTTCCCCAAGTCGCCAGGGAAACCGGGCGGCCGCCGGGGTCACGAACCAAGCTCCCACGAAGGTGGTAGAGTGGGTGGTCCTGAACCGAGGTGTTAGTCTCGGAACAGCAAAGCTTGAAAACAAATGCTTCGGATAAGGTCGTGTAAAAGCGACGCGATCCGGGGTGTGTTGCTTGAGAACTCAACAGTGTGCTAGTGAACTAAGCCAGTAGAGCTTATATATAACCTCGTATGAGGTTCCTTTGAGAATGATTGAGTA
>NZ_JBFBAG010000053.1:0-51061 GCF_040682155.1 Amycolatopsis sp. NPDC051371
CGATCGGGATGCTCAGTCCCGACACCTACGAGCGGTCGCTGGCAGCGGCTGCCTGAACTGTGTAAGCCCCTGTCCACCGTTCGGGGTGAACCTCATCGTGCAACCGATGCGCCGTCGACCTCGGTTGCTTCGATGTCATCGGAGCAGTGTGTTGACACGTCGTAGCGTGTCGGACGGCGCCTCACCGAATTGGTCGCGGTAGCTTCCGGCGAATCGTCCAAAATGGAAGAGACCGTGCCGTCGGGCGACCTCGGCGACAGTTACTACGTCAGGAGCGCTGATCTCGAGATCTTCACGTGCCCGCCGGAGGCGGACATCGCGAAGGTATCCGTTCGGCGTCATGTCCAGATGGCGTTTGAAGCCCCGTTCGAGGGCGCGCACGCTGACGCCGACCGCGTCGGCGATGCTGGCGATTTCACGGGTTCACCTGCCCATGCCAGCGCTTTTTCGGGCCCGATCGTCTGGATGGCATCCGGTCGGTTCCCCGCGACAAGTCACCTGGAGCGGTGGCGTTGGCGTTGGCGCCGCGAGTCCCGTTGCCTTTCGGCCACCGGCATCCGCTTCTTGGGCATCCTGTCCCGCCAGGGAGTTCAGCCCCTCTTGCGATCGGCTTACCGAGCTGCTGCGCTCGGACCCTGACGGGGTTTCCACGTTCCGCGCATGCGAGATGCGGTCGGGGTGGGCGCCCCCGAAACCCCGGGGCCAGCGGTGTCCACGCGACCAGAAGGAAGTTTCGGTCGCCGGCGCACCCGCAGCGATGTTGTCACCGGTGGCCTTCACTCGTGCGTCGTCGGTGTCGACCACAGGCGCGGGGAGCGGAACCGCCGCCAGCATGCGCTCTGGAGTCCAGAACTTTCGGATCTCCTAGGAGTGCAACGCCTGCGATGACACGGTTTTCCCGCCGATGGACTTGGCCTGGCTGATCGTCCAGCCCGGCGTTTCCTGCGGTGAAGCAGCCGCGACGCCGTTCGCTGTTGAAAAGCCGGCTGTCACGAAAACGCTTACTGCGAACACGCTGATGACGCGTCTCATTGACGTCCCCTCCTCCATCGAATGTGCTGCAATCGTCGGGAGAGCCCATAGCGGCAGGGGAGGATGCGCAGAACCTGCGACGTGGAAGCCGTCCCCTCGGCTACAACCCACCCTATCGATGCCCGTTTTGGGCGTTGTACCCCATTGGTGTGGTTCACTGGACTCATGCCCAGCAGCGATGACCAGGAGATCGGCGGCTTTTCCGTCAGTGGTGGCGGCGTTGCGCGCCGTTGGACCACGGAAGACATGCGGCGGGCCGTGCCGCTGCCGACTCCGGTGCCGCCCGGTCAGGTTTCGGCCGACGACGAGCTGGCTGCTCGGGTGATCGTCGCCGCGATGAGCCGGCTGGTGTCGACCGGAACGGTGACGGTCCCGCAGATCGCCTTCGATCTCGGCGAGTCACGGGAAGACGTGTCGGCATGCGTGCAGAGGCTGGCGCGTCCCTGAACCGGTGTATGCGAGAAGAGGTGACGGTGGAGCAGGCCGCCTCGATCGGTCTCGATCGTAACGGGATGACGTCCGTCGATCGAACGACCTGGCCCATCGACCTCAGCCTCGTAGCGGCGGCCGCCGTCGCCTACGTGCTGTGCCGCGGCTGGCAAGGCTGGCGAACCAATCCCACCACGGCAAGCGCCATACGTACCCGCTCAACCAGATGACGTAACCGGGCGGTGTCGAGCACTGGTTGATGCTCGACACCGCACACATCATCGGCCGGTACAGCCTCGCAGAGCGAGGCGATGCCGTGGGTGCCCGAGATTGTCCATGACCTCTAAGGATTACGGTGTGGCCAACTCTATCAAGATGCTGACCTTCGCCGTCACCCTGATCGGCGGCGATCAGGCGGTGTTGATCAGACTTGCATTAGTCTACAATGGACTAAGATAGCAGTGATTGCGTATCCGATGGGGTTCCGTTGCTTGAGTAGTGCCTGACACTGTGCGACACTTGACGATACTGAAAGGCGGTCAAGATGTCGGCTGACCTGCATTTATTGGCAGAGTCTGACACTTAGCGACACTCACCGACTTTGCTTTCCCTCGCACTTGTAATCAGATGGTCAGGTCGGCCACTTTCTGGGCAACCGCCTGGAGCGTGTTGCGCGACGCGGATGGCATCGTTGGCGACTGCGGGGCAGCGTGCGGCGGCCTGGCTGTCGAACTAGGGGCGATTTAAGGGCGAAATTGCAGGTCGAACGAGGTTGACCGACGTCGACTGAGAGCATGAGCGATTGCAAACATCCCAGCTAGAGCGACTGACGTCGACCCGAAACGACTCGAACCAATAATCCGGAGGATTTCTGGTTCGAGCGAGCTCAGCGATCTTGCCTGCGGGCTGCTCGGCTTGGCGTTGCCCCCGGCAGTTGGCGGGGGAGAACTCTTGCCGAGCTCCTGGCGGGCTCGGCGGGCGTGCTTAAGGTACTTGGGGACACCCACGCGATTCGGTGTCCCGGTTGTTGATCTCGTTCAGCGGCGGAAGGGGCGTCGTGGGTCCCGCGGGTCTATGTCGAGGAACCGTTCGAACCAGGCTTGTGGCCGGTAGTCGCCGATGCCGAGTTCTCGGTTTTGGTCGGCGTCTGGGTCTTCGATGCCGTCGAGCTGTTTGCTGAAGAGTGCGAGGATGTCGAGGTCTTGGAACAGTGTTTCGTTGAGCATGTCCCAGTCGTGGTCGTCGTCGTGTTCGGGCAGGTCTGCGTAGCGTTCGGCGAAGCCGGCCCAGTCATCGCCGACGGCGGCTTCAGCGGAGCGGAGGATGAGGTGCAGTGCCATCTCTTCGGCTGGGCAGCGGGGCTGGGGCCGGTTGCCGTCAGTTAGGTCGTCGCTGAGGTCGCCGAAGGAGCGTGCGGCTTGCCGGCGCCAGACGGCGTTCTGTCGCCAGGTGATCCGCGGGAACTCGTCGAACACGGCCCAGGCACCAGTTTCGTTCACCGGCTCGTCACCGTGTTCGAGGACATCGTCGTAAGCTTGATCGGCCAGAACTCCGGCTGCGGTCCACAGGGCTGCTGCCGTTCGTGGTGTCAGTTGGAAGCCGCCGCACCGGTTGCAGTCGTCCGCGCCGCAGGTGCACAGGGGGAAGAGTTCGGCGAATTGAGGCCAGGCCGAGACTGGTACGCCGAGTTCGTCGATCTCGACTACCAACTCGGTGGCTTCGACGAACTCGATCCCGGGACGATCATCGATCACGCCGCCTGCGTCGACGAACCATTGCACGGCGGCGACGGCGTCGCTGCGGATGTGGTCCTGCTCGTCCTGTCGGACCTGCGCGACGCTGCGGTCGCTGTCAGCGGAGACGGAGAACTGCGCTGTCTCGATGTCGGCGATCGCGGCCTGTTCGAGTGCGTTCTCATCGGTGATGTCGACAACCGCTTCGACGGTCACCCTGACTCTGCGGCTGCGTCCCTGGGCGCGGGTCATTCATCCAGGCTATCCCCGCGGGCTGCGTGTGGTAGTCGAGTCCGCGGGGGCGCACGCTGAGCTGGTCGACATGGAGGTCGCGATGGGACGAGCAGCGGTCTACAAGCGGTGCGGCTGTAAGGCACGAGGAGAAGCCGGCGGCGAGCGAGGTGCCCTGTGTCCGCGGTTGGCCGAGCGGGGGCATGGGAGTTGGTACTTCTCGCTGGAGCTGCCGTGCGGCCGGGACGGTCGGCGGCAGCGGGTGCGTCGTGGCGGCTTCCGGTCCCGTGCGGCCGCGGAGCAGGCGCGGGCGTATCTGCTCGGGGCTGATGTGGTGCCGGGGCGGAGCGCGGTCACGGTGGGGCAGTGGTTGGACATCTGGCTGGAGATGCGCCAGACCCTGAGCTTCAACACGCGCCGGTTGTACACCCAGCACGTCAGCGACTAGCTGAAGCCGTACCTGGGGAGTGTGCCGTTGCGGTCGTTGACGGTGGCGCGGGTGCAGGCGATGTTCGTCGCGTTGGCCCGGGCGAACGCAACACGGGAGCGGCCACTGTCGTCGGCCACGTTCGTGCGGATCCGGGGGACGTTGCATGCGGCGCTGAACGGCGCGATCCGGGTGGGAGTGATTGAGCGGAACCCGGCGCATCTGGTGGAGCTGCCGTCGGGGCGGCGGCCGCGCGCGGTGGTGTGGACCGAGGCGCGGGTGGCGCATTGGCGGGCGACGGGTGAGCGGCCGCCGGTGGCGGTGTGGACGGTCCGGCAGACGGCCGGGTTCCTTGAGCACGCGCGTGGCCATCCGATGTATGTGCTGTATCTGGCGGTCGCGTTGCTCGGGTTGCGGCGGGGTGAGGCGACCGGGCTGCGCTGGTGCGATCTGGACCTCGACGCTGCGGTCGTGCAGGTATCGCACCAAGTGCAGGACCGGGGCGGCCGCACAGTCGTGTGCCCACCGAAGACCGAAACGAGCGTCCGCACGTTGGCGCTGGATCATGGCTTGGTGGCCGCGCTGCGAGCGCTTCGAGCAGAGCGGCGACAAGAGCGGGCCGGCGAGCCGGTCGGGTTTCTGTTCACCAACCGGTATGGCGGGCCGTTGAGCCCGGGGCACGTGACACACGCCTTCAGGCGGCTGGTGGCGGAGGCGGGGTTGCCGCCGATCCGGTTGCATGACCTGCGGCACGGGGCGGCGAGCTTGTCGCTGGCCGCGGGGAACGATTTGAAGGTGGTCCAGGCGATGCTGGGGCATTCCAGCATCGTGCTTACCGCCGACACTTACACCAGCGTCCTGCCTTGCCTGGCCCATCAGGCCGCCGAGGCAACGGCGGCTCTGGTGCTGGCGGCGGCTCGGAATGCGGCGGCCTCGTTGCGCGGCCGGGCAAGCGGGAAACGACGCGGGCGAGGCAAAGGCCGCCATGCCCGCAACAAGAAGGTCAAGGACAACGGCCGGCAAGCGCGGTCTCATTCGGCCCCACGCCGGTCCCATCCATGATCAAAGCCCACTGGCAAGATCCTCGTGATCAAGGATACCCGCAGGTGGGCTTCGATTCAGTGGGGTGCGCCATCAGGGACTCGAACCCCGAACCCGCTGGTTAAGAGCCAGCTGCTCTGCCAATTGAGCTAATGGCGCCGGTGTCTGCCGGAGGTTTCCCTCGGCGACGTGGAAAACATTAGCACCCGGTTCCGGGGCTCGTTCCAGGGGGGTCCCGTTGACGAGTTCCGACGTTGCCGCCCCGGTGTCGGGGCTGGTCGGGCACACTGTAGTCGGACATCGACGGCGAAACAGGCAGGTGGACATGACGCGTGTGGGGGTGCGGCTGTTGGTGGCCGCGGGGGTGATCGGCCTCACGGTGGCCGGCTGCAGCAGTGGTAGCCCTTCGAGTGAACCTCCGAAGGCGACGCCGTCCTCGAGTGCGCCCAAGCCCGCGCCGAAGCCTGCCGTGCTCACGGTGAGCCCTGCGAAGGATGCCAAGGACGTCGCGCCCGGGGAGCCCGTCAGCGTCGTCGTTGCCGACGGGAAGGTCGGTGACGTGAAGCTGACCGGGGCCGACGGCAAGGTCGTCGCGGGGAAGGCGCGCGCCGACGGGTCGGGGTGGGACTCCGCCGAGCCGCTCGGCTACAACAAGGCCTACAAGCTGACCGCGACCGCGACCGGCTCCGACGGCAAGCCGGTGACGCAGGAGTCGTCGTTCGCGACCGTCAAGCCCGCGCGGCAGCTCGGCGTCTCGGTGAACCTCGACGACGGCGAGACGGTCGGCGTCGGGATGCCGCTGATCTTCACCTTCAGCGGGAACGTCGCCGACAAGGCCGCCGCCGAGAAGGCGCTCAAGGTCACCGCCGAGCCGGCCACCGAGGGCGCCTTCCGCTGGTCCGGCGACAAGCAGGTGACCTGGCGGCCGAAGGACTACTGGAAGAGCGGCACCAAGATCACGGTCGACGCCGCCGTCTACGGCAAGGCGCTCGGCAAGGGCAGCTACGGCCGCGAGGACAAGAAGATCACCGGCACGATCGGCGACAAGCTCGTCGCGGTCGCCGACGGCCAGACGCACCAGATGACGGTCACGATCAACGACAAGGAGGTCAGGACCATGCCGACCTCCATGGGCAAGCCCGGCCACAACACCCCGGCCGGCACCTACACCGTCATGAGCGAGCACACCGGCTACACGATGAACTCCGCCACCTACGGCGTCCCCGAGGACGCTCCCGGCGGCTACAGCACCTTCGTCCAGTACGCGATCCGCCTGTCCTACAGCGGCATCTTCTACCACTCCGCGCCGTGGTCGGTGCGGCAGCAGGGCCACAGCAACGTCAGCCACGGCTGCCTCAACCTGTCCACCGAGAACACGAAGTGGCTGATGGACACGTCCAGGAAGGGTGACGTCGTCACGGTCCAGAACAGCGGCGGCCCGAAGCTCGAGCCGACCGACGGCTGGAGCGTCTGGCAGCTGTCCTGGGACGAGTGGAAGACGGCCGCGAACTAGCGGTCGTCGTACTCCGCGCGGGCCGCCGCGATGAGCGGCAGGTGCGTGAGGCTCCACTCGAGCAGCGGCGCGGTGGCTTCGCGCAGCGTCCGGCCCATCGACGTCAGCTCGTAGCTGACGTGCGGCGGCATGACGGCGTGGACCGTGCGCGTCACGATCCCGTCGCGCTCGAGGTCGCGCAGGGTCACGGTGAGCATGCGCTGGCTGATTCCGTCGATGGCCCGCTTGAGCTCGGTGAAGCGCCGCGGCCCGTCCTTGAGCATCCGCACGACCAGCAGCGCCCACTTGTCCCCGACGATCCCGAGGACTTCGCGGGCCTGGCACGCGTCCTGCACGGTTACCTCCTGAGAACCGAGGCACCAAAAAGTGCCGTATTGTCCGGTGTGCTTCGAGTGATCACGATGGTTCCATGTCCACGTTTCTACTGGTACACGGTGCTTGGCACAGCGGACGCAGCTGGGACCGCGTGGTCCCGCTGCTGGAGTCGGCCGGGCACCGCGTGTTCGCGCCGTCGCTGACCGGGTACGGCGACAAAGCCCACCTGCTGAGCCCGGAAGTCGGGCTCGGCACCCACATCGACGACATCGCCGGCGTGCTCGAGGACGAGCACGACGTCGTGCTGGTCGGGCACAGCTACGCCGGGATGGTCATCTCGGGAGCCGCCGACCGGATGCCGGAGCGGATCGCGCGGCTGGTGTTCCTCGACGCGATGGTCCCCGAAGACGGCGAGACCGCGGCCGACGTCATCCCCGTCACGAAGCAGCTGATCGACAGCGCGGTGGACGGCTGGCGGGTGCCGCCGATGGGCCTGTTCGGGGTCACCGATCCCGACGACGTCGCCTGGCTGCGCTCGATGCTGTCCGACCAGCCGGTGCGGTGCTTGACCGAGCCGGTCCGGCTGGACAACCCGGCGGCGAAGGCGATTCCGCGTACGCACATCCACTGCGTCGGCGGCGAGCCGACGGGTATCACCCGGCGGCCGGTCCCGGCGGGCGAGCCGGTGCGGGAGCTGCCGACCGGGCACGACTGCATGATCACCATGCCCGCCGAGCTGACCGGGCTGCTGCTCGAGGCCGCTTAGCCCTTCGACTC
The DNA here is from genome assembly GCF_040682155.1 of Amycolatopsis sp. NPDC051371. NCBI lineage: Bacteria > Bacillati > Actinomycetota > Actinomycetes > Pseudonocardiales > Pseudonocardiaceae > Amycolatopsis > Amycolatopsis sp. NPDC051371. Next base: position 7,499 of record NZ_JBFBAG010000053.1, read on the forward strand.
GCGCACCAGCTCCCGCGCCTCTTCTTCGGTCGCCACCGCGGGACCCGAGCCCCAGAGAGGCTTGTTCGCCGTCTCCCGGCTGAAGTAGACCGCGACGGCGCCGACCGCGCCGGCGGCCATCATGTACCACGCGGGCCAGAAATCGTGGCCGGTGGACGAGATCAGCGCCTGCATGACCAGCGGCGTCGTGCCGCCGAAGAGCGACACGGAGATGTTGAACGCGATGGACAGCGCGCCGTAGCGGATCGCGGTCGGGAACAGCGCCGGCAGGGCCGCGGGCATCGAAACCTCGAAGCAGAGCAGCAGCAGGCCGAGGCCCATGAGCCCGAGGAACGTCAGGACCAGGCCGCCGTCGTGCACCAGCAGCATCAGCGGCCAGGACAGCACGAAGAAGCCGAGGCAGCCGGCCATCATGACGGGCTTGCGGCCGACGTGGTCGGTGATCCGGCCGCCGACCAGGATGATCAGCATCATCACGACCATGACGACGATGATCAGCAGCAGGCCGTGGGTCGCGTCGAGGTGCAGTTGCTCGGACAGGTACGTCGGCATGTACGACAGGAGCATGTAGTCGGTGACGTTGAACACGAGCACCAGGCCGACGCAGATCAGCAGCGCGGGCCAGTAGTCGGTGAACATCTTCCAGAACGGCTCGCCGGAGCGGCCGCGCTTCTCCGACTCTTCGGCGTGCTTCTGGAACGCTGGCGTTTCCTCGAGCTTGAGGCGCATGTAGAGGCCGATGATGCCGAGCGGGCCGGCGACCAGGAACGGGACGCGCCAGCCCCAGTCGAGCAGCGTCTCGTGCGGGACCCAGGCCTTCATGCCGGTGACGACGGACGCGCCGAGCACGTACCCGGACAGCGTCCCGAACTCGAGCCACGAGCCCATGAAGCCGCGACGTTTGTCGGGGGAGTACTCGGCGATGAAGGTCGTCGCGCCGCCGTACTCGCCGCCGGTCGAGAACCCCTGCACCATCCGGGCGACCACGAGCAGGATCGGCGACCAGACCCCGATGGAGGAGTACGACGGGATCAGCCCGATGCTCAGAGTGCCGATAGCCATCATGATCATGGTGACGGCGAGGACTTTCTGCCGCCCGATCCGATCGCCGAGGGGGCCGAAGACCAGCCCGCCGAGGGGCCGCATGAGGAAGGCGGCGGTGAAGGCGCCGAACGTCCCGATCAGCCGGACTCCGGGGGAGATCGTGGGCGGGAAGAAGACCTCGGCGATGGTGTCGGCGATGTAGGCGTAGACGCCGAAGTCGAACCACTCCATGGCGTTGCCGAGGGCGGCGGCTCCCACCGCCCGCTTGAGAAGCGAGCGGTCGATGACGGTGATGTCCTCGTACCGCAGCTTCTTCTTCCGGCCTTTGATCCTCGGTGCTGAACGTGCCACCAGAACACGGTGCACCGCCGACCGGCCGCGTGCACGCTGAGCCATCCGGTCGTGAGGGTTGCCACCGACGGCCGAAGGGTGCGAAAAGCAAAAACCCCAGTTCGGTCCGAAGATCCAAACTGGGGTGTTGGGGTGAGCGACGGGTTTCGAACCCGCGACCTCCTGGACCACAACCAGGTGCTCTACCAGCTGAGCTACGCCCACCATTACCGAGGGGATCCGCTTGCGATCGCCTCGCTGGCAGTAATCGTAGCGGGTGCCCTCAAGCGGATTGCAGGGGGTTACCCCTGGTGCCGTTCCTGCACTTCAGCGGCCGCCGCCTTGGCTTCGTCGCTGGTCGGGCCGGGTTGCGGGACGAAGGCGACGCGCCGGTAGTAGTCGAGTTCGCCGATGGATTCCTTGATGTCCGCCAGCGCCCGGTGCGCGAGGCCCTTCTCCGGCTTGGCGTAGTAGATCCGCGGGTACCAGCGGCGGACGAGCTCCTTGACGGAAGAGACGTCGACCAGGCGGTAGTGGAGGTGGGCGTCGAGCGCCGGCATGTCGCGCGCGATGAAGCCGCGGTCGGTGGCGATCGAGTTGCCGGCGAGCGGCGCGGTCCCGGCTTCGGGGACGTGCTCGCGGATGTAGTCGAGGACGCGGCGTTCGGCTTCTTCGAGGGTGACGCTGGAGGCGCGGACCTCTTCGGTGAGGCCGGAGTGGGCGTGCATCTCGCGGACTACGTCGGGCATCCCGGCGAGTTTTTCTTCGTCGGCGTGGATGACGATGTCGACTCCGTCGCCGAGCACGTTCAGCTCCGCGTCGGTGACGAGGGCGGCGATTTCGATCAACGCTTCCTTGCCGAGGTCGAGCCCCGTCATTTCGCAGTCGATCCAGACTAGGCGGTCGGTCACCTGGTGACCCTAACCCGACACGGGGATAAGAGCGGCGTTACCTGCGCGTACGGCGCGTTACGCTCGCGGTGTGGTGCAGGACACACGATCGGGGAGTTGCGAGTGACCGAGCAGGGGTCGCCGGCGAGCGAAATCGCCGCTGGTTATGCGAGTGAGGGTGCCGCGCTCGAGCTGGGCGCGGTGGTGATCGACGGGAAGACGGACGCCGCGGCCGCGGTGCGCCTGCCGCTGGCGACGCTGAACCGGCACGGCCTGGTCGCGGGCGCGACCGGGACGGGCAAGACCAAGACGTTGCAGCTGATCGCGGAGCAGCTGTCGGCGGCCGGGGTGCCAGTGGTGCTCGCGGACGTCAAGGGCGACCTGTCCGGCCTGGCCGCGGCCGGCGAAGCGAACGACAAGGTCGGTAAGCGCTCCCAGGAGCTGGGCGACGACTGGGCCGGCACGGCGTACCCGGTGCAGTTCCTGTCCCTGGGCACCGGCGGGAAAGGCTCGCCGATCCGCGCGACGATCACGAGTTTCGGGCCGGTGCTGCTGTCGAAGGTGCTCGGGCTGAACGAGACCCAGGAGTCGACGCTCGGGCTGATCTTCCACTGGGCCGACCAGCGCGGTCTCGCGTTGCTGGACACGAAGGACCTCCGGTCGGTGATCACGCACCTGACCAGCGACGAGGGCAAGGCGGACCTCAAGGGCATCGGTGGGGTGTCGGCGGTGACGGCCGGGGTGATCCTGCGCGCGTTGTCGAACCTCGAGGCCCAAGGAGGCGAGGACTTCTTCGGCGAGCCGGAGCTGGATGTCCACGACCTCATGCGCCAGAACGACGGCAAGGGCGTCGTCACGCTGCTGGAGCTGGACAACCTGCAGGCGAAGCCGGCGTTGTTCTCGACGTTCCTGATGTGGCTGCTGGCCGAGCTGTTCGAGGAGCTGCCGGAGGAGGGCGATCTCGACCAGCCGAAGCTCGTCTTCTTCTTCGACGAGGCGCATCTGCTGTTCAACGACGCGTCGAAGGCGTTCCTCGAGCGCATCGAGCAGACCGTGAAGCTGATCCGGTCGAAGGGCGTCGGCGTGTTCTTCTGCACGCAGCTGCCCACGGACATCCCCAACAACGTGCTTTCGCAGCTCGGCGCGCGGATCCAGCACGCGCTGCGGGCGTTCACCCCGGACGACCAGGCGGCGCTGGCCAAGACGGTCAAGACCTACCCGAAGACGAAGTTCTACGAGCTCGACACGGCGTTGACGTCGCTGGGCATCGGCGAGGCGATCGTCACGGTGCTGTCGGAGCGGGGCGCGCCGACGCCGGTGGCGTGGACGCGGCTGCGGGCGCCGCGGTCGAAGATGGGCTCGATCGGTCCCGAAGCCGTTGCCGCCGCGGTCACTTCGTCGGACCTGCACGCGAAGTACGCCGAGACGATCGATCGCGAGTCCGCGTACGAGAAGCTGGCCGCGAAGGTCGCCGCGGCTCCCGCGCCGGAAGCTGCGCCTGCTGAGGCTCCTCCGGCTCCCGAGAAGGAGAAGGACGAGCCGGGACTCATCGAGTCGGCGATGAAGAACCCGGCCGTGAAGTCGTTCATGCGGTCCGCCGCGAGCGCGCTGGGCCGGGAGATCACGCGCGGGCTGTTCGGCAACCGGAAGCGGTGACGAATACCTGACGCGAGCTGTCAGGTATGGCTGCGATGCTCGGCTCACCTTCGAGACAGGGGAAACCAGCCATGACCAGCACTGCCACCGCGTCGTTCGTCCTCGACGAGTGGGCGCCGCAAGCGACCGACGAGGCCGCGGGCACGGAGTTCGCCCGGGTGGCGATCGCCAAGACGTTCACCGGAGCGGTCGAAGGGACCAGCACCGTCGAGATGCTCACGGCGTCGAACGCGACTTCGCGTGCGTACGTCGCCTTCGAGCGTCTCGCCGTCTCGGTCGACGGTCGCAAGGGCGCCTTCGTCCTGCACCACTCGGCCGACGAGTCCGGCCTGACGCTGAAGATCCTCACCGGCTCGGGCTCGGGCGAGCTGACCGGGATCTCCGGCACGGCGAACATCGAGGTGGACGCCGAGCAGAACCACACCTTGACGCTCACGTACGAGCTGTAGACAGCGCGAAGGCCGTTTCGAGAGCCCCCGATTGACTCTCGAAACGGCCTTCGCTGTCCCCGCTCCCCGAAAGCGGGTGGAACGGACCGCCCCGACCACGGCCCGCCCGCGTCCTAGTTGTTCACGATCTGGTCGACGATCTTCTTGGCGTCGTTGATCGGGATGGCGAAGCCGATCCCGACGCTGCCGGCCGAGCCGTTGGCCGAGGCCGTCGGGCTGTAGAGGGCCGAGTTGATGCCGATGACGTTGCCCTGCGCGTCGACCAGCGCGCCGCCGGAGTTGCCCTGGTTGATCGAGGCGTCCGTCTGGATCGCGGTGTAGCTGGGCGAGTCTTCGGACTGGTTCGACGTGCGGCTGAAGGGCGACTGCTGTTGCTGCTCGCCCTGGCCGATGTCGGACAGGTTCCGGTTGAGCGCGCTGACGATGCCGGTGGTGACGGTGTTCTGCAGCCCGCCCGGCGAGCCGATCGCGACGACCTCTTGGCCGACGGCCAGCTTGCTCGAGTCGCCCAGCGTCGCCGCCGTCAGACCGCTCGCGTTCTGGGCTTGGACCACGGCGATGTCCGCCTTGGTGTCCGCGCCGACCACGCTGGCCTGGTACTTCTTGCCGTCGGAGGTCGTGATCACGACGTTCTGGGCGCCGTCGACGACGTGCGCGTTGGTCAGGATCCGGCCGTTCGAGGTGAGGATGACGCCGGAGCCGATCGCCTCGCCCTGCTCGGTGGTTACGTTGATCTGGACCACGCTCGGCGTCACCTTCGCCGCGACGCCGCTGACGTCGCCGGAGGTCGAGTTCGAGACCGTCTGCCCGTTCGCCGCGGGCGTGCTCACCGACGTCGTCGCGCCGTCCGCCGAGTTCGTGGTGAGCCCGACGATCGCGGCGCCGCCGACGCCACCGACCAGCGCCGCGCCGAGGGCGGTCGCGCTGACGATCATCGCGACGCGGCCGCCTTTGCGCGGCTTGGTCTTCAGCGCCGTGGGCGGCTGCCCCGGCTGCTGGAGCGGCGGCTGCGGGGTGAACAGAGGGTTCGGCGCGGCCTGCTGCTGGTAGCCGTACTGCTGCTGCGCGTACGGCCCGTACTGCTGGGTGCTGTGGTGCGGCTGGTGCCCACCGGGTGAGGCGGGGCCGGGCCGACTCTCGTTCTCGGTCATGGATCTAGATTCGCGCCCGTGCTTGTGAACAGCCTGTGGAAATACCTCAGGCTTTGCTGAGAAGAATCAGCTGAGAAAACTCAGGCGGTTCTCAGGCATCAGGCGAAGAACGACGGCACGTCCAGTGCGCCTCCCGCCGCCTCGAACTCGTCGTGGACCGCCTTCCGCAGTTCGGCGTCGCCCAGGTAGTCCGCCGCGGTCAGGGCCAGGCCCAGCGCGCCGTCGCGGACTCCCGCGTCGCCGGTCTCCGAACCGGCCGCAGCCGCGAACTCCTTGGTGTGCAACGCGACCGTCGGGCCCGAGACCGCGAGCATCGGGTGTAGCGCTGGCATCCGGTACGACAGGTTGCCCAGGTCCGTCGAGCCCGTGAGCGACTCCGGGACGATGCCCGGCGGGAGCGGCTTGCGGCCGGTGCCCGCCTGGTTGACCGACCAGCGGCCGGCGAGCGTGGTGTTGAAGCGGATCGGCAGGTAGGCGGCTTGGGCGTCCCAGGTCAGCTCGACGCCGCAGCCGGTCATCGCCGCCGCGCCTTCGGCGATCGACGTCATGCGCGCGGCGAGGTCGCGCAGCGTGTCGGGGGATTCGGAGCGGAGGTAGAACAGCAGTGCGGCCCGTTCCGGGATGACGTTCGGCCGGGCGCCGCCGTCGGTGAAGATGCCGTGGACGCGGTCGCTCTGCGGGAGTTGCTGGCGCAGCGCCGAGACGCCCTGGTAGGCGGCGACGGCGGCGTCGAGCGCGTTGCGGCCCATGAACGGCTGAGCGCTCGCATGGGCGCCGACGCCGTGGAAGACCATCTCCAGCTGGCGGCGGCCGAGGAACGGGTGCAGCGCGATGTCGTGGCTGAAGGGGTGCAGCATGATCACCGCGTCGACGTCGTCGAACACGCCGGCGCGGGCGAGGATCTCCTTGCCGCCGCCGCCTTCCTCGGCCGGGGTGCCGATCAGGCTGACCCGGCCGCCGAGCCGCTCGGCGACCGTGGCGGCACCGAGGAAGCCGCCCGCGGCGGTCGTGCAGATGACGTTGTGACCGCACGCGTGGCCGAGGCCGGGGAGCGCGTCGTACTCGGCGAGGACGGCGATGTGCGGGCCTTCTCGCTGCGGGGTGCTGACGCGCAGCGCGGTGTCGAGCCCACCGACGCCGACGGTCGCTTCGTGGCCGTGGCGGTTCAGGAGGTCCGCCAGCGCCTGCACCGAGCGGTGCTCGGCGAACCCCTCCTCGGGGTGGGCGTGCAGATCTTGGCTCAACGCCACCAGATCGGGTGAACTGCGCTCGACCGCGGCGGTCACCTCGGCCCGGGTCGCCTCGTCCGCACCGGGGTGCGGCGAGGACAGCGGTTCGGCGGCCGCGACGGCGTCGGCGGTGGCCTCGACCAGGGAACGCAGGTAGCTGTCGTCGGGCGGGACGGGCTCGTGGTGGGTCATGGGGCGATGCTAACCGCAGCCTCCGACAATCCGCGGTGCTCAGCCCAGCCGGCCCGCCACGATCTGCGTGACGCCGGCGTACCGCTCGGTGATCCCGGTGAAGCCGCGGGCGCGCAGGCTCGCCGCGATCTCGCCGCGGTCGAACATCCGTTGCCCGCTCAAGATCCCGCCGACGGACTCCGCTACCCGCGCGGGTTGCCAGCCACGCCGGGCGCTCGTCAGCAACACGATCCGGCCGCCGGGCTTCAGCACACGCGCGAAGGAGTCCAACGCGGTTTCGGGCTCGGCGAACATGTGAAGGGCGGCGAAGCAGCAGACGCCGTCCACAGTGGACTCTCTCAGCGGGAGGCGTACGGCGTCGGCGCGCAGGTAGGCGACGGAGGCCGGGCCGTCCTCGGCGACGGCTTTGGCGAGCATCGTGCGCGCGCCGTCGAGGCCGATGGCGAGCCCGCCCGCGCCGACGGCCGCACCGAACGCGCGCGTGAACCGGCCGGTGCCGCAGGCGACGTCGAGCGCGGTGTCGCCGGGGTTCAGATCGAGGAGCTTCGTCGCGAGCTTGATTTCGCCCGCCATGCTCGGTCCGAGTGGGCCCTTGAGCGCGCGGCCGAGGGTGGGGCGCCAGTACCGCTCGTAGACCCGCGGGAGAAGGGTGGTGCGCATCAGGCGCTGGGTGAGGCCGGTCGGCGGGCCGGCCTGGCTGATGGCGCCCAGCAGGTCGAGGTAGCCGTCGGCGGCCTTCGCGGGCGTCTCGAGCAGGTCTTCGAGGCGTTCGGTGGCGGTCTTGGTCGGCATTGCGCTCCTCTCGAATACCGGCAGTATGTCAAATCCCGGCCACTCGAACGAGTGAAGAATTCGCGGGCTCAGGCGTTCGAGTCCGGAATTGTCGGTGGTCCCGCCTAGTGTCGCAGGCAAGGTTCCGATCCGAGGAGGACAGATGACGATTTCCCTGCTGGGCAGCGAGATCACGGTACGTGGCGAGTTCGACCTGGCCGCGGCGGCCAAGTTCCTGACGGGTTTCGCGCCCGCCGGCCAGCCGGAAGCGGAGCCCGGCGCGCTCCGGGTGGCGTTCCCGCTCGACGGCGAGTGGACACCGGCGGGAGCGGTGCTGCGGCAGAGATCGCCCGGCGAGGTGGCGGTGGAGGTCCACGGCCCGCCCTCGCAGGCGGATGCGGTGGTGACGCAGGCGCGGAGGATGTGTTCGCTGGACGTCGACGGCACCGGGTTCGGGGAGATCGGCGCCCGCGATCCGGTGGTGTCGCTGGTGCAGGGGATGCACCCGGGGTTGAGGCCGGTCCTGTTCGCGTCCCCGTACGAGGCGGCGTGCTGGGCGGTGCTGAGCCACCGGATCTGGATGACCCAGGCGGTCCGGCTCCGCCGGCGTTTGGCCGAGCGCCACGGCACGGAGGTCGACGTCGGCGGCCGCGTGCTGACAGCGTTCCCGGCGCCCGCGGCGCTGGCGAAGCTGGAGTACCTGCCGGGCTTGTCGGGTCCCAAGATGCAGCGGCTGCGCGGAATCGCCGAGGCCGCGGCCGACGGCATGCTCGACGCGGCGGCGTTGCGGGCGATGCCGGCGGACGAGGCGCTGAAACAGCTGCAGCTCTTGCCGGGGATAGGCCGCTTCAGCGCCGAGCTGATCCTGATCCGCGGCGCCGGCCACCCGGACGTGTTCCCCCGGGCGGAGTCCCGCCTCCACGAGATCATGCGCGACGCGTACCACCTCCCGGAGGCGGGCGTAGAGGAGCTGACGGAGATAGCCGAGGCGTGGGCGCCGTTCCGCAGCTGGGTGTCGTTCCTGTTCCGAGTGGAAGGGGAGGCGCGGATGAGGGAGTCCCGATGACCTGACCCGCGGGCGGCGACCTCGGAGGTCCGGCGTGGGCTGGGATGAGTGCACTCACCTGGCTCGCCAACCTCGCGAGTCTCGGCCTCGATCACGCGAGTTCCGTCCCCAGTCACGCGAGTTCCGGCCCTGATCACGCGAGTTCCGTCCCCGATCACGCGAGTTCCGGCTTCAAGCACGCGAGTCTCGGCCTTGGTCACCCGAGTTCCGTGCTCCGGCACACGAGTCACGGCTTCAGTCACGCGAGGCCGGCTCACCGCGCCGGAAGCCGACGTTCCCCAGCGGCGCGGCCGGCCGCGCCGTGCCCGAGCGCCCAGTCAGTCCGTCGCCGCGAGCCCGAACCGGCGTCCAGCCCACACCACGACGACAGGAGACCGCATCGACCCGATACCGCAGTCGGCGAAACCGCCAGCGGCGGGGACTCACAGTAGCCAGATATCGCCTGTGGTGAGGTGTTCGGGTGAGCTCGCCCGTTCAACTCGCGCTCGGCGGCCAGGCCGGTGCCGGTGCTGCCGTCCACGCGGCCGCCACCACTCCGTCGCTGATCGAGCAGGCCCAGACCCCGGCCGTGATCACGCTGGTCGCCGGTGGGGTGGCGCTGCTGGTCGTGCTCGTCGGCGGCAGGCCTTGGCGGCTGGCGCGCAACGGCGTCACCATCGTGCACGAGGCCGGGCACGCCCTGGCCGCCGTGCTGGTCGGGCGGCGTCTGCAGGGCATCAAGCTGCACTCGGACACCTCGGGCGTCACCGTCTCGCGCGGCAAGCCCGAGGGGCCGGGCATGGCCTTCACCGCGATGGCCGGCTACCTGGCGCCGTCGGTGCTCGGGCTGCTGTTCGCCAGCCTGCTGGGCGCCGACCTCGTCGGCACCGTCCTCGTGCTGATCGCGCTGCTGCTGCTCGGCGTGCTGGTGATGATCCGCAACGCCTACGGGGTGTTCAGCGTCGTCGCCAGTGCCGTCGTGCTCGCGCTGGTCGCGTTCGTCGCGCCGGTCGAGGTGCAGGCTCCGTTCAGCTACCTCGTGACGTGGTTCCTGCTGTTCGGGGGCGTGCGGCCGGTGATGGAGCTGCAGGTCAAGCGGCGGCAGGGCCGCGCCCGCGACTCCGACGCCGACCAGCTGGGCCGGCTCACCGCGGTGCCGCCGGTGCTGTGGGTGCTGGTCTTCGCCGTCGGGACGGTCAGCTGCCTCATCGCCGGCGCGCTGTGGCTCCTGGAGCCCGTGGCCGCCTAGCCACGCCCATGCGGCAAACTGGTCTCTCGCTGGTCCGCGCGGAGGGAGCCGAACGATGGACGAGGTCGCCAAGGCCGTGGAGGAGTGCGCACGGGCGGCGAAGCTGGCCGCGCCGTCGCTCGCCGCCGCTTCCGCCGAGGCCGTCGACGCCGCGCTGACCGGGATGGCCGAGAGGCTGCTCGCGCACCGCGACGAGATCCTGGAGGCGAACCAGGCCGACGTCGAGCGCGCGAAGGCCGAGGGGATGAGCGCCGGTCTGCTCGACCGGCTCACCATCACCCCGGAGCGGCTGACCGGCATGGCCGAGCAGCTCCAGTTGCTCGCCGGCGCCCCGCACCAGGAGCGCTCGGTCGACGTGTCCACGCTGGACGGCGGCCTGAAGTTGGTCGAGCGGCGACGTCCGGTCGGCGTGATCGGCGCGAACTACGAGGCGCGGCCGAACGTGACCGTCGACGTGGCGTCGCAGCTGGTCAAGTCCCGCAACGGCGGTGTGCTGCGCACGGGCTCGGCCGCGCTCGGCTCGGCCCAGCGGCTGCGCGAGGTGGTCATCGCCCCGGCGCTGACCGAGGCCGGCATCGACGCGGACTGCGTCCAGCTCGTGCCGCGAGTGGAGCGCGAGGCGGCGTCCGCGCTGGTGCGGCTGCCGAACCTGGTGCCGCTCGTGATCCTGCGCGGCAGTGGTGACAGCACCCGGGCGCTGGCCACCGAGGCGGCCGTCCACGGCGTGCGCACGCTGGCCCACGCCGACGGCGGCGGCGTCCTGTACATCGATCGCGGGGCGGACGTCACAAAGGCGCGTGACCTCGTCTACGCGAGCCTCGACCGGCTGGGCGTCTGCAACCGGCTGAACCTGCTGCTCATCCACGAGGGCATCCACGACGACGTCTGGCCGGGCATCTCCGAGGCACTGGCCGAGCGGGGTGTCACGCCTTCGCTGGCGCCCCACGAGCACGCCATCGGCTACGAGTGGGCGCTGGACTCCGACCGCGAGGCGACCGTCACAGTGGCCAAGGTCGGCGCGCTCGCCGACGCCGTCGAGATCGCCAACGAGCGGACGTCGGGCCTGGCGGCGGGCATCGCCACCGACGACGCGTCGGCCGCGGACGCCTTCTTCGACGGCTACACCGGCACGGGCGTCTTCTGGAACGCCCCGACCCGTCTCCTCGACGGCTTCAAGCTGCTCGCGGTCCCGGAAACCGGCATCAACCTGGACAAGGTCCCCGGCCCCCGCGGGCCGGTGACGTACACGGACCTCTACGTCCGCCAGTACGCCGTCCTGCCCGCCTGAGGCCGGTCAGATCCGCGGCGGCACGCTCGCGAGCCGCCGCAGCTCCTTCACGGTCTGCTCGGTGTTGTCCAGCAGTTCGGTCCGGTCGCCGGCTTCGGCGGCGTAGCGGAAGATCGCGGTCGGACCGTCGCTGATGGCGATCGCCGCCACCAGCCGGCCTTCCGGGTCGCGGGTGAGCCCGGTCGACACCGGTACCTCCCGGCCGACGGTGTCGACCGTGGTGAGGGTCCGTTCGTGGTACCAGCCGCGCGTGTCCATGCCGGATAGACGCCGCGATCGCCGGGCGTGTTACGGCGCGGCATACTGGGCCGGGTGTTCACCCGGCCGCACGTCCTGCTGTCCGCCGCGCAGTCGCTCGACGGCTTCCTCGACGACACCTCGCCCGAGCGGCTCGTACTGTCCACAGAGGACGACTTCGCGGTGGTGGACCGGTTGCGGGCCGAGGCCGACGCGATCTTCGTCGGGGCCGGGACCGTCCGGGCCGACAACCCGCGGTTGCTCGTGCGCTCCCCGGAGCTGCGGAAATGGCGGCTGGAGCAGGGGAAGCCCGAACAGCCCGTCAAGGTCACCGTCACCACCCGCGGCCTCGACCCGGACGCGCAGTTCTTCACCGTCGGGGACACCGAAAAGATCGTTTACGCGCCGCCCGGGGCCGCCGACGCGCTGAAGCACGTCGCGACCGTCGTCGATGCCGGGGATCCGTCCGACTTCTCGCGCGTCCTCGACGACCTCGGCGCGCGCGGCATCGGGAACCTGCTGGTCGAGGGCGGCGGCGGGATCCACACCCGGTTCCTCACCGAAGGCCTCGCCGACGAGCTGCGGCTGGCGATCGCGCCGTTCTTCGTCGGGCAGCCGGACGCGCCGCGGTTCGTCGGGCCCGGGCTCTACCCGCGTCCGCTGACTCTCGTCAGCGCGGAAGAGCTCCAGGGTATGGCGATTCTCCGCTACCGGGCCGCGGCCGAGCCGACCGGCCGGGACGTCCGGCGCCTGCGGGAAGCCATCGCGCTCGCCGCCGAGTGCCCGCCGAGCCACACCTTCCGGGTCGGGGCCGTCATCACCGACGCCGACGGCGAAGTCATCGCGACCGGGCATTCCGGCGAGGGCGACCCCCTGAACCACGCCGAGGAAGCCGCGCTCGCCAAGTGCGGCGGCGACCCGCGCCTGGCCGGGGCGACGATCTACAGCTCGCTGGAGCCGTGCAGCAACCGCAGCTCCCACCCGCTCAGCTGCACCCGGCTCATCCTCGACGCCGGGATCCCTCGGGTCGTCTTCGCGTGGCGCGAGCCGCCCGTCTTCGTGGACGCCCGGGGCACCGAGCTGCTGCGGGAAGCCGGGCGGCACGTCGTCGAGGTGCCCGCGCTGACCCCGGAGGTCCAGCGCGAGAACACCCACCTCGAGTTCTGAAAGCCACGAAGGCCACCCCACGCAGCTCGGAGTGGCCTTCGCCGGACGTCAGGTGCTAGCAGGCGCCGTTGTCCTGCCACACGCCCCATTCGCCGGTGGTGCCGGGCTCTTCGCCCTGCGTCCACCACTTGGCCGTGAACTTGTGGCTGTTGTGCGAAACGACGTTGTCCTTGACGTAGACCTTCGTCCGGTCCCACTCCGCTGCGGTGCAGGAGCCGCCGCCCGGGGTGGTGGGGGTCGTGGTCGGCTGGGTCGGCGTCGTCTGCGGCGGGGTCGCGCCGGCGAACCGGACGCTGAACTTCGTGAAGTCCCAGTCGTTCTGCGGGACGTTGCTGCAGACGCCGTTGTCGGTCGTCCCGACGCACGCGCGGTCGCGGTTGACCGACCAGAACGTGAAGCGGCCGAGGCCGTGGCTGGTCGCGTAGTCGTAGACCGTCTGGAAGTCGGCAGTGTAGAACATCTCCGCCGCGTCCGACTTGCCGTTCATGCCGGAAAAGCCCTCGTGCGAGTACGCGGTCGCGCTGTCCCAGCCCATGTGCGACATCAGCAGGCCGTGCAGCGCTTCCAGGGCGGACACCTGAGACGACCCGCCGTTGAAGCCGCCGTCGAACGGCATGATCGAGAAGTTGTTGGGGGTGAAGCCGATCGACTTCGCCTGGTCGAGCAGCTGCGTGCCGAACCAGCCGGTGCCGGCCGCGGTGCCCGGCATGGTCACCGACACGAACAGGCCGGGGTTGTTGGCCTGCAACGTCTTCGCCGCGCCGAGCTCGTTCGCGATGGCCGCGGTGTTTTCGTACTCGGGCTCTTCGAGGTCGAAGTCGATCGCCTTGAGCGAGTACTTGCTGATGACCTGCTGGTACGCGGCGGCGGTCGCGGCCACGTTCCCGCAGGTCTGGCCGAGCTTCGTACCGCCGTAACCGCCGACGGACACCGAGACGTCGCCGCCCGCGCCGCGGATCCGCGAAATCACGTTCGCGACGGTGGTGTCGGACGAGACGGCCGAGGTGCCGTCCCAGGTCGGGCTGCAGCCGCCGCCGTTGGGCGCCAGGATGAACGCGAGCTGGAAGGCCTTGAGCCCGGTCGCGTTCATCACGGTGATCGGGTCGGGCGGGTTGTTGCTCACGGGCATCAGGTAGGGCGCGGCGGCGTACCAGTTGTTGCTCAACGCCGCGGTGGCCGAGGGCGCGCCGAGCACGAGGCTGACGGCGGTGGCGGCGAAAGTGGCGGCGGCGAGCCCGATGGCGGCCAGTCTGCTCCTGCGCATGATCTGTCCTCCCGGTGGGGATCGAGGGTGGACAAACTATTGGACTAGACCATTGACTAAGTCAAGACACGAAGGTCGGATAGGGGCGATCGACGGGTGAAAAGCGCCGTAATATCCGATATTTGTCCGAGATCCGTGACGAGCGGGTGAGCCAGAGGCGGGTCGCCGCGGCGGAGGAAGCGGGAGAGTAAGGCGGCGGCAGGATTCCCGCGCGCCGAAGCGAGGTCCGGTGGCGGGACGGGCAAGCGGAGGCGGAGAAACGGGCAAGCCGCGTGAGGTGAGCCAGTGCGGGCAAACGGCGCACGTAGGGCGGCACCGGCGGGCAGCGATGCGCGGCAGGACCGCGCTGCCAAAACGAGGTGCCTCGTCGAGCCCTCAAGCCGCAGGCAGGGACACGACCACCACCAGCCCACCCTCCGGCCGGGCCGTCGCCACCACCTCCCCGCCGTGCGCGTGCGCCACCGAGCGCACGATCGACAACCCCAGCCCCGCGCCCTCCGCGGCCACCCGGGCCCGCCGGTGGAACGGGTCGAACAGCGCCGGCACCTCCGCCGGTGGGATCACCGGGCCGCTGTTGGCCACCTCCAGCTCCACCCGCCCCGGCAACGACCGGGTCGTCACCCGCACCCAGCCGTCCTCGACGTTGTGGCGGATGCCGTTCTCCACCAGGTTGTGCGCCAGCCGTTCCAGCATCAGCGCGTCTCCCAGGGCCGTCGCTTCACCCAGCTCCTCGAAAACCCCCGGCGGCACGACGTGCGCCACCACCGCCGCCAGGTCCACCGGGCAGCGCTCGGTCAGCGCGCTCTCGGATCGGGCCAGCAGCAGCAACCCGCTGATCAGCCTCTCGTGCCGCGCGTTGATCTGCAGCAGCTTGCCGCCGAGCTGCCGGACGTCCTCGGATGCCGTTCTGCGGTGCATCGCCACCTCGACCAGCGAACGGTTCAGCGTCAGCGGCGTGCGCAGCTCGTGCGACGCGTTCGCGACGAACCGCCGTTGCGCGTCGAACGACCGGTCGAGCCGCTCGACCATCACGTCGAACGCGTCGGCCAGGTTCTTCACCTCGTCGTCGGGGCCGCGCAACGCGATCCGCGAGTGACCGCCCGGGTCGGCCGCCGCCGCGATGTGGCGCGCCGTGTCCGTGACCTGCCGCAACGGCGCCAGTGCCCGGCCTGCGACCAGCCAGCCCAGCCCAGCCGCCAGCACCGCCACCGCGCCGAGCGCGATCGCACCCTGGGTCAGGAGCGACGTCGCCGCCGCTTCGCGCACCTGACGCGCCTGCTCGTCGAGGGACTCCGGCGAAGGCAGCTGCGGCAGACCGACCGGCGCGGTGCCCGCGATGAACGTGACCCGCCGCCCGACCTGCTGTGTGAACAGCAGGTACGTGACGCCCAGCAGCGCCCCGCCCGCCAGCACGAACAGGCCGCCGTACAGCACGGTCAGCCGCAGCCGGAGGCTCATCGGAGCCGGTAGCCGACCCCGGTGACCGTCTCCACCAGCGGCGGGTCACCGAGCTTGCGGCGCAGCTTGAGGATCGTGAGCCGGACCGCGCCGGTGAACGGGTCCGCGTGCTCGTCCCACGCCTTCTCCAGCAGGTGTTCGGCGGACACGGCGGCGCCGTCCGCGCGCAGCAGCTCGGCGAGCACGGCGAACTCCTTTTTGGACAGCGGGAGGTACCGCCCGTCGCGGAACACCTCGTGCCGCGCCGGATCGAGCGTGACGCCGGAGCGGCGCAGGATCGGCGGCGCGGCCGGGCGGCAGCGCCGCCCCAGCGACTGGATGCGGGCGGCCAGCTCGGGGAAGGCGAACGGCTTCGTCAGGTAGTCGTCGGCGCCGAGGGACAACCCGGCGACGCGGTCGGTGACCTCGACGGCCGCGGTGAGCATCAGGACCCGCGTCGCCGCCTCGGAGGCGACCACCCGCCGGCAGACGTCGTCGCCGTGCACGACCGGCAGGTCCCGGTCGAGCACGACGACGTCGTAGTCGTACACGGCGATCCGCTCGAGCGCGGCGCCGCCGTCGTGGGCGATGTCGACGGCGTGGGACTCGTCGCGCAGCCACTCCGCGATCGCGTCCGCGAGCATCGGCTCGTCCTCCACCACCAGGACCCGCATGCCGCCATGATCGCCGCGCCGGTGTTTCCTCGCCGTTAGCGGCACCGGTACAGCGTGTCCGGGCCGCCGATGACGCGCATCGGACCGGAACCGCCGTACGCGCCGGGGTCGACGACCGCGCAGTGCCGCTCGATCCAGCGTTGACGTTCGCCCTGGACCGGGCTCCGCGGCGGTCCGGGCGAAGTTCCCGCGCCGCTCAGCACGAACCGGAGCTTGCCCTCGGCGAGCCAGCGGTCGAGCTGCGAGACCGTGGGCGCGTCGTCGCGGCCGCCGAAACCGCCCATGCCGATCACGGTCGCGTCCGAGTCGATGAGGAACGGCGCGACCGCACCCGCCTCGGCGTTCACCGCCAGGGTGATCTCGGTGCCGTTCCGGCGGGCGTAGTCGAGGATGCGCCGTTGCTGGTCCGACAGCGTGGCCGTGCCGTCTCCGCCGGCGAGCATGAGCCGGGGCTGCGGCCCACCGGGCGACGGCGTCGGCGGCGCACCGGGCCCGCCGGCTGGTCCCGCGGCGGGCAGCGTCCCGGCCGACGTGCTCTGCGCGGCGGCGAACGACCACACCGCCGGCGTGAGCAGCAGCGGCACCAGCGCGGCGACGAATGCGCGTCGATGAGGTGCCACCACCAGCCAGGCGATCGCGGCCGCGGCCGTCCCGATCACCGCCCAGCGCGTCCAGCCGTGGAACGTCGTGTCGCGCGAAGTCAGGACGAACGCCCAGACCGCGCTCAGCGCGATGGCCAGAGGGAGCAGCGTCCGCCGGTGGTACCGCCACAGCAGCGCGAGCCCGGCGGCCGAAATCGCGGCGATCGCGGGTGCCATCGCCGTCGTGTAGTACGGGTGCCAGATGCCGCCGGCGAAGCTGAAGACCGCGGTCGTCACCAGCAGCCAGCCGCCCCACAGCAGCCAGCCGGTGTCCCGCCACCGGCGGCCGATGACGATCAGGACGAGCAACGCGAGCGGCAGCAGCCACGAGATCTGCCCGCCCACGAGGTCGTTGAACATCCGGCCCGGCCCGGGGTCACCGCCGAACGACGTCATGGTCTGCTGCCCGTTGCGCATGATCATCATGCCGCCGCCCTCGCTGTCGCCGGAGAGGCGGCCGAAGCCGTTGTAGCCGAAGACGAGGTCCCACGCGGAGCCGTCCTCGCTGCCGCCCATGTACGGCTTGGCGCCGGGCCACCAGTCGTGGAGCGCGATCCACCAGAACGACGAGACGGCCAGGACCGCGCCGGCGCCGAGGATGTCCAGCAGACGGCACTTGAGCGGTCCGGTCGTCCCGGCGAGGTAGGCGAGGACCAGGGCGGGCACGACGATCCACGCCTGCAGCATCTTCGTCAGGAAGCCGCAGCCGACGAAGAAAGCGCACCACCACAGCCATTTCCGGCCGTCTTCGAGCGCGCGGGTGACCGCGTACGCGGCGGCGACCAGGAACAGGACGAGCAGCGTGTCGGGGTTGTTGTCGCGGTCGATGATCACGGTGACCGGCGTCAGCGCGAGGATCGTCGCGGCCAGGAGGGCGACGTTCTCGCCGGCCCACAGCCGGACGGTGCGGTGAAGCAGGAAGACCGCCGCGACGCCTTCGAGGACTTGCGGCAGGAGCAATGCCCAGCCGTGGTAGCCGAAGACCAGGACGGAGATCGCCTGCGGCCACAGCGCCATCGGCGGTTTGTCGACCGTGACGACGCCGTAGGGGTCGAAGGAGCCGAAGAGGAAGTTGGTGAAGCCGCCGGTCATCGACTTGACGGCGGCCGAGTAGTAGGTGTTGCCGAGCTGGCCGTCGCCGATCTTCCAGGCGTAGAGCAGGGCGGCGCCGAGGCAGACGAGGGGGAGCGCCCAGGGGCGGGTCTTCGGAGGGGCGGCGGTGATCATGGCCGCCACCCAACTCCGGCCCGCGTTTCCCGGGCGTTTCCGAGTTACTCCGCCTCGAGGTCACCTTCCAGGGACAGGTAGACCTCACGCATGCGAGCCAGCAGCTCCGGGTCCGGCTCTTCCCACAGTCCGCGATCCGCGGCCTCGTTCAACCGCTCCACGATCCCCCGCAAGGCCCACGGATTGGCCTGCCGCAGGAACTCCTGGTTCACCTCGTCCAGCACGTACGACTCGGTCAGCTTCTCGTACATCCAATCGCCGACGACGCCCGCCGTCGCGTCGAAGCCGAACAGGTAGTCCACCGTTGCCGCCAGCTCGAACGCGCCCTTGTACCCGTGGCGGCGCATTGCCGCCAGCCAGCGGGGGTTGACCACCCGGGCGCGGAATACCCGGGCTGTCTCCTCGCCCAACGTCCGTGTGCGGACCGCGTCCGGTGAAGTGCTGTCGCCCACATAGGACGCCGGGGCCGTGCCCGTCAACGCCCGGACCGTCGCGATCATCCCGCCGTGGTACTGGAAGTAGTCGTCCGAATCCGCGATGTCGTGCTCGCGTGTGTCCGTGTTCTTCGCCGCCACCACGATGCGCTTGTACGAGTTCTCCATGTCCTCGCGCGCGGGACGTCCATCGAGATCACGGCCGTACGCGAAGCCGCCCCAGACCGCGTACACCTCCGCCAGATCCTTGTCGTCGCGCCAGTTTCCGCTGTCCATCAACGGCAGCAAGCCCGCGCCGTACGCGCCCGGCTTCGAGCCGAAGATTCGCGTCGTCGCGCGGCGAGAATCACCGTGAGCGGCCAGGTCGGAAGAAACGTGCGCCCGGACGAAGTTCTCCGAGTCAGGTTCGTCCAGAGCGGCCACCAGCCGGACCGCGTCGTCCATCATGGCGATCACGTGCGGGAACGCGTCCCGGAAGAAGCCGCTGATCCGGATCGTGACGTCGATGCGCGGCCGGCCCAGTTCGGACAGCGGGATCGCCTCGATGCCCGTGACCCGGCGGGACGCCTCGTCCCACACCGGCTGGACCCCCAGCAGCGCCAGGACTTCCGCCGCGTCGTCGCCGGACGTCCGCATCGCCGACGTCCCCCACACCGACAGCCCGACCGACCGCGGCCAGTCCCCATTGTCGTCGCGATATCGGCGAAGAAGAGAATCCGCCAGCGCCTGCCCGGTTTCCCAAGCGAGCCGGCTCGGGATCGCCTTCGGGTCGACCGTGTAGAAGTTGCGCCCGGTCGGCAGCACGTTCACCAGCCCGCGCAACGGCGACCCGCTCGGCCCGGCCGGGATGTACCCGCCGTCCAGCGCGTGCAACACGGCGTCGAGTTCGGCGGACGTACCCGCCAGCCGCGGGACGATCTCGGTGGCCGCGAACGAAAGAATCCGTGCGACAGCCTCGTCCGGCGCCACCGACTCGACCGCCGTGGCGTCCCAGCCCCGCATCTCCATCGTCTGGACGAGTTCGCGCGCCGTCTTCTCGACCGCGTCCACTTCGGACGTCGACGCGTCTTCTTTCAGCCCCAGGGCTGACCGCAGTCCCGGCACCGCGCCTTCGCGACCACCCCAGATCTGCGACGCCCGCAGCATCGCCAGCACGAGGTTGACGCGCGCCTCGCCGACCGGCGCCGCGCCCAGGATGTGCAGCCCGTCGCGGATCTGGGCGTCCTTGATCTCGCACAGCCAGCCGTCGATGTGCAGCAGGAAGTCGTCGAACTCCGCGTCGTGCGGACGCTCGCCGACGCCGAGGTCGTGGTCCAGCTTCGCGGCCTGGATCAGCGTCCAGATCTGGGCGCGGATCGCCGGCAGCTTCGCCGGGTCCATCGCCGCGATGTTCGCGTGCTCGTCGAGCAGCTGCTCCAGCCGAGCCATGTCGCCGTACGACTCCGCGCGCGCCATCGGCGGGATCAGGTGGTCGACGATCGTCGCGTGCGCCCGCCGCTTGGCCTGCGCGCCCTCGCCCGGGTCGTTGATCAGGAACGGGTACACCAGCGGCAGGTTCCCGAGCACGGCGTCCGGCGCGCACGACGCCGCGAGCCCGGCCGTCTTGCCCGGCAGCCACTCGAGGGATCCGTGCTTGCCCAGGTGGACGACGGCGTGCGCCCCGAACTCCTCCTCCAGCCAGCGGTACGCGGCCAGGTAGTGGTGGCTCGGCGGCAGGTCCGGGTTGTGGTAGATCGCGACGGGGTTCTCGCCGAACCCGCGCGGCGGCTGGATCATGATGATGACGTTGCCGCTTTGCAACGAGGCCAGCACGATGTCGCCGTTGTCGACGTACAGCTCGCCCGGCGCCGGGCCCCAGTGCTCCTCGACGCCCTCGCGCAGGTCGGCGGGCAGCGCCTCGAACCACGAAAGGTAGCGGGCAGCGGGCACGCGGATCGGGTTCCCGGCCAGCTGCTCCTCGGTCAGCCACTCCGGATCCTGACCGCCCGCGGCGATCAGCGCGTGGATCAACGCGTCACCGTCGGGCTGGTCAGTGCCGGTGGGATCGACGCCCGGGAACGCGTCCGCGCCCAGGTCGTAGCCCTGCTCCCGCATCCGTCGCAGCAGCTCGATGGTCGACGCGGGCGTGTCCAGCCCGACCGCGTTGCCGACGCGAGAGTGCTTCGTCGGGTACGCGGACAGCATCAGCGCGATGCGCCTGTCGGCGGGAGGCGTGTGCCGCAGGCGAGCGTGCGCCAGCGCGATGCGAGCGACGCGGGACGCGCGCTCGGCGTCCGGCACGTACCGGGGGAGGCCGTCGGCGTCCAGCTCCTTGAACGAGAACGGGACCGTGATCAGCCGCCCGTCGAACTCCGGGACGGCCATCTGGTTCCCGGCGTCGAGCGGCGAGAGGCCTTCGTCGCTGGCCGCCCAGGTCTCGCGGTCGCTGGTCAGGCACAGCGCCTGCAGGATCGGGACGTCGAGCGCCGCCATCTCGGCGACGTCCCACGCCTCGTCGTCGCCCCCGGCGCCCACCTCGGACGGCCGGGTGCCGCCCGCCGCGAGCACCGTGACCAGCAGCGCGTCGACCTTGCCCAGCTCGGCCATCATCTCCGGCTCGCGCGTACGCAGCGAAGCACAGTAGATCGGCAACGCGCGCCCGCCCGCGGCTTCGATCCGGTCGGCGAGGGTGTGGACGAAGTTCGTGTTCCCGGACAGGTGATGCGCCCGGTAGTAGAGGATCCCGATGACCGGGCCCGTGGCCTGCGAAGACCGTTCCAAGATGCCCCACGCCGGCTGCCGAGCGGGCGGCTCGAAGCCGTCGCCGGTGAGCAGGAGTGTGTCGGAGAGGAACCGGTGCAGCTGGGTGAGGTTCGCCGGGCCGCCCTGCGCGAGGTAGGCGTGGGCCTCGGCGGCGATGCCGGCCGGAACGGTCGAGAGCTTCATCAGCTCGGCGTCCGGCGTCTGCTCCCCGCCCAGGACGACGACGTGCGCGCCCGACGCACGCAGCGTGTCCAGGCCTTCCTGCCAGCTCCGCGGGGTGCCGAGGATGCGGACGACGACGATCTTGACGCCGTCCAGCAGCGCGGGCAGCTCGGCGACGTCGAGCCGGGCCGGGTTGCCGAGCCGGTATTCGCCGTCGGCCGAGCGGGCGCTGAGCAGGTCTGTGTCCGAAGTGGACAGAAGCAGGATCACGAGGTTCCTCCTCGGGGTCCGCGCCCCGGGTCGACGGGCGCGCCGGCCGGAGTTCCTGGCTCTCGAAGATCACTCTCCGATGACAGTGGCGGGACCGCCCCGGACTCTCACCGGGTTCCTCCACCTGCCGACGCGTGGGTATCGCCCTCACTCTCCGGTGCCGGTCGAGGTGCGTCAAGGTGACGTTCACCGGCGCTCGGTAGCCTGGGGGCTTGGAAGCCTTCCTCCGCGACTTCACCGCCGCCCAGTCGAGCCGCGGGCCCTACCGCACCGCGACCGCGGCCGAGCTGGAAGCCGCCGAGACGGGGTTCGCGGCCCTGCTCGACGGTGCTCCCCACCACCTCGATGAGCTGGGCTTTTCGGTCGACGACGACAGTCTCGTCCTCCAGGAACCGGGCTCCGAGCGCGCCTGGGGCCTCTACGTCTTCGACCGGTCCGCCCCACCCTCGCTGGTGGTCGAGGTGCCGCACGCTTCGTCCGACCTGCTCACCGAACTGATCGGCCTCGGGCTCTTCCGGCGCACCCCGGGCGCGATCCTCGCGGTCGGCGGTGCCCACCGGCGCCGGGAAGACCCCGCGCACGACACCGGGACCGTCTTCCACGCCGTCACCACGCTGCTCGCCCGGCGCGGCCTGCCGCAGGTCCAGCTGCACGGCTTCAAGGACCGGACCCTGCCCGCGGCCGACGTCGTGCTCTCGGCCGGGGCCGCCGAAGCCGGGGACGCCGCCCGCCGCGCGGCCGCCCGTCTCGCCGACGCCGGGTTCCGGGTCCGCCGGGCCTGGGCCGAGCCGTGCCGGGGCCTGGCCGGGACGACGAACGTCCAGAGCCAGGCCGCCGGCGGCACGCCGTTCCTGCACGTCGAGCTGAGCCGGACGGTCCGGGAGACCCGGCGCGACGACGTCGTCCGCGCGCTCGTCGAGGCCGACCTGCGCAAGCCCTAAGCGGACTGCTCTCCCAGCCGCGGGAACGGCTTCGTCGAGAACAAGACTTCCAGCGGGACCTCGAAGAACTCCGCGATCCGCAGCGCCACGAACAAGCTGGGGCTGTACTCGCCGCGCTCCAGGTACCCGATCGTCTGGTAGTGCACGCCCAGGGCCTCCGCCAGCTGGCGCCGCGAGATCGACCGTTCCGCGCGCAGCATCGCGATCCGGTTGTAGACGACCTCACTCATGACTCACCCCACACGCTGCATGGCCTTCTCCCGGCGCTCCGCCAGCGACGAACCCGCTTCCCGCCGCGCCATGCGGCGGAGCAGCACCGGGGCCAGGGCCAATCCGATCACGGACCACGCGAGCAGTACCGCGAGGGTCGGCAGCGGCCGCCAGGACTGGCCGATCTCGACGACGATCGCGCTGTCCGGCAGCAGCGCCGAGCGCATGCCGAGGCCCAGCCAGTACATCGGGAACACCTGCGCGATGTCCTGCACCCACACCGGCAGCGCGGTGACCGGGTAGAAGATCCCCGAGATCGCGCCGAGGCCCATGATCGGCAGGGTGATCAGCGCGATGGAGCGTGGGCTGTTCGTGAGCGATCCCAGCGCGGCCCCGAGCGGCAGCGTCGCGACCAGCCCGAGCGCCAGCGCCCAGAGCAGGTGCAGGTACGACCAGAAGCCGTTCGGGGCCAGCGAGTCGAACATGAACAGGCACGGGATGAGCACCAGCAGGATGCCGGTGACCTGCGCCATCGACAGCGCCGCCGTCTTCCCGACCAGGTAGCCGAGCATGCCGTTCGGCGTCGCCTTGGCGCGCAGCAGCGTGCCGTCCTCGCGGTCGACGGCCAGGTAGCCCGCCGCGCTGTTCAGCCCGTTGAACACGACGCCGGCGCCGAGCACGCCGGGCACGGTGGCCGCGCCGAGCGAGAACCCGGTGCCCGGCAGGGTCGCGTCCCGCATGAAGAACAGCGTGCCCAGGAAGAGCGCGACGAAGACGAACTGGCCGACCACGTCGTCGCGGTTGGTCCACGTCTGCTTGAACTCGATCCACCCGCGCTCCAGCCCCGAGCGCAGCGCGGCGGTCTTGGCGTTCATCGGGCGCCCGCTTCCTGGAGTCCCAGCTCCGTCTCGCCGCCGGCTTCCGCGCGGTGGACCAGCGTCATGTAGGTGTCCTCCAACGACGCCCGTCGCACTTCGAGGTCCGAGACGGCTTCGCCGTGCTGCTTGAACAGGTCGTACACGTACTTCGTCGCTTCGGTCGTCGAGTGGACGAAGCGCTGGCCGTCGAGCGTCCAGCGGACCTCGGCCTCGCCGGCGATCTGCCGGGACAGCGCGTCGGCCGAGCCGTCGGCGATGATGCGCCCGCCGTTGAGGATGAGGATCCGGTCGGCCAGCTTCTCGGCCTCGTCGAGGTCGTGCGTGGTGAGCAGGATCGTGGTGTCGAGCTCGTCGGAGAGCCGGTGCACCAGGTCGTGGAACTCGCGGCGCGCCTCCGGGTCGAAGCCCGCGGTCGGCTCGTCGAGGAACAACAGTTCAGGGCGCCCGACGATGCCGATGGCGACGTCGAGCCGCCGCCGCTGGCCGCCGGAGAGGGTCTTGATCTTCTTCTGCGCGTGCTCGGTGAGCCCGACGGCCGCGATCAGCTCGTCGGCGTCCCACGGCCGCGGGTGCGTGTCCGTCGAGTAGGGCGCGTAGTACCGGCCGAGGTGCGCGAGCAGCTCCCGGACGCGCCACTTCCCGTGGTCGCGCCAGGACTGGAGCACGACCCCCAGCCGCGCCCGCCAGTCCTCACCGCCGTGCGCCGGGTCGACACCCAGGACGCTCACCTCGCCGGCCGACCGCATCCGGAAGCCTTCGAGGATCTCGATCGTCGTCGTCTTGCCCGCGCCGTTCGGCCCGAGCAGGCACACGACCTCGCCCCGGTGGGCCTCGAACTCGACGCCGTGGAGCACGTCGTTCGCGCCGTAGCGCATCCGCAGCCCGCGCACGCGGACCACGGGGACAGCTGGATCTCTCATCGCCAACCCCCATCGAACTGGTGCGATCGAATGTAGCACACCTACTACATTCGATCAGACTTCTGCTGCGAGGGGAACTTGACCGGCGGTCATCCGGTTCGCCGGGCATGGGTACTTGGCTGGGGCTGGCTCTCCCGGGTGGCGTCGTGATCCTGCTGGTCATGGCCGCGATCGAGCTGCGGCCGCGCAAGAACGGCTCGCGCTTCAAGGCGCGGCTGTCCGCGACGTACATCGAGGAGACGACCGCCTTCCTCTACGGCACCAAGCGGCGTGAGCTGGAACACCGGGAAACGATGTCGATGCTCGTCGAGCAGGACGCCGAAGGCGCGCCTCCGTGGCGTGACGTGGATCTGGAGGCCGGAATCGCCCGGATCCGGCCCCGTTCGGACCCGCCGGAGCCGGAAAACCGCCAGCTACAGTGACCCCATGCCGACCCCAGCACGTGTGCGAGCCGACGCGTGCCCGGGTGTTTTCGCTCCCCACGACGCCGCCGATGGCCCCTTGGCCCGCGTGCGCCTGCCCGGCGGCACGATTTCCGCAGCGCAGCTGCGCGCGCTGGCCGCCTGCGCCGAAGAGTGCGGCGACGGCGACCTCCACCTCACCTCGCGCGGCAACGTCCAGCTGCGCGGCGTCACCCGGCCCGGCCTCGCGGCGCAGCTGACCGACGCCGGCCTGCTGCCTTCGCCGTCGCACGAGCGGGTGCGCAACGTCCTCGCGTCGCCGTTGAGCGGGGTGCGCGGCGGACTCGCCGACGTCCGGGGCTTGGCGGCTTCGCTGGACTCGCTCCTGTGCGCGACGCCGGAACTCACGTCGCTGCCCGGCCGGTTCCTCTTCGCCTTCGACGACGGACGCGGCGACGTCGCGGGCGAAGGCGCCGACGTCTGCTGGCGGGCGACCGGCCCTGCCGAAGGAACTCTGCTGCTCGCGGGCGGCGACACCGGACGTCGCGTGGCACGTGCCGACGCCGTCTCGGAATTGGTCGAGGTCGCCTTGAAGTTCCTTGACGTGCGCGGGTCAGCCTGGCGCGTCGCCGAACTCGACGACCCGGCCTGGCGCGGGACGCCGCTGCCCCGCACCGAAGCCGCGGTCCCGGGCGGGCTCATCGAGCGCGACGACGGCGGGCTCGCGGCGGGGGTCGTGCCGCGTTTCGGGCAGCTGACCGCCGATCAAGCCCGGGCTCTCGCCGAGTTCGGTCCCGCGCTGGTCACGCCGTGGAAGTCCGTGGTTCTGCCGGACGTGCCCGCCGACGTCTTCGAGCGGCTGGGCTTCGGTGGCGTGCCGCTCGGCACGAGCGCGTGCATCGGCCGGCCCGGCTGCGCGAAGTCGCGCGCCGACGTTCGGGCCGACGCCGTCTTCCAGCCGGGCCTGCGCGCGCACTTCTCGGGCTGCGAACGGCGGTGCGGGAAGCCGTCGCAGTCCCATGTGGACGTGGTCGCCGAAGCGGATGGATATCGGGTCGACGGCCGATGGGTGCCGTTCGACGAGCTGAAAGGGAAGCTGTGATCGACTACCTGCGGGACGGTGCCGAGATCTACCGGCACTCGTTCGCCACGATCCGCGAGGAGGCGGACCTGGCGATCCTGCCCGACGACGTGGCGGGCCTGGCGGTCCGCATGATCCACGCCTGCGGCATGGTCGATCTGGTCGACGACCTGCGCTACACGCTCGACGTCGTCGAGTCCGGCCGCGCCGCCCTCGAAGCCGGCGCGCCGATCCTGTGCGACGCGCAGATGATCGCCAGCGGCGTCACGCGGCGTCGCCTGCCCGAGGGCAACGAGGTGGTCTGCACGCTCTCCGACCCGAGCGTGCCCGGACTGGCCGAGCGGATGGGCACGACGCGTTCGGCGGCGGCGCTGGAACTGTGGCGCGACAAGCTGCCCGGCTCGGTCGTGGCGATCGGCAACGCGCCGACCGCGTTGTTCCGGCTGCTGGAGATCCTCGACGAAGGCGTCGGCGCGCCCGCGGCGATCATCGGCGTGCCGGTCGGCTTCGTGGGCGCCGCCGAGTCCAAAGTGGAGCTCGCCAAGCAGGCACCGGCGCCGTACCTGGTGGTGCACGGACGTCGTGGCGGCAGCGCGATGGCCGTCGCCGCGATCAACGCCCTCGCGAGCGCCGAAGAATGACCGGGACGCTCTACGGCGTCGGGCTCGGCCCCGGCGACCCGGAACTGATGACGGTCAAGGCGGCGCGGCTGATCTCCGAGGCTTCGGTGATCGCCTACCACTGCGCGCGCCACGGACGCAGCATCGCGCGGTCGGTCGCCGAGCCGTACCTGCGCGAGGGGCAGGTCGAGGAGAAGCTCGTCTACCCGGTCACGACCGAGACGACCGACCACCCCGGTGGCTACGAGGGTGCGATCGCGGACTTCTACGAGCTTTGCGCGAAGCGGCTCGCCGAGCACCTCGACGCGGGACGCGACGTCGTCCTGCTCTGCGAAGGCGATCCCTTCTTCTACGGCTCGTACATGTACATGCACGAACGGCTTTCCGGGCGGTTCGACGCGGTCGTCGTGCCCGGCGTGACGTCGGTGAGCGCGGCGTCGTCGGTGCTCGGCCGGCCGCTGGTGCAGCGCGACGAGGTGCTGACCGTGCTCCCGGGGACGCTACCGGCGCCGGAGCTGGCCCGGCGGCTCGCGGACACCGACGCGGCGGCGGTGCTGAAGCTGGGCCGCACGTTCGGCTCGGTGCGGGAGGCCTTCGAGGAGGCCGGGAAGCTCGACGACGCCGTCTACGTCGAGCGCGCGACCTGGGGGCAGCAGCGGATCGAGCCTCTCGCTTCGGTGGATCCTTCGACGGTGCCTTACTTTTCGCTGGCACTGCTGCCTTCGCCGGCTTACGCGTCCCGGGTTTCGCCAGCTCCCGCTGAATCTCCTTCGCCGGCCGCGGGTGGCGAAGTGGTCGTCGTCGGCCTCGGCCCGGCGGGCCCGGAGTGGCTGACACCCGAGGCCGCGGCGGAGCTTTCGGCCGCCGAGCACATCGTCGGGTACGGGCCGTACGTCGCGCGGGTGCCGCAGAAGGCAGGGCAGCAGCGGCACGCGTCGGGCAACCGCGTCGAGGCGGACCGGGCTCGCGAGGCGTTGTCGCTGGCTTCCGGCGGTTCCCGGGTGGCTGTCGTTTCCTCGGGTGACCCGGGGGTGTTCGCGATGGCGTCGGCGGTGCTGGAGCAGGTGTCCTCGGGGCACGGCGCGGGCGTCCGGGTGCGGATCGTCCCGGGTGTGACGGCGGCCCAGGCGGCGGCGTCGCGGGTCGGTGCGCCGCTCGGGCACGACTACTGCGTGCTGTCGCTGTCCGATCGGCTCAAGCCGTGGGAGATCATCGAGAAGCGCCTGGACGCGGCGGGCGCGGCGGACCTGGTGCTGGCGCTGTACAACCCGGCGTCGCGCTCCCGGACGACTCAGCTCACGGACGCGCGCGATGTCTTGCTGCGGCACCGCGCTCCGGAGACCCCGGTCGTGGTGGCGCGGGACGTCGGCGGCCCGGAGGAGGACATCCGGATCACGACCCTCGGCGACCTCGATCCGTCCACAGTGGACATGCGCTGCCTGCTGATCGTGGGTTCGTCGAAGACCCGCGCGGAGAACGGGGTGGTGTGGACCCCGCGCAGCTACTGACGGCCGAGCGGGCGTTGCACCGCCGGGCGGCGATGGCGGGCGAGGCGGCGTCGGCGGCCGGAGTGCCCGGCCGGTTCCGCGCGTGGGAGCACGCGGGGTCGCTGGCGGTGCTGGCGACCGACCCCGCGCTCGCGTACCTGTCGACGGTGACCGGGGTGACGCCGGAGACGCTGCCCGAGGTGGCCGGCTTGCTGCGTTCGCCGGAGTGGGACGGCGTCCACCCGGCGGTCGTCGCCCCGGCGGGCCTGCCGGTGCCGGGACTGGTGCCGGCGGGCGAGCGGTTCCTGGCCGTCCGCGGGCTGGAGCCCACGCCGGCCTCGCCTGGGGAACAGGCCGACGCGGAGGTGTTCGTGCGCGTCCTGCTGACCGGGTTCGGGGTGACCGGGCCGGTGGCGGAGTTCATGGCCGCGGAACACCGGCTCCCGATCATGCGGCGCTTCCTGCTGCGGGAGGGGGAGACGCCGATCGCGGCCGCGGGCATGACGATCGACGCCGGGGTGGCGATCCTCGGCGCGGCCTCGACTCTCCCGGAGTTCCGCGGCCGGGGAGCGCAGCCGACCCTGCTGCGCCACCGCCTCGAAGCGGCCGCGGCCGAGGGCTGCACCCTGGCGGTGGCGACGGCCCGCCCC
Source organism: Amycolatopsis sp. NPDC051371 (assembly GCF_040682155.1). Lineage (NCBI taxonomy): Bacteria > Bacillati > Actinomycetota > Actinomycetes > Pseudonocardiales > Pseudonocardiaceae > Amycolatopsis > Amycolatopsis sp. NPDC051371. The sequence continues at coordinate 36,236 of NZ_JBFBAG010000053.1, forward strand.
GGCTCACCGAGCGTGGCGAATCTGGAGCGGGCCGGGTTTCGGCTCCACCGCCGGACGGCGTGGACCCCCTGACCCGAGTCTGCCGCGGCTTGTCGTGAGTGAGAAACAGGGTTAGAACACTGTTTCTCACTCACGACCGGGGTCAGCGCGTCGGGTCCTTGCCGTTCGGCTGGCTCGGCCCCGGTCCCGGGGACCACCAGCCCGGCACGGTCTTCTCCCCGTGCACCACGGTCGGCGCGATGCCTTCGGTGAACGGCTCGATTTGCAGCAGCTGGCCCCACGACTGGCTCGGCTGCCCGATCAGGTAGCTCGGCACCTCGGGCTCCTCGGCCAGCTCCTCCAGCCACCCGATCGGCCCGCCGTTCGTCGACGACGCCCACTCGGCCTCGTCCGCCAGGCCGCCCGCCGTGATGCGGTACTCCGGCACCTGCGAAATCCCGTCGTGGGACGTCACCGGCTGGACGCACGGGTACACGAACGACGCCGGCCAGTCGACGTACACCGGCTTCGAGCCGATCTTGTCCGTCAGCGTCGTGAACGTCGGGACGCGCGGGGCCGACGCCGCGATCCAGCCGTCCTCCGTCAGGTCGTTGTCGACGATGTTGATGCGGACCGCGTTCGTCTCCGGGGGCAGGTCGCGCAGGTTGATGCGCGTGTCGTTCCAGCCACCCGTGCCCGAGCCCGGCGGGAGCATGAACTGGCTGCGCACCACCTTCACGCCCTCCGGGGTGTTGACGCCGTAGTCGAGGCTGACCGACGTCGGGCGGCGGGCCGCGCCGGCCGTGGCCACCACGATCTGGCCGTCCGCCGGCTTCTCCGTCAGCGCGTACCAGTCGCTGCGCAGGCGACCCGCGCGCGTCTCCGGGTCGAGGTAGCTCGACCACATCGGCACGGTCTCCGGGGTGAACCCGTGCGGCGGCTCGGCCAGCGGGTCCTTGTCGTCGACCGAGCGGGTGTGGAAGCCGGTCTGGACGCGGCCGTTGTCCTGGTCGGGGTTCGGCAGCGGCGAGTCCGGCTCCTTGGGCTTCTCCGCGACCGTCCGCTGCTCGGACTGCGGGTGCAGGATGCTCGTCGCCGCGTCGCGCTCCACCATCACGTGGTCGGACAGGTTGCAGCTCTTGCCGAACAGGTGCCCGACGTTCGCCGCGCCCAGGCTGTAGCTGCCGGCCTGGTTGTGGATCGCCCACGCCATCGTGACGAACTCGCCCGCCGCGACCAGGCCGCAGACCACCACCAGCGACAGCGAACCGAGCCGCAGCGCGCGCAGCCTGCCCTCCTGCGGCTGGGCCGGCAGCCCGGGCCGGTGCGCGCGGACGTTCTCGACGAACGCGTAGATCCCGGCGATCGCGGCCGCCACCAGCAGGATCGTGGACAGGCCGATGCCGCCGATCGACGGCGCCACGTTCGTCCACTGGACGCCGAGGCGCGAGACGAACCAGTACGTGTTGGGCCCGGTCGCCGCCAGCGCGCCGACGACCAGCAGCCCGGCGAGGAACGCGGCGCGGTTGCGTTTGGACCGCAGCACGGTCGAGCTGGTCGCGAGCGCGGTGAGCGCAGCCATCGACGCCCCGACCGCGGCGAACGCGCCGAAGTGGTGCGTCCACTTCGTCGGCGTCAGCGCCAGGAGCAGGAAGAACAGCGCCGTCGTGCCGATCAGGCGGCGCGCGGGGCCGAGCGACGCGCCCTGGATGCGGCCGCGGCGCAGCAGCATCACCAGGCAGGTGGCGGTGCACAGCACGACCAGCAGCACCGGGAACCGGCGTGGCGCCGAACCGTCCGGTAGATCGGCGAACAACAGCTGGTAGCGCGCGAGCTCTTGGAACCACGACAGGTTCGGGCCGACCTGCGTGCGGATCCGGGTCGCCTCCTGGACCGTCGCGAAGGTCTGGTCGGCGAACACCACGACCAGCACCAGCAGCCCGGCCGCGGCGACCGGCGCGAGCACCGGCAGCCAGCCGTTCTCGTTGGCGCGCTGGCGGATCAGCTTGAACAGCGGGCGCGCGGCGACCAGGTACGGCGCCACCGCGATCAGCCCGGTCGGCGTCGCGGCCAGGGTGAACCCGGCCGCGGTCAGGCCGAGGCACAGCGGCAGCAGCCGCCGCGTCACCAGGGTGCGTTCGACGGCGCAGATCGCCAGCAGCGAGCCGAGCGCGGCGACCGGTTCGGGCCGGACGCCGTTGTTGTAGGGCATCCACCAGACCAGGAAGACCGTCGCCGCCGCCCAGCTGGCCGGGCGGCTGGTGCGCACCTGGGCGCCGAGGCGCGGCATGACCTCGCGGCTGATCAGCAGCCAGCTCAGGACGCCGAGCAGGAACGACGGCAGCCGGATCCACGGCGGCACCACGCTGACGTGCGCCATCAGCTCGAACACGTGGTAGAACCAGCCGAACGGCGCTTCGGCGACCCCGAACCAGCGGTGGTAGTTCGTGAGGAACCCGGTCTGCTCGGTGACCCGGGCCATCGTCAGGATGTAGCCGTCGTCCGAGGTCACCGGCCCGATGAAGACCCACGCGCCGAGCGCGGCGATCACCGTCGTGTCCCGCAGCGTCAGCCGCCACCAGCCGACCGGCGCCCAGCGCGGCGCGCGTCTCGCGGAGCCGGAGTCGCGGCGCCAGACCGCGATCATGCAGCCGATCAGCGACAGCACGGCGAGCACGCCGACGCCGATCTTCAGCGCGGTCGGCGACGTCTGGTAGCGCGTGTCCGGCACGACCGAGACGTGCAGGCCGGCGATCGGGTCCTTGCTCGAGTTGATCGAAGAGTAGATACCGACCACGCGGGGCCGGACGTCGCCGTTGGCGTGGAAGATCGGTGTTCCGGCCACGGCGAGGGTCATCTGCGTCGCGTCGACGTCCAGCTCGACATCGCACTTCTCGGCGGGCAGCGGCTGCTGGGCGATCTGCTGGCCCTGGCTGGAGGCGAACAGCACGCCGTTGTCGACGCGCAGCTGCAGCCCGACGCCCTTGCCGGCGTTCGGGTCGGTGCGGCCGTCCGGCACGGTGGCGAAGAGCAGGCCCGGGCCGCCGGTGCGGGCGTCGACCGAGCGGATGGCCGCGCACGGCAGTTCGGCGCGCAGGTCCTGCGCCCAGTACCCGGTCAAGGGCGCGTTGACGGAGCGGGTGTCGCTGCCGGTCGGCCAGACGACCTCCGCCGTGTCCTGCACCACCGGCAGGAAGGGGAAAGCCAGCGCGCACAAGGCCGAGAGCAGCCCCAGCGCTACGGCAATCAGACGCATCGGCGCAACGCTAACGGGTCAGAGGTCGGCGGCTGACGCAACCCCCGGATCACGCGGGGTGAAGCGCCCGTGGTGCACGGCGTCGGCCAGGGGACGGCGGTTGCGCCAGCCGTGGCGCTCCAGGTCGGGCACGGTTTCCAGCTTGCTCACCGGGCCGACGCAGAGCCACGCGACCGGCCGGATCCCGTCCGGGATGCCGAGCAGCTCGCCGAGGAACGGCTCGCGGTAGAAGCTGACCCAGCCCACGCCGAGGCCTTCGGCGGTCGCGGCGAGCCACAGGTTCTGGATCGCGAGGCACACCGAGTAGAGGCCGGCGTCGGCGATGGCGTGCCGGCCGAGGACGTCGGGCGCGCCGCGGGCCGGGTCGTAGGTGACGACGACGCCGAGGCTCGACTCGAGGATGCCTTCGATCTTGATGTTCGCGAAGGTGCTCGCGCGGTCTTCGGTGAGCTGGTCCGCGAAGACCTCGCGCTCCTCGTGGACGTGCCTCGCGAACGTCTCGCGCGTCGTGTGGTCGTCGACCAGCACGAAGTCCCAGGGCTGGGTGAGACCGACGCTGGGTGCGGCGTGCGCGGCCTCGAGGATCCTGAGCAGGGTGGCTTCGGGGATCGGCTCGCCGGTGAACTCGCCGCGGACGTCCCGGCGTTTGCGCAGGACTTCGTAGAACTCTTCGATCATCGGTTCAGGACCCATTCGACGGCTTCGGGCACGGTCTCGGCGGTCTCCGTTTCCGGTCGCGGCGGTCGCCGGATCAGGAGGACGGGTTTGCCCAGTTCGCGCGCCGCGGTCAGTTTCGCGCTGGTCTGCGGGCCGCCGGAGTCCTTGGTGACCAGGACGTCTGTGCGGCGGAGCAGCTCACGTTCGGCCGCCACTTCGTACGGCCCGCGCGCGAGGATCAGCTCGTGGTGGCGGGGCAGCGGCGGCTCGGGCGGGTCGACGCAGCGGATCAGGAACCACAGGTCGTCGAGGTGCGCGAAGGCCGGCAGACCCTGGCGGCCGCTGGTGAGGAAGACGCGTCTGCCCAGGTCGGGGAGCTGTCGGGCGGCATCGGCGAGGTCGTCGGCCCAATGCCAGACGTCTTGGGGTCCCGGCTGCCAGCCCGGCCGGGCGAGCCGGAGGAGGGGGATTCCGGTCAGCTCGGACGCTTTCGCCGCGTTCGCGCCGATGCGCTCGGCGAAGGGGTGTGTCGCGTCCACAACGGCTTTCACGTCGTTCTCGCGCAGCCAGGCCGCGAGACCTTCCGCGCCGCCGAAGCCGCCTACGCGTACTTCGCCGACCGGGAGCCGTGGCCGTGCGACGCGGCCGGCGAGCGAAGACACGACGTGGACTTCGCTTCTTACAAGCTCTTCGGCGAGCTTCCGCGCTTCGCCCGTGCCGCCGAGGATGAGGATCACTGCGGGCGTCCGTAGCCGACGGCCTCGCGCCACCGGTCGAGCGTGCGCATGTTGGCCAGCGTCTCGGCCCAGGTCAGCTCCGGCGCCTGCCGGTCGCCGACGTGCGCCGCGACGTGGTCCGCTTCGCGCGCGAAGACGCCCTGAGTCGCTTCGACCTCGATGACCTCGGGCTCGCCGTCGGCCGGCGTCAGGATGATCCGGGAGGTACCGGGCTTGCGCAACGGGTGGATCCACGCCGGTTGCGGCACGTAGAGCCGGCCGCGCGAGCCGAACACGCGGATGCCGTCTTCGCGGGTGAGCCGGATGCCGCACGAGATCGTCGCGAGGATGTCGCCGGGCAGGCGCAGCAGGCCGGTGGCGTACTCGTCGACGCCCGTTTGCGACAGTTTCGCCATCCCGCTGACCTCGACCGGCTCGACGACGTCCTGCCCGGTCGCGGCCTGGGAGACCAGCCGCGCCAGCGACGTGCAGTAGCAGCCGACGTCGAGGATCCCGCCGCCGCCGAGCGCCGGGTCGGACAGGCGGGCGGTCTCCTCCGGGTTGCTGTCGAAGGAGAACGTCGTGTCGACCGCGCGGACTTCGCCGATGGCGCCGCTCGCGATCAGCTCGACCAGCCGCCGCGTCTGCGGGTGCAGGCGGTACATGAACGCCTCCATGAGGAAGACGTCGTGCGCGCGAGCCGCGTCGATCACCTCTTGGGCGTCGGCGGCGGTGATCGTCAGGGGCTTCTCGCAGAGCACGTGCTTGCCGGCTTCGATCGCGGCGATGGCCCATTCCTTGTGCAGCGCGTGCGGCGTCGAGACGTACACGGCGTCGACGTCCGGGTCGGCGAGGAGGTCCTCGTAGCTGCCGTAGGCCTTGGGGATCTCGAAGCGGGTGGCGAAGTCGCGGGCACGGTCGCCGTTGCGCGCCGCGACGGCGGTGAGCGTGCCGTGCTTGCTTTCGTCGACGCCCGCGGCGAAGTGGGCGGCGATGGTCCCGGCGGCCAGCAGGCCCCAGCGCAGGTGCGTCACAACGACTCCGGTTGGTTCGCCCGGTCGCGGGCACTGGAATAGAGGAAGCTGTCCGGAAAGCCCGCGGCGGCGAGCACCCGGCCGACGAAGATGGTGGCAGCCCGCGTCATTCCGGCCTCGCGGACTCTCTGGGGAAGTTCGCCGAGTACCCCGCGCACGATCGTCTCCCCGGGCTGGGTCGCCAGCGCGACCACGGCGATGGGGCAGTCGGCGCCGTAATGGGGAGTGAGCTCCTTGGTCACGCGCTCGACGTGGTTGATCGCGAGGTGCAGCGCGAGTGTCGCCTCGGTGGCGGCGAAGGCGGCGAGGGTTTCCTTGGGCGGCATCTTGGTGGATCGCGCCTGGACGCGGGTGATCACCAGGCTCTGCCCGACTTCGGGCACGGTGAGTTCGCGTTTCAGCGCGGCGGCCGAAGCGGCGAAGGCGGGTACGCCGGGTACGACGTCGTAGGGGACGTTCTCCGCGTCGAGCCGCCGGGCCTGCTCGGCGACGGCGCTGTAAAGAGAGGGATCGCCGGAGCACAGCCGGACGACTTCGTGGCCGTTCTCGTGCGCCTCGACGAGCTTTCCGACGATTTCTTCGAGGCTGAGGCCGGCGGTGTCGACCAGGGTCGCTTCGGGCGGGCAGTACGCGAGCAGGTCGGGCGGGGTCATGCTGCCGGGGTAGAGGCAGACGGCGCAGCGGGCGAGGAGGTCCCGGCCCCGGACGGTGATGAGGTCCGCGGCACCGGGTCCCGCGCCGACGAAGTGCACGGTCATCGGCTGCTCCGCGGGGTGATCGAGGGCGGGTTCACGGCGACGGTCACTGGCTGCTCCACTGCGTCACGACCCGGGCAGGGGTCCAGCCCGTGAACCCGCCGAGGGGAGCGGCCCGCTCGACACCGATCCTCACCAGTTCTCCTCCGTGCTGCTCGTACGTGCGCGCCAGCACCTGCTCGGCTTCCAGCGTCACCCCGTGCGCCACCAGCCGGGCGCCGGTGGCCAGGCACGCGTCCAGCAGCCCCGGTGCGGTCAGGCCGCCGCCGATGAAGATCGCGTCCGGGCGCGGGAGCGCGGTCAACGACTCCGGGGCCGGGCCCGTCACCACCTCCAGCTCCGGAACACCCAGGTCCAGCGCGTTCCGCCCGATCCGCTCCGCCCGCGAAGGATCGCGCTCGATCGCGATGGCGCGGTTCATGCCGTGCAGCCGCGACCATTCGATCCCGACGCTGCCCGCGCCCGCGCCGATGTCCCACAGCAGCTCGCCGGGGCTCGGCGCGAGCCGCGCCAGCGCCGAGACCCGCAGGTCGCGCTTGGTCAGCTGGCCGTCGTGGGAGTACACGTCGTCCGGGATGCCGATCAGGGGCAGCGCCGGACCCTCGCACATCAGCGCGAACACCGTCAGCGGACCGGGTTCGCCGGCCCAGCCGTCGGTGATGCGCTCGTCCGGCCCGCCCAGGTTTTCCAGCGCGAACAGCTCGCTCTCGCCGTACCCGCGCACGGTCAGCAAGGAGCGCAACGCCGCCGCGTCGGCACCCAGGACGAGCACCCGCCGCCCCGGCGCCAGCACCCGGGCGACGCGGGCCTGCGACCGGCCGACGAGCGTCACCACCTCGGTCTCTTCGGCGGACCAGCCCAGCCGGGCCCGGGCCAGTGTCACCGACGAGAGCGCGGGCAGCGCCTCGACCTCGTATCCATGTGCCACGAGCGTAGTGCCGACCCCCGACAAAAACGGATCTCCGCTGGCCAGGATGCAAATCCGTTCCCCGACATGCTCCGCGATGAGCGCGTCGAGTCCCGGCAGCAACGGCGACGGCCACGGCTCGCCCGGGACGTCGTCAGGCAGGTACGCCAGCTGCCTCGGCGCCCCGATGACGACGTCGGCGCCGAGCACCAGAGCCTGGGCCTGTTCGGAGAGCCCGGGCCACCCGTCGGCCCCGATGCCCACCACGGTGAGGCGTGCTCTGCTTTCCCGGGGCCGAGCCTCCGGACCCCACGCCGGGGGCACGCCCCCGGACCCCTCGCGGGTCAGGTCGGGAGCGGCGTGTCCCGTTGCAGGTCGACGTGATTTTTCGCGCACGATTTCCCACCCTAAGCGAGCCCGGCGCTGTGCGATGATCGGCCGGTCGCCGACCTCAGGAGTGCTGTTGAAGCCGTACCCGTTCACCGCCGTCGTCGGGCTGCCGGACCTGCGCCTGGCGCTGGTCCTCTCCTCGATTTCCCCCGCGGTCGGCGGCGTGCTGGTGCGTGGTGAGAAGGGCACGGCGAAGTCGACCATCGTCCGCGCGCTCGCGGGTCTGCTGCCCGGCGTCGACGTCGTGGACGGCTGCCGGTTCTCCTGCGATCCCGCGGCCCCGGACCCGCTCTGCCCGGACGGCCCGCACGACGGAGCGAAGAGCCACCGGCGACCGGCGAAGCTGGTCGAATTGCCGGTCGGCGCGGCCGAAGACCGCGTCGTCGGCTCGCTGAACCTGGAACGCGCGCTGGGCGAAGGCGTCACGGACTACCAGCCGGGCCTCCTGGCCGCCGCGCACCGCGGGCTGCTCTACGTCGACGAGGTCAACCTCCTCCACGACCACCTCGTCGACACCCTGCTCGACGCCGCCGCGATGGGCCGCGCGACCGTGGAGCGCGAGGGCGTCTCCGTGTCGCACGCCGCGCGGTTCGTGCTGATCGGCACCATGAACCCCGAGGAAGGCGAGCTGCGGCCGCAGCTGCTGGACCGGTTCGGGCTGACCGTCGAAGTCGCCTCCAGCCGGGACCCGGAGCAGCGCGTCGAGGTCGTCCGGCGCCGCCTCGCCTACGAAGCCGATCCGGACGGTTTCGCCGCGCAGTACGCCGGTGAAGACGCCCGGCTGGCCGAAGAGATCGAGTCGGCGCAGAAGCTCCTGCCCGCGGTCAAGCTGCCGGACGACGCGCTGCGCCAGATCGCCGAGATCTGCGCGTCCTTCGAGGTCGACGGCATGCGCGCGGACATCGTCACCGCGCGCGCCGCCGTCGCGCACGCGGCCTGGGCCGGCCGCGACGAGGTGACCACCGACGACGTCCGCGTCGCCGCGCGGCTCGCGCTGCCGCACCGGCGCCGCCGGAACCCGTTCGACGCTCCCGGGATCTCCGAAGAGCAGCTGGAGCAGGCACTTCAGGACGCCCAGCCCCCGGAGCCGGGCCCCGAAGACGACGGCCCCGGCTCCGGGTCGACGCCCGAGGAAGCGCCGCAGGAAGTTCCCCAGGGAGACGCGCCGCAGGGCGAGCCCCGGCAACAGCAGAGTGGCGGGCAGCAGAAGACCGTCGGCGCCGGCGAGACGTTCAAGGCACGCGTGTTCCGGGTCAAGGGCACGGGCGAAGGCGAGCGCGGACGCCGTTCGCGCGCGATCACCGACAGCGGCCGCACCATCGGCGTCCAGCCCCCGAGCGTCCGGGACGGCCGGCCGCACCTGGTCGCGACCGTGAAAGCCGCGGCGCCGCACCAGAAAGCGCGCGGCCGCGACGGCGCCGGGCTGAAGCTGCGCCGGCAGGACCTCCGCTTCGCGCTGCGCGAAGGCCGCGAAGGCAACCTCGTGCTGTTCTGCGTCGACGCGTCCGGCTCGATGGGCGCCAAGGCGCGGATGCGCGAGGTCAAGTCCGCGGTGCTGTCCCTGCTGCTCGACGCCTACCAGCGCCGCGACAAGGTCGGGCTCGTCACCTTCCGCGGGAACGCCGCCGAGCTCGCGCTGCCGCCGACCATCAGCGTCGACGCGGCCGCGTCCCGCCTCGAAGGCCTGCCGACCGGCGGCCGGACGCCCCTCGCGGAAGGCCTCCTGGAGGCCGCGCGGGTGCTGCGCGTCGAGGAGATCCGCGACCCGCGGCGCCGTCCGCTGCTGGTCGTCGTCACCGACGGCCGCGCCACCAGCGGCCCCGACGCCGTCGCGCGCGCCCAGGCCGCGGCCGGGCTTCTCACCGGCGTCACCACCATCGTGATGGACTGCGAAAGCGGCAAGATGCGGCTCGGCCTGGCCGCCGACCTCGCCGCGCACCTCGGCGGCGAGCACGTGCCGCTGTCCGACGTCGCCGCCGAGTCGTTGGCGGACGCCGTCCGCGCACGCACCGGAAGGGCTGCCTGATGCCGCAGGGGAAACCGGACGTCGTCCCGGCCGACGGGCTGACCACGCGCCAGCGCCGCAACCGGCCGCTGCTCGCTGTGCACACCGGCGAGATGAAGGGCAAGTCGACTGCCGCGTTCGGCATGGCGCTGCGCGCCTGGAACCAGGGTTGGTCGATCGGCGTGTTCCAGTTCGTCAAATCGGCGAAGTGGCGCGTCGGCGAGGAAGCCGCGTTCCGCGCCTTGGGCAAGCTGCACGACGACACCGGCGAGGGCGGGCCGGTCGAGTGGCACAAGATGGGCGAGGGCTGGAGCTGGGCGCGCAAGTCCGGCACCGACGAGGACCACGCTTCGAACGCGCGTGAGGGGTGGGCGGAGATCAAGCGCCGGCTCGCCGCCGAGACACACGACTTCTACGTCCTCGACGAGTTCTCCTACCTGCTGAAGTGGGGCTGGCTCGAAGTCGACGACGTCGTGTCCACTTTGGTCTCGCGGCCGGGGCACCAGCACGTCGTCATCACCGGCCGGTACGCGCCGCCGGAGCTGATCGAGGCCGCCGACCTCGTCGCCGAGATGACCAAGGTCAAGCACCCGATGGACGCCGGCCAGAAGGGCCAGCGGGGGATCGAGTGGTAGCGCGCGTGGTCGTCGCCGCGCCCGGCTCGGGGCACGGCAAGACCACCATCGCCGCCGGGCTGATGGCGGCGCTGCGCGAGGCCGGGCACCGCGTCTCCGGGCACAAGGTCGGCCCCGATTTCATCGACCCGAGCTACCACGCCCTCGCGACCGGGCGTCCCGCGCGCAACCTGGACCCGTTCCTGCAGGGCGAGGACCGGCTGATCCCCTTGCTGCGGCACGGTTCGGCCGGTGCCGACATCGCCGTCATCGAAGGCGTGATGGGCCTGTTCGACGGCGCGCTCGGCACCGAGGGCTACGCCTCGACCGCACACGTCGCCCGGCTCCTGGACGCGCCGGTGGTGCTGGTGGTGGACGCCTCGGCGGCGTCGCGCAGTGTCGCCGCGACCGTGCTCGGGTTCGCTTCCTACGACACGCGGGTGCGGCTGGCCGGGGTCATCCTCAACAAGCTGGGCTCGCAGCGGCACCTCGACGAGATCGCGGCCGCGCTGGAGGCCACCGGCGTCCCGCTGCTGGGGGCGTTGTACCGCAACGAAGAGATACATGCGCCGAGCCGGCACCTCGGGCTCGTCCCGGCGGCCGAACGAGCCGTCGACGCGCAGCGCGTGCTGCCGTCGCTGGCCGCGTGGGTGCGGGACGGGGTCGATCTCGAAGCGATCGTCCGGATCGCTTCGGCGGCGTCTTCGCTTTCCGCTCCTGCGTGGGAACCGTCCGGTGTGGATGGTCCACGGGTGACGGTTGCGGCCGCGGGCGGGCCGGCGTTCACGTTCCGCTATACCGAGAACATCGAGCTGCTGGCCGCGTGCGGGGTCGACGTGGTCGACGTCGACCCGTTGCGGGACAAGGCTTTGCCCGACGGGTGTGCCGGGCTGTACTTCGGCGGCGGGTTCCCCGAGGTGCACGCGGCGGAGCTGTCGGCGAACACGCCGTTGCGTGCTGAGGTGGCTTCGGCGATTTCCCAGGGTATGCCGGTGAGCGCGGAATGCGCGGGCCTGCTGTACCTGTGCCAGTCGCTGGACGGCTTGCCGATGGTCGGCGCGATCCCCGCGGACGCGAAGATGACCGCCCGCGGCAAGCTCGGCTACCGGCGCGCGGTCGCCGTCGAGGACAACCTGATGGTCGCGGCCGGGCAGCGCGTCACCGGGCACGAGTTCCACCGCACCGAGGTCACGCCGTCGCACGGCGTTTCGGCGGCCTGGGGCTGGGATCGGCAGCTGGACGGTTTCGCGTCGCCGACGCTGCACGCGTCCTACCTGCACGTCCACTGGGCCGGGTATCCCGAGCTGGCCCAGCGGTTCGCGGCGCGGGTCCGAGCTCATGCGTGACTACGACCTGCACCACCACGGTGACCGCGAGGTCGGGCCGGGGCTGGTCGACCTCGCCGTGAACGTCCGGCTGCCGCGCCCGCCCGCGTGGCTGCGTCAGGAGCTGGCGTCCGCTCTGGACACCCTGGCTGCTTATCCGTCCACTGTGGATGCCTCACGGGCGATCGCTTCGCGGCACGGCCGTCCCCCTTCGGAAGTCCTGGTCACCGCGGGTGCGGCGGAGGCGTTCACGCTGCTGGCTTCGGCGCTCCGGCCGCGGCGCGCGGTGGTCGTGCACCCGCAGTTCACCGAGCCGGAGGCGGCACTCCGGGCAGCCGGGCACGCCGTCTCGCGCGTGATCCTGTCCGAAGCGGACGGTTTCGTGCTCGACCCGGTGCTGGTCCCGGCCGACGCAGACCTGGTGTTCGTGGGCAACCCGACGAACCCGACGTCGGTGCTGCACCCGGCGGCGGTCTTGCGTTCCTTGGCCCGGCCCGGGCGGCTGCTCGTGGTCGACGAGGCCTTTCTGGACGCCGTGGCGGGCGAAAGCGAAAGCCTCGCTGCCGGCGTACCTGGCGTCGTCGTGCTGCGCAGCCTGACGAAGACGTGGGGCCTGGCCGGGCTGCGGGCGGGGTACGTGCTCGCTTCGGCGGACGTCGTCGAGCGGCTGCGGGCGGTGCAGGTGCCGTGGTCGGTGTCCACGCTGGCCGGGGTGGCGACGGTGGCGTGCTGCCGTCAGTCCGCTTTGGAGGAAGCGGAAAAGCTTGCTGTGGCGGCGGAATCGGACCGCGAGTACCTGGTGTCCGGCCTGGCGGACGCGGGCGTCCCCGTGCTGGGCGACCCGCGAGGCCCGTTCGTGCTGGTGCGCGTCCCGGACGGCGCTTCGGTGCGCGCGCGGCTGCGGGAAGCGGGCTACGCGGTGCGGAGGGGCGACACGTTCCCCGGCCTCGGCCCGGACCACTTGCGCCTGGCGGTCCGCGACCGCGACGTGACGGATGCGTTCTTGAGCGCGCTCCGAAAAATCTGGTAAACACCGACAGGGGGTTGTCGCCGGCACCCGGGAAAGTGGTCTTCGTCGCCGGGAAAGGCCCGGTGTGACGGCGAAAGGACCGCCATGCCCCGCTTCAACGACGTCGCCTGGTTCGAGATCGGCACCGACGACCCGGCTGCCGCCGAACGGTTCTACGGCGAGGTCTTCGGCTGGCAGACCGGCCAGGACGAAACGGCCAGCACCAGCCCGGCCTACCGGGTCATCGACACCGGGGGCTCACGCGGCGGGCTGTTCACCGGAACGGAGAACTACGCGATCTTCAGCGTGCTCGTCGAGGACGTCGACGCCGCCTGCCGGAAGGTCGAGGCCGCCGGCGGGCGAGTACAGCGGCCACCGGCGGTCAATCCGGTCGGCGTGACCTTCGCGCACCTGCTCGACCCGGCCGGCAACCACTTCTCGGTGTTCACCCCGCCAAGCTGAGCTGCTCGACCACGCCGTAGGGGATGTCGAGGTCCTCGCGCCGCAGCAAGCGGAGCGGGGGCACTTCGGCCGTGACCGTCACGGACGTGATCCGGTCGGTGCGGAAGGCGCGGATTTCCTTGCGCAGCCGGCACCACGCGATCAGGTACCAGTGCGTCGGCTTGCCGACGTATCCGAGCGGCTCGATCTCCCGCCGCGTCACGGCGCCCTGGCGGTCGCCGTAGCCGATGCGCAGGACGCGGCCGGCGGCGAGCGCGTCGGCGATCTCCCGCGGTATCGGCGGGGGCGAGCTCTTGCCGAGCACGTGGACGCGGGCGGCCAGGTCCTGGGCCGCGGTGGCGTCGTCGTGCTGCATCGCCGCGACGAGCTTGCGCAGCGCCGAGGCGGCCTCGGCGCGGAACGGCGTGCCGTCGAGGTGTTTCAGCGCGAGCGCCATGGCGACAGCCTCACTGGGCGTCAGGTTGACCGGCGGCAGCGTGTGCGCCTTGTCGAGGCAGTATCCGCCGGTGCGGCCGGGCTCGGCGTAGATCGGCACGCCCGACTGCTGCAGGGCGCCGATGTCGCGTTCGATCGTGCGCGCGCTGACCTCGAACCGGTCGGCGAGCCAGCGCGCACTGCGCGGGCGGGGCGCGATGGCGCGGAGTTCTTCGACGAGTGCGTAGAGACGGTCGGTCCGGTTCACGCGCTCACTGTAGGGAGGAGGTACGACGTTTTCAGACGAGTGCGAGCAACGCGGCCGCGACAGCGACCTCGACCCCGGCGCCGAGGACGTCGCCGGTGACGCCGCCGAGGCGTCTGGTGCACCTGATGAGGAGGGCCGCGGTCACGACGTAGGCGATGGCCACGGCGAGGGGGCCCCGCCACCAGTCCGTCCCGGGGATCAGCGCGGCGAGCCCGCCGGCGGCCACGGCGATCACGACCGCGACGGTCCTCGGCACCGACCCGGCGACGGTGGCACCAAGCCCTTCCGGCCGCGCGGACGGCACACCACGCGCGCAGGACATGGAGAGCGTGCAGCGTCCGACGAGCACGCTCACGACGACCGCGGAGACGGGGTGCGCGGCCCCGGCGAGGGCACCGACCTGGACGAGCAGGACGAAGACGAGCGTCGCAACGCCGGTGGGCCCGGAGTCGCCGCGGCGCATGACGTCAAGGGCCTTGGCGCGATCGTAGGAGGCACCGAGGCCGTCGGCGGTATCGGCGAGCCCGTCGAGGTGCAGGCCCCGGCTCCCGAGGGCGACGGCTCCCAGCGCAAGGGCCGCGGTGGCGAGAGAGGGGAGGTGCAGCGCGATTCCACCGGCGACGATGAGCCCGGCGACCGCGGCGAGCGGAAGGGCGGCGAGCGGGCCGAGCATCATGGCGCCACCGGCAACGCGGCGATCGATGACGCGGGGCGCCGGGACGGGAACGGTGGTCAGCGTCCCGACGGCCATCCGCGCGGAGTCGGCCCAGCGGCTCATGCGCGCCCCAAGGTGGCCTCGGTTGCGTTGGGTGCGCTGAACGCACCGAAGGGCCCCTCGGTTGCAGCCAACGCACCGAGGGCCATTTTGGGTGCGCCGGACGCACCGGGGGCCGCCTTGGGTGCGTTGGGCGCACGGAAGGCCACTTTGGTTGTGCTGGGCGCACCGAGGGCCATTTTGGGTGCGCCGGACGCACCGGGGGCCGCCTTGGGTGCGTTGGGCGCACGGAAGGCCACTTTGGTTGTGCTGGGCGCACC
>NZ_JBFBAG010000053.1:51157-75256 GCF_040682155.1 Amycolatopsis sp. NPDC051371
CGCCGAAGGCCACTTTGGATGCGTTGGGCGCGCCGAAGGCCACATTCGTTGTGCCAGACGCACCGAAGGCCGCCTTGGGTGCGCTGAACGCACCGAAGGGCCCCTTGGTTGCACCCAACGCACCGAAGGCCACCTTGGGGCGCTCGGGCCCACCGCTCACGCGAGGTCCGCCAGCAGGCCCATGTCCGCGATGATCGCCCGCGCCGCCCGGAGCGTCGGGACGGCCTGGACCGCCCCACTCCCTTCCCCGAGCCGCAGCCCGAAGTCCAGGATCGGCTCCAACCCCAGCGCCTTCAGCGCGAACGCCTGCGAAGGCTCCGTCGAGCGGTGCCCGGCCAGCCACCACTGCTCCGCCCCCGGCGCGATGTCCCGCGCGACCAGGGCGGCCGCACCCGAGAACACCCCGTCCAGCAGCACCGGGATCCGCAGCAGCGCCGCCTCGACCAGGAACCCCGTCGTCGCCGCCACGCACGCACTGCCCAGCGCCGTCAGACGCTCGAACGGGTCCTCCACGCGGCCCGAAGTCCGCGTCAGAGCCGCCGCGACCGCCTCCGTCTTGCGAGCCAGACCGGAAGCGTCGACGCCCGTTCCCCTGCCGACCACCTCGGCCGCCGGCAGGCCCAGCGTTGCCGCCACCAACGCCGCGCACATCGCCGTGTTGCCGATCCCCATGTCGCCCGGGACCAGCAGGTCGGCGTCGCCTTCCTCGCGGGCGATCGCGCGGCCCGCGTCGAACGCCGCCTGCGCTTCTCCCGGCGAAAGGGCGTCCTCGACGTCGATCGAGCCCGACCCGCGGCGGATCTTGTGCGCCGTGACGGAGGCGGGGACGTCCGCGCCGTCCCAGTCGACGCCGAGGTCGGCCACCCGGACCTTCGCGCCGACCTGCGCCGCCAGGACGTTCACGCCGCTCTTGCCGGCCAGGAACACCCGCACCATCGCCGCGGTCACCTCGCGTGGGTACGCCGAGAGCGCCGACACGCCGTGGTCGCCCGCGAAGACGACCACGCGGACGTCGTCCAGCGGGCGCGGCGGCACGCTCCCGTGCGCCGCCGCCAGCCAGGCGGCGATCTCCTCCAGCCTGCCGAGCGCGCCGAGCGGCTTGACCAGGCCGTCGAGCCGCTCCAGCGCGGCGGCGCGGGCGGCGGGGTCGGGCACGGGTACGTCGAACACGGGCGCCTCCTGGCTACAGGTCGAGCGCCCGGCCCGCGACGACCAGCACGACCCGGTCGGCGTCGGCGGACACCCGGTTGTTCAGTGCGCCCAGCACATCACGGAACAGCCGTCCGGACGACGTTGCGGGCACCACACCGCTGCCGACCTCGTTGCTGACCGCGACCACCGGCACGCGCGCCGCGGCCCACGCGGCCAGGAAGTCCTCCAGCCGGTCGTCCAGCCGGTGCTCCCAGCCCGGCTTCTGCTGCCAAGCCCCGACGTCTTCCAGCACTCGGGACAGCCAGGTGCCGAGGCAGTCGATCAGCAGCGGCTCGGTCGCCTTGCGAAGGGTGCCCGCCAAGTCCGTGGTCTCGACGGTCTTCCAGTGCGACGGCCGCCGCGCCTGGTGCGCGGCCACCCGCGCGGCCCATTCCGGGTCGTCGTCGCCGGCGGGGAGGCCGGGCGCGACGTAGACGAGGTGCGGGTAGTGGGCGACGAGCCGCTCGGCGTGCCGCGACTTCCCCGAGCGGACGCCACCGAGGACCAGCACCTTGCCTTCGTCGCGGCCGTACCGGCGAAGGGCGCGCGCCAGGGTCTCGAGATATCCGGCGAGCCGGTGGGTCAGCCCCGCCGACGCTTTCTTCCCCGCGGAGGCGGCGTTGGGCACAGTCATACCCGGCATTGTGGTGCACGCGCTACCGTGCGCCACGTGCCACTCCGTCTAGGGACAACCGCTGCCGGACTCGTTACCGGATATGCCGCCGACACCCTGTTCGGCGACCCCCGACGGGGGCACCCGGTCGCGATCTTCGGATCGGCGGCCGCGCGCCTCGAACGCGTCCTGTGGGCGGACTCGAAGCCGCGCGGAGCCGCGTACGCGGGGTTGTGCGCCCTCGGCGCGGTCGGCCTCGGCGTCGCGCTTCAGACGGCGACGCGGCGACGGCCCTTCGCACGCTTCGCGCTCACTGCTGCTTCTACGTGGGTAGTGCTCGGCGGACGCGGCCTCGCCGCCGAAGGCGCCGAAATGGCCCGCTTGCTCGAAGCGGGCGAAGTGCCTTCGGCGCGTACGCGGCTTTCGCACCTTTGCGCGCGCGACGCGACGACGCTCGACTCCGCCGAGCTGACCCGCGCGGCGACCGAGTCGATCGCCGAGAACACCTCGGACGCCGTGGTCGCGCCGTTGTTCTGGGGCGCGGTCGCCGGGATGCCCGGACTACTCGGCTACCGCGCGCTGAACACGCTCGACGCGATGGTCGGATACCGGTCGCCGCGCTACCGCCGCTTCGGGTGGGCCGCCGCTCGGGCCGACGACGTGGTCAATCTGGTGCCGTCGCGGATCGGAGCAGCGCTCACGGCGGTGTGCGCACCGCTGGCGGGTGGGCGCGCGCGGGAGGCGTGGCGGGTCTGGCGCCGCGACGGCGGGCGGCACCCAAGTCCGAACGCAGGGCAGGTCGAGGCAGCGTTCGCGGGAGCACTGGACATCCGGCTCGGCGGAACGAACAGCTACGGCGGCGAGGTGGAGAGCCGCGCCCGGCTCGGCGAGGGCCGCGACCCGGAGCCCGTCGACCTGCGCAGAGCGGTGCGGTTGTCGCGACTGGTCGGGCTGGCCGCGGCCATAATCGCCGCTGCCGCAGCCCCCGCCACACCCTGGGGGGCGTCCCCTGTCCAGTTTATCGGCTCCACCCCCGGCGGAAGGGCCGTTCGGCGATCTGTGGACAACTCGGCCGGCGTGCGCCCGGCTGTGGACAACTCCGTCAGCACGCGCCCGGCTGTGGACAAGTCCGGGGCAGGCCGATGAGCGGCCTCCTCGTCGCCGGTACCACCTCTGATGCCGGGAAGAGCCTCGTCACCGCCGGGATCTGCCGGTGGCTCGCCCGGCGGGGCATCCGCGTTGCCCCCTTCAAAGCCCAGAACATGTCCAACAACTCCATGGTCTGTGCCGACGGTGCCGAGATCGGGCGCGCCCAGTGGCTCCAGGCGCGCGCCGCCCGGGTCGAGCCCGAAGCCGCCATGAATCCCGTTCTGCTCAAGCCCGGCAGTGATCGGCGCAGTCACGTCGTCGCGCTCGGCAAGCCCTTCGGGACCCTCGAAGCCGGGGAGTACGCCACCGGCCGGGCCGGGCTCGCCCAGATCGCCTTCGCGGCCTACGAGGACCTCAGCTCCCGCTACGACGTCGTCGTCTGCGAAGGCGCCGGCAGTCCCGCCGAGATCAACCTGCGCGGCGGCGACTACGTCAACCTGGGGCTCGCGCGGCGCTTCGGACTGCCCGTGCTCGTCGTCGGCGACATCGACCGCGGGGGCGTCCTGGCCGCCATGTTCGGCACCCTCGCCCTGCTCTCCGCCGAGGACCAGGCGCTCGTCGCGGGCTGGGTCGTCAACAAGTTCCGCGGCGATGTCGGCCTGCTGCGGCCCGGCCTGGACAGCCTCGAGAAGGTGACCGGCCGGCCGGTCCTGGGCGTGCTGCCGTGGCTCGACCGCGTCTGGATCGACTCCGAAGACGCCCTCGCCGCCGCGGGCTGGCGCCGCGAGGCCCACGGCCGGGGGCTGCAGGTGGCCGTCGTGCGCTTCCCGCGCGCGTCCAACGCCACCGACGTCGACGCCCTCGCCGCCGAACCCGGCGTCACCGTGACGCTCACGGCCGATCCCGACACCGTCGCGGCGGCGGACGTCGTGGTGCTGCCCGGCTCGCGCGCCACCGTGGACGACCTGGCCTGGCTGCGCGACCGCGGTCTCGACACGGCGGTGGCGGCCCGCGCCGCGGCCGGGCGGCCGGTGCTCGGCATCTGCGGCGGCTACCAGATGCTTGCCGAGTCCATTGTGGACGACGTCGAGTCCGGGGCCGGCGAGGTGCCGGGTCTCGGCCTGCTGCCGGCGGGGGTCACGTTCGCCGAGGAGAAGGTGCTCGCCCGCCCGTCGGGGGAGTGGCGGGGCAACCACGTCGACGCGTACGAGATCCACCACGGCTCGGTGACTATGTCGGCGCCCGATGAGTCCTTTTTGGACGGCGTGCGCCGGGGCGTGGTCTGGGGCACGATGTGGCACGGAGCCTTCGAGAACGACGCCTTCCGCCGCGCGTGGCTCACGGAAGCGGCAGCCCAGGCCGGTGTCGGGTGGACCCCGGCGGCGGACGCTCCCGGCTTCGCCGACCTGCGCGAAGAGATGCTGGAGAAGCTGGCCGACGCCGTCGACGAGCACCTGGACACCGCGGCGCTGCGTACCCTGCTGGACCTGGGTGCGCCGCCGGGCCTGCCGTTCGTCCCGCCCGGCGCGCCTTAGCCGTCAGGGCCGGACAGGCCCGGTGAGCTTCCCGCTGATCTGCCGCAAGGTGCAGACCGCCGCCCGGGCCCCGGCGTCCCAGGCCGACTCGGTCGGGACGTGCGCGGCGAACTCGATGCTGGGCGGCGGGGTGCCCTCGGTGAAGTACGCGGCCGCCGCGATCCGGCACAAGGCCTGCGCCGGCTCCTGCAGCTTGGTGAGCCCCGGGTAGGTCTCGTACCCGTTGCCGGCGTCGACCCGCGCGGCGATCTGCTCGTCGTGCGGCAGGTCGCAGGCGACCCGGATCACCTGCGCGTTGTCCGCGTCGGAGTCCAGGCAGTCGCCGATCGCCATGGCGTCGATGTAGTCCGGGGCGGTCGCCGCGTGCGTGGCGTGCTGCGGCGTGATCGCCACCAAGCCGGCGCCGATCCAGAGCACGCTGAGCACCAGCCCGGCGATCGCCAGGCCGGTGCCGTCCCGGCCGTTGCGGCCGATCCGGATCAGGGCGCGGGTCCCGAAGCCGAGGGCGAGCGGGACCACTCCGAGCAGCCCCATGACGAACGCCGTGATCGCGAACCCGTCGGTCCCGGGGGACTCGACGGGTCCGCGGACCGTCGTCTGGTCGTGGCTGGACAGCGTCGAGCGCGTCTCGTCGAACAAAGGGGTCCCCTCCGGAATCCCCCGACCCGGCGGGGAAATCCTAGAGGGCCGAGATCACGAAGCGGCGACGGCGGCCTTCTTGGTCAGCGACTTCTCCGCGAAGGCGCCGAACGCCAGGCCCAGCGCCAGCCACAGCGTCACCTGGGTGCCGATCGAAGCCGTGCGGAAGCTCCACAGCGTCGAGGCCGGGAAGTCCGCCGGGACCTCGTCGACCGCCGGCATCAGCCAGGCCACCACGCCGATCACGACGAGGTAGCCCGCCGCGGCCAGGAGGAAGCCGTTCCACGCGCCGAAGCGGTCCGCGAGCTTGCGGCCGAACACCGTCGCGAGGATGCCCGCCAGCAGCGACACCGCGACGAACCCGAAGTACAGCTCGGTGCGCGAGCCGATCGTGCCCGGCTGGCCCACCGCCGGCGGGTTGGCCGGGTACTTCAGGAACGGGACGAGGAACACCACGGCGAACGCGCCGCCGGTGAGCAGCAACGCTGTCACGCGGGGGCGGAGGTTGCCGAGCCGGCCCTGGGCGAACGCGAAGGCGAGCGAGAGCAGGCCGCCGATCGCGACGCCGTAGACCACGACGCCGGCGAGCAGCCCGACGGTGCTCTGGATGTCCCGCGGGACGAGCTCTTCCTCGTGTTCTTCAGCGGGCGCGGCGCCCGCATCGTGGGAATGGGTGTGGCCGCCGGACTCCTCGAGCCCGATGGCGGCGTTGACCGACGGCTCACCGAAGGCGTAGGCGAACCCGAACGCGAGCACACCGGCGATCAGACCCGCGAGCATGCCGCGGACCAGCAAGGTCTTCATCATGGGAGTACGTGCCGCCGATCAGTGGCAGGGGAAGGCCAGCAGGTGCCGGCCGTCGTGCACGAACTCGTGGACGTACATGTTCGCGAACACCGCGGTCGCGCCCTGTTCGGCGCTCACGAAGTACAGCGCGATCAGGGCCAGGAGCACCACGAACACCGCCCACGGCACGATCTCACGGATCGGGATGCGGATCGGGAGCGGAACGGCGGGAGCTGCCGTGTGGGACATGAGCGTGGCCTCCTCGGGCTTTCGCGGCCTCATCGGGGTCTGCACGAAGGGATCCGGGTCTGGCTTCCCCCTGGTCGGGGGTCACAGTGGCGCGACCGCGCGGACTTGCACCGCGTTCCGGAATCTCCTCGTCTGGCCGGTTGAGCGTAGGTCCGCCGTTTGGGCCGCGTCAATGTGACAATGCCGCGGTGACTCGAATGGTGGCGGCCCTCGATGTGGGCGGGACGACGATCAAGGCGGCACTGCTGGACGAGCAGCTCCAGCCCAAGGCGACGCTGCGCGCGGAGACGGCGCGCAGCGCGGACGGCACGGCCTTGGCCGCGCAAGTGGGGGACATCGTGGCCGCGCTGGCGGAGCAGGCGGGGACGGACCTGCCCGCCGCGGTCGGCGTGGTCGTGCCCGGGATCGTCGACGAGGAGACCCGCGTCTGCCACTTCTCGGCCAACCTCGACTGGCGCGAGGTCCACTTCGGCGAGCTGCTGGAGGGGCGGCTCGGGCTGCCGGTGGCGTTCGGGCACGACGTCACCGCGGGCGGCATCGCCGAGTTCCGCGTGGGCGCGGGGCAGGGCGCGACGAACGCGGCGTTCATCCCGGTCGGCACCGGGATCGCGGCCGCGCTGCTGCTCGACGGCCGGATCCACCGCGCGCACGGGCAGGCCGGCGAGGTCGGACACATCGACGTGGGCCACCCGGGCAAGTGCGGCTGCGGCGCGATCGGCTGCCTGGAGGCGATTTCCTCGGCGGCGGCGATCGCCCGCCGCTACACGGAACGCACGGGCCGCGCGGCCGACGGCGCTCGCGAGGTGGTCGAGCTGGCCCGCCGCGGTGACGAGGTCGCGGTGGCGGTGGTCCAGGACGCGCTCGACGGTCTGGGCCACGGCATCCGGACGCTGCTGACGCTGCTGGGACCGGAAGTGATCATCCTCGGGGGCGGCCTGTTCACGGCGGCGGATTATGTGCTGGAGCCGGTGCGGGAGTGGCTGGCTTCGCATCTGACTTTCCAGCGGATGCCGGAGCTGCGGATCGCGAAGCTGGGTGATGAGGCCGGACGGCTGGGGGCGGGGCTGCTGGCCCTGGACTTGCTCGATCCGGCCTGAACCTGCCCGAGTCCGTGAATGGCACATTGAGGGACTTCAAGTCCCTCAATGTGCCGTTCACGGACTTCAACCGGACGACAAAGGTGGTCAGAGGGCGCGCAGGAAAGCCAGCGACGGCATGAAGAAGTACTCACCGCCCCGCAAGGTCACCGACTGCGGCACCGGATCGGCCGTGCGCTGCGCCGACCCGCCCCATTCGACCGTGTAGTCCGACGTCCCGCGCTCGCCCTGCCCGATCACCGGGTCCAGCCCCGGCGTGACGTCGTCGACGATCGGGAAGCCCGGGTTGTCCGCCCAGACCGCCTGCGTGAACTCGAACTGGTTGCCCAGCACCGAGTTGAACGCCATGAACAGCAGCCCGACCCCGCCGCTCGGCCGCGCCGCCGGTGGGACGTCGGCGTTCGGGTCGTCCGGCCGTTCGCCGTAGGTGACACCTCGCCGCGCCATCAGGTGCAGACGCTCGCCGGCCGGCTCCTCGGCGCCGCCGGACCCGCGTGGGTTCGTCTTGCGGATGTGTGCCTGGAACGGGCACTTCAGCGCCGCGCGGTCGCTGTCGAAGGTGAAGTTGTTCGACACCGGGCTTTCCGCGCCGTCTTCGCGCTGGGTGGTCAACGGCGTGCCGTCCTCGAACCGGCCGATGATCATCGCGCCCGCGCGCTCCCGGTCGTCGCCGGTCAGACCGAGCGTGTCGGCCAGGTCCGCCTCCGCCTGCTTGAACCGTCGCACGTTCTGTTCCAGCTTGCGGAAAACGAAGTAGCTGCCGAAGTGCACGGCCGGATCGGGCGCCGCGGTGTCCGGTACCAGCACCTGCGACAGCGGTGCCGCCGGGTTCCACACGTTGATGCCGTCGGTGTTGTTCTTCTCCGCGTCGACGTCCTCGGTGAGGAACAGCGGCTGGCTCCGGCCGTCGACGTACCCGAAGTGCTCGATGCCTTCGCCGCGCGCGTTGACGCGCCCGAGGCCAGTCTCCTCCGCGAGCACGGTGACGGAATCGGGCAGCAGGCCCAGGATTTCGTTGCGCCGCGCGGCCATCGCCTTGTCCGTGGCGTCGCCGACGAGCACGACGGCGTGGACTTCCCCGTGGTAGCCCGGATCGAACGTCGAGCGCGGCGGGTCGTTCAGCTTCCGCCGCGTCTCCGGTGCCGCCATTCCGCGCACGAATGCTTCGTCCTGCGGGAAGTTCTCGACGCCGAGGGCGCGGTAGCCGGCTGCCGTGAGCCCGACACCGACGTACGGCGTGCCCGCCGCGCCGGCGTCCTTGAACGCGCCGACCTCGTCGAGGTGGGCCTTGGCCGACTTCATCGTCCCGGTGACCGAGACCAGGAACGCCCGCGTCTCCGCTGGGTCGCCGAAAGTCAGCAGCAGTGCGGAAAGGTGGTCGCGGACGTGGGCCTTGAGGATGTTCGGCTGCAGTTCGCCGAGCATCACCTCGGCGTCCCCGGTCGCGGTGGTCCAGGACAGCGTGGTGGACAGGTCGATACTCATTTCGGGCTCCCCTCCCGTGTGAACGATCCGCCTGACGGCGGTGCACGGCCGGCCGAAGCTCCCCCTCGCCGGCCGTGCCCCCTGAAACCCAGGTTGCCGGGACCTTGCCCCGCGTGCCACCGACTTCCCCGGATTCACACGAAAGATTAAGTTGAGCGCCGAAGCGAAACGCGGGCCCCGGACCGGGACCCGCGTTCGCCGCTAACGGATCAGTACCACCACTGCGACTGGCCGCCCGCGATGAAGTCCCACAGCTGCAGCCGCGTGCCGTTGGCCCCGACCGACCCCTCGGCGGTCAGGTAGCGCGGGCTCGCCGGGGTCTGCAGGCGCAGGTAGCCCTCGGGGATCGCGGTGAGGGTCCACCACTGGTTCTGGCCGCCCGCCACGAAGTCCCACAGCTGGACCTTGGTGCCGTTCCCGCCGATCGAGTTCGAGTCGGCGTCGAGGTACCGGCCGCTCTGGTAGTTCTGGAAGCGGTAGTAGCCCTCGGGGTTCTGCGAGAGCCAGAACGCCTGGTTCGGCGCGTACTCGTTGCAGTCCCACAGCTGCATCTTCGTGCCGTTGGCGTTGATGGTGTTGGTGTCGGCGTCCCAGCAGCGCCCGAAGCCCGCGGACTCCAGCAGGTACGGGCCCGGGTCGACGGCTTCCGCGGCCATTCCGTTGGTGGAGCGCTGCTTCGCGGCACCGGCGACCTTGGACGGCCGCAGCTTCAGGTCGCCGATCGACACGACCTTGCCGTCCCCCTTGCCGTCGGCCGGGGCCGCGCCGGCCTGCGGAACGGCCACCAGGCCGAACAGGCCCGCCGCCGCGGCGACCGTCACCATCAGCCGCTTCATCTTCGTCATCGTTCCCCTTTTCGTCGGTTCACCCGTGGTCACGAAGGAAGAAGGCAGGCGCGAACCGGCCCCGGGCCACCACGGACCCGGCGCGTGGACGTGCCGGCGAATCCCCCTCGTCAAGACCGTCAAACCCCCGAAAGCGGTCTCCGAAACCATCATTCAGTGCGGTTCCGTCGTCGTCGAGGTGATTTCCGCGAGGGGCCAAAACGCACGTCAGGCGTGTAACGGAACGGAACCGGCGCCGATAGAGGGGCAGACACCGGGGGGAGCACGTTGCGCATCGAGCTGACGTTGCCGGATCTCGTCCGCGTCGGGCTCGCGGCCGCGGCCGACCCGATGGGCGAGCTCGCCGCGAGCCTGCAGGTCCTGCAACGGCGCGACGGCGGCCGCGCGGCGGCTTCGGCGGCGTTCAACCGGTGGCGCTACCGCGTGTGGCAGAGCCTGCCCGACTCGGCCGCGGTGCTGATGTGGCTCTGCCGGCCGGACGCGCCGATCCCGGGGTTCCTGCTGCCCGCGGCGGGGCGCTACGAGCTGGAGTCCGGGCTCACGGCGGTGCTGAAGACGGAACCGCTGAGCCTGAAGACGACGCTGCGCACGGCGCCGGCCGACCACGACCTTCCGGCGTGGGCCGCCGCGCTCGCCGACGGCGACACCGCAGGCTTGCCGCGATTGGTCCAGGTCATGCGCGACTACCACGAGCTCGCGCTCGCCCCGGGCTGGGACACGGTGTCCGGCCAGGTGGACGCCGACCTCGGGATGCGCACGCAGCTGCTGCTCCACGGCGGCGTCGACGCGCTGCTGACCGGCCTCCGCCCGCTGGTGCGCTGGGAAGCGCCGGTCCTGGAGACCGACGACCGGATCCCGGGCACGGTCCCCTCGGAGGGCACCGGGCTCCTGTTGGTGCCGACGTACTTCTCGGTGTACCCGGCGTTGGTCCCGGCGGCCCCGGGCGGCACGCCGCGGCTGCACTACCCGTGCGTCCGCCAGGCCGCGCCGCCGGCGGGCTTCGGCCGCGGGGCGCGCAAGGCGTCCGGCAAGGCGCTGGCGGACCTGCTGGGCCCGACCCGCGCGGCGGCGCTGACCGTCTTGGCTGTGGGCTGCTCGACATCCGAGCTGGCGGCGCGGCTGGGGGTCACGCCGTCGGCGGTCAGCAAGCACACCACGGTGCTGCGGCGCGCCGGGCTGATCATCACGCACCGGGAGCGGAACACCGTCCTGCATTCGCTCACCCCATTGGGAAGCGCTCTCCTGGACAGCTGACCGGTGGCGAATCACCTTTTGCCGCGCTTCCGTGCATTCGGTTACCGGCCATTTCCACGTCAGTTCCACCGGATCCGGTAGCGGAATTCCCGCGGCCGCCGACTTTCGCCCTGAGAAGGCGGGAGACGGAGATGAACCAGAGAACATCGCGGCTGGCCGTGCTGGCCACCGCTGTCGTCATCGGCGCGGCCGGGTTCGCGGGCTGCGCCACCGGTCCGGTGGACCGGCGGGCATTGTGCACCGGATTCGACGAGCTGGGAAAAGATCTGATGAGCGCGAACGGCATTTTCGACAACGCCGTTTTCTCCAGCGCCGGCGATCTGGCCGACCTGGCCGACCGGTACCAGGGGGGCGGATTGAGCGCCGACGCCTCCGCGCTGGACCGGATTTCCGATGCCGACGAGACCGACAACTTCGAGCTGGAGCGGGCCACGTCCGAGACCGCGAAGGTCTGCGGGCACCCGCTCGGCATCGGGACGACGAGCTACGCGGAGACCGGCGGCGGGAGCACCCGGGCGAACGGTGGTTACGGGAGTTACGGCGGCTACGGCTATCCGGATCCCACGACATCCGCGGCCGCGCCGTACACCCAGCCGTACACCGAGCCGCCGACGTCGTCCCCGCCGACCGCGACCTCGGCTGGTGACGAGACGTCCGCCCAGACCACGCTCCAGCAGCAAGTGGACACGGACCGGGCCCAGGTGGAAGCCCTGGCGGACAAGTGGGTTCCGCAGCTGTCGTCGAAGAACTACGGCCTGGTGGCGGACGGGACGACCTACGACCACCGCGCGATCTGGGCCGACTTCACGACGACCCGGCAGTCGTACCCGTCGGCGCTGCTGCTCTGGTCCGGCGACTACACGAGCTACACCAAGGGCGACTTCTGGGTCACGGTCGCGAACACGTCGTTCCCCACCGGTGCGGCCGCGAACGAGTGGTGCGTCGCCGAGCACCTCGATGCCGACCACTGCTTCGCCAAGCTCGTTTCCCACAGCCACGGACCGAAGGGCAGCACCCTGCCCCGGTGAACCACCCGAGAAAGGAATTGTCATGAACTGGAGCGCTTACGAAGTTTTCAGCCTGCTCAGCGGCATCGTCATGGCCGGGGTCGCCTTCGCGCCCAGGATCAAGGCGTCCGAACGGTTCTGGGCCGTCGTCAGCGGAGCATTCCTGATCGGCTACGCGATCTACGTCGCCAACCAGACGAGCGGGACCTTCTACTTCCCGTGGATCATCTTCGTGATCCCCTTCGCCGCGGCGGGCTACCTCGTGGTGCAGGCCGTCTCGAGAAACCGCGAGTCCGGTGAACAGCGGAACGACGACCGGCAGAACGAAGACCAGACCCGGTGACGCGGTTCCTCAGCCGAGCGTGGCCGTGGCCTCGACGAGTTCCGACAGGGCTTCCCGGGCCACTTCGCCGAAGCCCCGTTCGTTCGCCGGGTCCACCCACCGCGCGAAGCCCGTCGTGAACGCCAGGCCGCCGATCTCGGCGGCCAGGCTCGCCGCCGGGTCGGGGATGCCGCGCGCTCGCAGCGCGTCGGCCATCGCGGCCCGGAGCTTCGCCCGCTTGAGCAGCTCGCGCTCGCGGAGGTCGCTGTGGTTCGCGACCACCGCTTGGACCTTGCGCGCGAACTCGCGGTGGTCCGGGCCGAACGCCGTCTCCGTGGCCGTCAGCGCGGCCGAGATCGCCTCGATCGGGGTGGCCGACGCCGGGGCCGCGGCGATCGCCTCCGCGAACGTGCGGCTCAGGATGTCCTGGCCGGCGAACAGCACCTCGCGCTTGTCGGCGAAGTGCCGGAAGAACGTCCGCTTCGTCAGTCCGGCGCGCTCGGTGATCTCCGCGACCGTCACCTCGTCGTAGCCGCGCTCGAGGAACGACTCCACCGCGGCGCGCACCAGCCGCTCGCGTGCGTTCGGTTCCCACCGGCTCATGCCTCCCAGCTTAAGCGATGACACCCGGTGTCGTCATACGTGCTACGTTGATGGCACCAGGTGTCATCACAAGGAGGTTCTCATGCGTGTCTTCGTCACCGGGGCCAGCGGCTGGATCGGCTCCGCCCTCGTGCCCGAATTGCTCGAGGCCGGCCACCAGGTCGTCGGCCTCGCCCGGTCGGACGCCTCCGCGGCGACCGTCGAAAGAATGGGTGCCGAGGTGCTCCGGGGTGACCTGGACGACCTCGAGACGCTCGCGAAGGGCGCCGCGGACGCCGACGCCGTCGTCCACCTCGCCTTCGGCCACGACTTCAGCCGGATGGACGCCGCGATCCGGACCGACGCGGCCGCCGTCGAAGCCATGGCCGCCGTGCTCGAAGGCAAGGTGCTGGTGGCCGCCTCGGGGACGCCCTCGGTGCCCGGGGGCGTGGCGACCGAGCGGGACGACCCCGCCGGCTTCGGCCTGGTGGCGGGCCGGATGGACAACGCCCGTGCCGTCGTGAAGACGGCGGAGAGCGGCGTCCGCGCGTCGGTCGTCCGGCTGCCGCGGTCGGTGCACGGCGAAGGGGACGCCCACGGGCTCATCACGCGGCTCATCGCCGCGGGGAAGCAGAAGGGCATCGCGGCCTACGTCGGCGACGGGACGGCCCGCTGGCCGGCGGTGCACGTCCTGGACGCGGCCCACCTGTTCCGCCTGGCGCTGGAGCAGGCGCCCGCGGGCTCGGTGCTGCACGCGGTCGGCGACGAGGGCGTGGCCATTCGCGACGTCGCAGAGGTGGTCGGCCGCCGGCTCGGCCTGCCCGTCACGTCCGTCGAGGCCGACGACCTCGGCTTCCTCGGCGCGCTGCTGGCGATCGACCAGCCGGCATCCGCGGACGAGACGCGGGAGCTGGTCGGCTGGCGGCCGGAACACCCGGGACTGCTCGACGACCTCGAAAACGGTTATTACGACTGAAAGTGGGACAGCGCCGGCGGAGGTGGCGACAGTGACACCTCCGCCGGCGCCGGGTCTTACGCGATCGGCCGGTCCGTCGGCGCGATCGGGCGGGGCAGGACCTCGCGCCCGGTCAGGTAGGCGTCCACGCCGGCCGCGGCGCTGCGGCCCTCCGCGATCGCCCAGACGATCAGGGACTGGCCGCGGCCCATGTCGCCGGCCACGAACACGTTGTCCAGGCTCGTCTTGAACGCCTTGTCGCGGGCCACGTTGCCGCGCGGGTCCAGCTCGACGCCCAGGTCCTCGATGAGGCCCTTCTTCTGCGGCCCGAGGAAGCCCATCGCCAGCAGGACGAGCTGGGCGGGCAGCTCGCGCTCGGACCCGTCGACCGGGACGAACTTGCCGCCCTCGTTGCGCACCTCGACGAGCTTCAGCGCCCGCACGCGGCCATCCGCGTCACCCAGGAACTCCTGCGTGTTCACGGCGTACATCCGCTCGCCGCCCTCTTCGTGCGCCGAGGACACCCGGTAGATCATCGGGTACGTCGGCCACGGGTGGGCGTCGGAGCGGGCCTCCGGCGGCTTGGGCATGATCTCGAGCTGCGTCACCGAACGAGCGCCCTGGCGGTGCGACGTCCCGACGCAGTCCGCACCCGTGTCGCCGCCGCCGATGACGACGACGTCCAGGCCCTCGGCCGAATACGGGGACTCGGAAAGGTCACCGGACGCGACCCGGTTGGCCGGCGGCAGGAACTCCATCGCCTGGTGGATGCCGTCCAGCTCACGGCCGGTGATCGGCAGGTCACGCCAGTCGGTGGCCCCGCCCGCGAGCACGACCGCGTCGTAGGACGACCGCAGCTCGTCGGCGGAAAGATCCACCCCGACGTTCACCGACGTGCGGAACTCCGTGCCCTCGGCCTCCATCTGCGCGAGACGGCGGTCGAGGCGGTGCTTCTCCATCTTGAACTCGGGGATGCCGTAGCGCAGCAGCCCGCCGATCTTGTCGGCCCGCTCGAGGACCACGACGCTGTGGCCCGCGCGCGTGAGCTGCTGCGCCGCGGCGAGTCCCGACGGCCCCGACCCGACGACGGCGACCTTCTTGCCCGTCTTCGTGGAAGGCGGCTGCGGCGTCACCCAGCCCTCTTCGAAGGCGCGGTCGACGATGGAGATCTCGACGCGCTTGATCGTCACCGGGTCGTCGTTGATCCCGAGCACGCACGCGGTTTCGCACGGCGCCGGGCACAGGGTGCCGGTGAACTCCGGGAAGTTGTTCGTCGCGTGCAGCCGTTCGATGGCCTGGCGCCAGTCTTCCCGCCACACCAGGGTGTTCCACTCGGGGATGAGGTTCCCGAGCGGGCAGCCCTGGTGGCAGAACGGGATGCCGCAGTCCATGCAGCGGCCGGCCTGCTTCTCCAGCTTCGTCGACGCGAAGTCCTCGTAGACCTCTCGCCAGTCCATCAGCCGCAGGTCCACGGGACGCCGCGTCGGCTCTTCGCGGGTGGTGGTCAGAAAGCCCTTGGGGTCAGCCATGTGCGGCCTCCATGATCGCCTCGTTCACGTCGCGCCCATCCCGCTCGGCCTGAACCTGAGCGGCGAGCACGCGCTTGTAGTCCTTGGGCATGACCTTCCCGAAGCGGTCGACACCCGCGTCCCAGTCGGCCAGCAGTTCCCGCGCGACCGCGGACTCCGTTTCGTCGTAGTGCTTTTCCAGCGTCTCGCGCAGGAAGTCCGCGTCCTCGGAGTCGAGCGGGTCGATGTCGACCATCTCCGGGTTGACGCGGTGCGCGGGCAGGTCCAGCACGTAGGCGATGCCGCCGGACATGCCGGCCGCGAAGTTGCGCCCGATCGGGCCGAGCACGACCATCCGGCCGCCGGTCATGTACTCGCCGCCGTGGTCGCCGACGCCTTCGACGACGGCCAGCGCGCCCGAGTTGCGCACGCAGAACCGCTCGCCGACCTTGCCGCGGATGAAGATCTCGCCGCTGGTGGCGCCGTAGGCGATCACGTTGCCGGCGATGATGTGGTCCTCGGCGGGGATCCGCGCGTCCTTCGACGGGCGCACGATCAGCCGGCCGCCGGAGAGGCCCTTGCCGACGTAGTCGTTGCCGTCGCCGTAGAGCCGCAGCGTGATGCCCTTGGGCACGAACGCGCCGAACGACTGGCCGGCGGTCCCGGTGAAGGTGACGTCGATGGTGTCGTCGGGCAGGCCTTCACCACCCCATCGCCGGGTCAGCTCCGAGCCGAGCATCGTGCCGACCGTCCGGTTCACGTTGCGGACCGGGAGTTCCAGCCGCACCTTGTCGCCGGAGTTCAACGCACCCTCGGCCAGCTGGATCAGCGTGTTGTCGAGCGCCTTTTCGAGCCCGTGGTCCTGCAGTGTCTGCTGCAGGCGCAGCCCGGCGGGGGCCATCTCGGGCACGTGGAAGATCGGCGACAGGTCCAGCCCGGCCGCCTTCCAGTGCTCGACGGCCTTGCGCTTGTCGAGGAACTCGGCGTGCCCGACGGCCTCGGCGATCGACCGGAAGCCCAGCTCCGCCAGGTACTCGCGCACTTCCTGGGCGATGAACTCGAAGAAGTTGACGACGTACTCGGCCTTGCCGTTGAACTTCTCGCGCAGCTTCGGGTTCTGCGTCGCGACGCCCACCGGGCACGTGTCGAGGTGGCAGACGCGCATCATGATGCAGCCCGACACCACCAGCGGCGCGGTCGCGAAGCCGAACTCCTCGGCGCCGAGCAGCGCCGCGACGATGACGTCACGCCCGGTCTTGAGCTGGCCGTCGGTCTGCACGACGATCCGGTCGCGCAGCCGGTTGGCCAGCAGCGTCTGCTGCGTCTCGGCCAGGCCGAGCTCCCACGGGCCGCCCGCGTGCTTGATGGACGACAGCGGCGACGCGCCCGTCCCGCCGTCGTGACCGGAGATGAGCACGACGTCGGCGTGCGCCTTCGAGACGCCCGCCGCGACCGTGCCGACGCCGACTTCGGAGACCAGCTTCACGTGGATGCGGGCCTTCGGGTTGGCGTTCTTCAGGTCGTGGATCAGCTGGGCGAGATCCTCGATCGAGTAGATGTCGTGGTGCGGCGGCGGGGAGATGAGGCCGACGCCCGGCGTCGAGAACCGCGTCTTCGCGATCCACGGGTACACCTTCGCGCCGGGCAGCTGCCCGCCTTCGCCGGGCTTCGCGCCCTGCGCCATCTTGATCTGGATGTCGTCGGCGTTGACGAGGTACTCGCTCGTGACGCCGAAGCGGCCCGACGCGACCTGCTTGACGGCGCTTCGGCGCTCCGGGTCGTAGAGGCGCTCCGCGTCTTCGCCGCCCTCGCCGGTGTTGGACTTACCGCCGAGGCGGTTCATCGCGATGGCGAGGGTCTGGTGCATCTCCATCGAGATCGAGCCGTACGAGATGGCGCCGGTGGCGAACCGCTTGACGATCTCGGAGACCGGTTCGACCTCCTCGATCGGCACCGGTGCGCGCTTGCCGTACTTGAAGTCGAACAGCCCGCGCAGCGTCAGCAGCTTCTCGGCCTGGTCGTCGACGGACTTCGTGTACTCCTTGAAGACGTCGTACTTCCCGGACCGCGTGGAGTGCTGCAGCTTGAACACCGTCTGCGGGTTGAACAGGTGCGGCTCGCCTTCGCGCCGCCACTGGTAGTCCGCGCCGGTCTCGAGCTCGCGGTGGGCGGGGCGGACACCGTCGGCCGGGAAGGCGTAGGTGTGCCGCTTCGCCACTTCTTCGGCGAGGGTTTCGAAGCCGACGCCGCCGAGACGGGACGTCGTGCCGGTGAAGCAGTTCTCGACGACCTCTTCGCCGAGCCCGATCGCCTCGAAGATCTGCGCGCCGGTGTAGGACGCGACGGTCGAGACACCCATCTTGGACATCGTCTTGCGGACGCCCTTGCCGAGCGCCTTGATCAGGTTGTACGTCGCTTCCTTCGGCGTCACGCCCGGGATCAGGCCCTGGTGGGCCATCTCCTCGACGGTCGCCATCGCCAGGTACGGGTTCACCGCGGCGACGCCGTAGCCGATGAGCAGGGCGATGTGGTGCACCTCGCGCGCGTCGCCGGCCTCGACGATGAGGCCGACCTGCGTGCGCGTCTTCTCGCGGACGAGGTGGTGGTGCACCGCGCCGGTCAGCAGCAGCGAGGGGATCGGCGCGTGGTGCTCGTCGACGCCGCGGTCGGACAGCACGATCAGCCGCGCGCCGTCTTCGATCGCCTCCGACACCTCCGCGCGGATCTCGTCGAGGCGCTGGACCAGCGCTTCGCCGCCGCCGTGGACGTTGTAGCGGCCGAGCACGGTGACCGCCTGGAACTCCGGCAGGTCGCCGTCGTCGTTGACGTGCACCAGCTTGGCGAGCTGGTCGTTGTCGAGCACCGGGAACGGCAGCGCGATCCGGCGGCAGCTCGCGGCGTCGCCGTGCAGGAGGTTCGGCTCGGCGCCGATCTGGGTGCCGAGCGCGGTGACGAGCTCCTCGCGGATGGCGTCCAGCGGCGGGTTGGTCACCTGGGCGAACAGCTGGATGAAGTAGTCGAAGATCAGCCGCGGCCGGCTGGACAGCGTCGCGATCGGCGAGTCGTTGCCCATCGAGCCAATCGGCTCCGCGCCGGTGCGGGCCATCGGCTCGAGGATGGTTTCGAGCTCTTCCTCGGTGTAGCCGAACGCCTGCTGGCGGCGGACGAGCGCGGCGTGCAGCGGCACTTCCCGGTCGCGCTCGGGCAGGTCTTCGAGCTGCAGCAGGCCGGCCTCGACCCACTCGTCGTAGGGGTGCGCGGTGGCCAGTTCGGTCTTGACCTCGTCGTCCTCGACGATCCGGCCCTCGGCGGTGTCCACGAGGAACATCCGGCCGGGCTCGAGGCGTCCCTTCCGGACGATCGTCGCCGGGTCGATGTCGAGCACGCCGACCTCGGAGGCGAGCACGACGAGGCCGTCGTCGGTCACCCAGTAGCGCCCGGGGCGCAGGCCGTTGCGGTCGAGCACCGCCCCGATCTGGCTGCCGTCGGTGAAGGCGACGAGCGCCGGACCGTCCCACGGCTCCATCAGCGTCGAGTGGAACTCGTAGAAGGCGCGTCGCGCCGGGTCCATTTCCTGGTGATTCTCCCAGGCTTCGGGGATCATCATGAGAACCGCGTGCGGCAGCGAGCGGCCGCCCAGGTGGAGCAGCTCCAGGACTTCGTCGAACGACGCCGAGTCGCTGGCGCCGCGCGTGATCACCGGGTAGATCCGCTTGAGGTCGCCCGGGACCAGGTCGGTTTCGAGGAGGGCTTCGCGGGCGTCCATCCAGTTGCGGTTGCCGCGCAAGGTGTTGATCTCGCCGTTGTGCGCGACGTACCGGTACGGGTGCGCGAGCGGCCACGACGGGAAGGTGTTGGTGGAGAAGCGGGAGTGCACGAGGCCGATGGCGCTGGTGACGCGCTCGTCGGTGAGGTCGGCGAAGAACCGCTCGACCTGGCCCTCGGTGAGCATTCCTTTGTAGACGATCGTGCGCGAGGAGAGGCTCGGGAAGTAGACGTCTTCCTCGACGAGCTCGTGCTCGGCGCGCTTGCGGACGCAGAACGCGCTGCGCTCGATGTGCAGCGGGT
This sequence comes from Amycolatopsis sp. NPDC051371, assembly GCF_040682155.1. Taxonomy (NCBI): domain Bacteria; kingdom Bacillati; phylum Actinomycetota; class Actinomycetes; order Pseudonocardiales; family Pseudonocardiaceae; genus Amycolatopsis; species Amycolatopsis sp. NPDC051371. The sequence goes on from NZ_JBFBAG010000053.1 coordinate 70,383, forward strand.
CCGAGTGCTCCGGCTTCGGGCGGCGCGCGGTGAGGAACAGCTGCGTGAAGTGCGGCATGGTCTCGGCGGCGGTCGGCCCGCAGTGCTCGGTGTGCACCGGCAGCTCGCGCCAGCCGAGGACGCGCATGTCCTCCTCGGCGGCGATGCGCTCGATGGTCGTCATTGCCCGGCCGCGGCGCTTTTCGTCCTGCGGCAGGAAAGCGGTGCCGACGGCGTAGGTGCCCGGCTCGGGGAGCTCGAAGTCCACGACGTCGCGGTAGAACTCGTCGGGGACCTGGATCAGCAGTCCGGCGCCGTCGCCGGTGTCCGGTTCGGCGCCCCGCGCCCCGCGATGTTCCAGGTTGCGCAACGCGACCAGGGCCTTCGCGACGATCGCGTGATCTCGGCGGCCGGTCAGGTCGGCGACGAAGGCGACACCGCAGGCGTCGTGTTCGTAGTCGCTCCGGTAGAGGCCCTCGGCCTCGGCGTTGCTGAGCTGCTGCCCCGCGGGGGGCAGGGAACGGGCACGGTGGGTCACGGCTGGCCGCCTCCCAAGGCGTTGGCGCGACCGGTACTCACCTCATCGAGTGGTTCGAGCTGAACCGGTTAACGAAGTGGTCCGGTACCGCGATGGTCAGTCGAGAACAGTTGCTGTTGTCGGCGTTGTCGAAGTGCAAGATGCCGTGAGGTACCGGCCGAGCGTCGATGCTCGGGAACCGGACGCGGGTCATCTGGGAGGCCGCACAACGCTGGGCAGCCGAACATGTCGGTCCTGCGTGCGCGCACAGACAGACCACTGTGGTGGGGGTCAGCCGGAGCGCGCGGTGTTACTCCCGGGTTCGCCGGGTCTTATGACGATAGTGTGAATTCGCTGTTATCGACATACGTCGTTGCCCTCGGGTGGGAAATGCCACGCTTGCGTTGACGGGGCCCGGGGTAGTCCCATATGCCGGGCTGGAACTCCCATTTTTCGGTCTGCGAGGCTCTTGACCTGCGGAAACGTCTGTCCCAAGTGGCCTGGGCCACGTGTTGCGGCCCCCTTCCGAGGTGGCAAGCTGGGTGCATGGCGGACGCGTCCGATGACTGATCGTTATCTCTCCGTGGCTCGTTCGGGGGTCCACGAGATCGAGATCAAGCGCTCCCGGTTCCTCTGCGCGCTGGCTCCGGTGACGTCGGAGGAGGCCGCGCGCGAGTTCATCGCGGCCCGCCGGCGCGCCGAACCGGGCGCGCGGCACCACTGTCACGCGTTCGTTTTGGGGCCTGATGGGCGGACTCGGCGGTCCAGCGACGACGGTGAGCCGGCGGGTACCGCGGGCACGCCGATGCTGGAGGTGCTGCGGCGTCGCGAACTGACGGACACGGTCGCCGTGGTGACGCGCTACTTCGGGGGAGTGCTGCTCGGGGCGGGCGGACTGATCCGCGCGTACGGTCAGTCCGTTTCGGACGCACTGGAAGTGGTTGGTGTACTAGAACACCGGCGTCTCAGGCTCGTGGAAGTGGCGGTGAGTTACGACCGCGCGGGCCGGCTGGAGAACGACCTGAGGGAGTCGTACGTGATCCACGCGACCCGCTTCGACGCTCTGGCCCACTTCGAAATCGGGTTGGCGCCGGACGAGGTGCCGGCTTTCGAGAGCCGGCTCGCGGACTTGACCAACGGCGAAGCCACGACGACCGAACTCGGCGACCACTGGGTGACCTCCGGCCGGTGATCAGGGACGTGACTCGCGTGACTGGACACGGGACTCGCGTGATTGAAGCCGGAACTCGCGAGTTCCGGCCTCAATCACGCCGGTTCCGGTTCTGATCACGCGAGTTCCGGCTTCGATCACGGCGGAGCCCGGGGTGGACCAAGGTGCCCGAGTGGTTCGGTGCCGGAACCGGTTGGCGCACAACGGACTTTTGGTGCTTCCGCGAACGAGTCCGGCCGTGGCACCATGTCGTGCCACCGAGTTCCGGTACCACTTCGATCGCCACAACGTCGTCGACGCGGCTCGCGCCGAATTGACAACGTTGTCAGAAACGCTTGTCCGACAACGTTGTCGCCCGGCGGAAGCGTGCGACAAGGAGGGAAGGTTCCATGTCCGGACCACTCGCCAGACGGCTGCGCGGAGCTTTGCTCGCCGCGGTCCTCGTGGGCGCGGGCCTCACCGCGCTGTCCGCCGCACCGGCGGGCGCGGCCACGCTGGCCCTTACGCAGTACGTGAATCCCTTCATCGGCACGGACAACAGCAACTCCCCGAACCCCGTGCCCGGCGGCGCCGGCGGCAGCACGTACCCGGGTGCCGCCGTGCCGTTCGGCATGACGCAGTTCAGCCCGGACACCCCGACCGGGTCGCCGTCGGGTTACCGCTACAGCGACACCAGCATCGAAGAGTTCAGCCTGACCCACTTCAACGGCGCCGGCTGCCCCAACAACGAAGACCTCGGCCTGCTGCCGATCACCGGCGCCATCGGCACTTCGCCGGGCACCGGCTGGACGGGATACGCCGGCCGCTACACGAAGGCGAACGAGTCGGCCGCGCCCGGCTACTACAAGAACAAGCTCGACAACTACAACACCACCGTCGAACTGTCCGCCACCAAACGCTCCGGCTTCATGAAACTGACGTACCCGAACACGACGTCCGCGCGGCTGCTGGTCAACACCGGTCGCAGCGCCACCGGGAACCGCACCGGGTCGATCAGCATCAGCGGCAGTCAGCTCACCGGAGCGGTGACCGGCGGCGGTTTCTGCGGCTCGTCGAAGACCTACCAGATCTTCTACGTCATCCAGTTCGACCGCGCGCCCAGCGGGTTCGGCACCTGGCTCGGCGGGACCGTGAGCGCCGGGTCCGCCGGCACCAGCGGCACGAACTCCGGCGGCTACGTCACCTTCGACACCTCGAGCAACACCACCGTGCAGGCGAAGGTCGGCATCTCGTTCGTCAGCCTGGCCAACGCGCAGGCGAACCTCACCGCCGAGAACCCCGGCTTCGACTTCGCCGCGACCCGCGCCGCGGCCGACACGAGCTGGAACACGATCCTCAACCGCGTCCAGGTGACCGGGGGTGCGGCCGCGGACCTGCAGAAGTTCTACACGGCGCTGTACCACGTGTTCCAGAACCCGAACATCGCCAGCGACACGAACGGGCAGTACCGCGGGTTCGACCAGGCGATCCACACCGCGACGCACACGGTCTACCAGAACTACTCCGGCTGGGACATCTACCGGTCGTGGGCCGCGCTGATCGGGCTGGTCGCGCCGGCCGAAGCGAGCGACATAGCCAAGTCGATGGTGCTGGACGGCCAGCAGGGCGGGCTGCTGCCCAAGTGGTCGCACAACAACAACGAGCACTTCGTGATGACCGGTGACCCCGGGCCGATCGTCGTGGGCAGCATGTACGCGTTCGGCGTCCGGGGCTTCGACACGGCGGCGGCGCTGACGCTGATGGACAAGAGCTCCAACGGCGGTACCGCGCAGGGCCAGTCGATCCGCGGCCGCCAGTCCGGGTACGTCAGCCGCCACTACGTCACCGAGGACCCGTCGGACTCGCTCGAGTACTCGGCGTCGGACTTCGCCGTCGCGCAGTTCGCGAAGGCCGTCGGCGACGCGACGAAGTACACCACCTACATGCAGCGCGCCCAGTGGTGGCAGAACGTCTTCGGCCCCGACTCGGGTTACGTCCAGCCGCGCGGCAGCACCGGCACGTGGGCCTGGCCGGTCGTGCCGTCGAGCAACAGCGGCTACACCGAAGGCAACCCGTCGCAGTACACGTGGATGGTGCCGTACAACTACCAGGGCCTGATCAACCTGATGGGCGGCAGCAAGACCGCCGTCCAGCGGCTGGACCACCACTTCACGCAGCTCAACGGTGGCCTCACCCAGCCGTACTTCTACATCGGCAACGAGCCCGAGCACGGCGTGCCGTGGGCGTACAACTACGCCGCCCACCCGCAGGGCACCAGCTCGGCGGTGCGGCGCGTGATGAACGAGTCGTTCACCACCGGTGCGGGCGGCGAGCCCGGCAACGACGACCTCGGCGCGACGTCGGCGTGGTACGTCTTCGCCGCGCTGGGCATGTACCCGGCGACGCCGGGTGCGGACGTGCTGGCGCTGCACGGCCCGCTGTTCCCGTCGGTCTCGATCGTCCGCCCGAGCGGGACGATCCAGATCACCGGCACCGGCGCGGGCCAGGGCGCGCAGTACGTGCAGAGCCTCAGCGTCAACGGGACTTCGACGACCAAGTCGTGGATCCGCTACGGCGACATCGCGGGCGCATCGACGCTGAACTACACGATGGGCTCGTCGCCGAGCGCCTGGGGCACGAACGCGGCGGACGTCCCGCCGTCGTACAACGACGGGTTCACGCCGCCGCCCGCGGCGCCGGACCTCGGCACGAACCTGGCGCAGGGCAAGGCTGCGACGGGCTCGGCGGCGTGCGCCTCGTCCGAGGGCGCGGCCAACGCGGTCGACGGCAGTCTGGCGAACAACAGCAAGTTCTGCAGCACCGCCGCGACGAAGTTCCTCCAGGTCGACCTCGGGTCGGCGCAGAACGTGTCGTCGTTCGTGGTGAAGCACGCCGGCCTCGGCGGTGAGACCACCGGCTGGAACACCGGCGCGTTCACGATCCAGACGTCGACCGATGGTTCGACGTGGACGACCGTCGCGTCGGTGACCGGCTCCCGGGCCAGCCGCACGTACCACCCGATCGCAACCCGATCGGCCCGGTACGTGAAGCTGAACCTCACCACCCCGGCCAACGACGGCAACGGCGCGGCGCGGATCTACGAGTTCGAGGTCTACCGCTGACCCACCGGTCGTGAGTGAGAAACAGTGTTAGACCCGGTACTGGCCCGCGTTCGTCGTCCACGACCCGGTCCAGTGCGCGAGTTCCAGCGTCGAGATCGGGAAAGAC
>NZ_JBFBAG010000054.1:0-9929 GCF_040682155.1 Amycolatopsis sp. NPDC051371
GGCGGCGATCGCCGGGATCGCCGCCGGGTTCACTCGGACGGGTGTTAGAGCTTCACCATCGGCACGCTGCCGATCAGCATCACGCACTCACGACCTCGCCGCGCGGCCGGTCAGGTGGGCCATCAGCTCCGCCCGGCTCGCCAGGCCGAGCTTGCGGTAGATCTGCTGGAGGTGCTTCTGCACCGTCCGCGGGCTGATGCCGAGGTGACGGGCGATCTGGCGGTCGCCGGCGGCGCGGGTCACCGCTTCCGCCACCTGCCGCTCGCGGGCGGTCAGCAGCTCCGTCGCCGCCGCGTGGCCCGGGCGCAGCGGCGGCCGCTCCGCCCGGGCCAGCGCCTGAGCGAGGTGCGGCGCCAGCAAGTCCACCAACGCCCGATCCAGCGCGGAGAACCCGGGCCGCGACCGGCTGAGCGTCAGGATGCGCCCGGCCCGATCATCCACCTCGACCACGCACAGCAGCTGGTCGACGGTGCCGCGCGGGCGGTAGAAGTCCGTGTACAGCGGCAGCGCCCGCAGCGTGCGGAGGTCCGCCAGGTCGGTGAGCGCGGCCGACGTCCCCAGCGGCAGCCGCCCGCTCCGGTGCGCCGCGAACGCCGGATGCCTGCTCACCTCGGCCCGGAACTCCGGGTGTCGCATGAGGTTGTCCTCCGGCCGCTCGGTGACCGCGCCGGTCAGCCGGCGCGTCGTGTGCTCCGCGCTCGTGCACGAGACGAAGTCGCAGCCGACGAGCCGGCCCAGCCCGGCCAGCCCGGCCGCCGGGCCCGCCGACCTGAACTCGCGCGCGACTTCCAAGGCGCGGTGCAGATGCCGCGCCGTCAATTCACTGCTCACCCGTGATCCCCCTCGGCTCGTCCGGTGAAGAAAGACCCGGACGGGCCGAGGGAGATACGAACCGGTCGTTACCGGGCGATCCGGACGTTCAGCGTGGTGTTCGAGCCGGCGCTCACCATCGACTGCGCGATGCTGCTGATCCCGGCCGCCGCGCTGTAGGAATTGTTGTTGCTGTCGTCCTCGTCGTCGGTGTGGAAGAAGCCCGACGAATCGACCCCCGAGAACACCAGGTAGCTGAAGCCGACGTTCGGGAACGCCGTCGTCGTGGCCACCCCCGGCGCGAACAGGCAGAACCGCAGCAGCGTGTTGCTGTCGCTCACGTTCGGGAAGATGGTGCCGGAGAACGAGTTGTTGTTGCTGTCGTCTTCGTTGTCGAACCGGCGCGAGAACTCCTGCGAGCCGTTCGGGCAGTTCGCGCCGAGCTTAAGCACGGCGTAGGGCCGGAACGAGCCGGACTGCGTGACCCCGCGGAACGCGGCCCCGTTGACCCGGCAGAAGAACATCTCCGTGTTGCTGGTGCTGCTGACCGCCCCGATGAACCACCGCGCGAGTTCGCGTTGCCCGAGTCCTCGTCGTCCATCCGGATGACGATCGCCTCGGTCCCGACCGGGCACGACCGGCTCGCCGGGATGATGCCGACGTCGGTCGTGGCCGCCTGGGCGGGCGCGGCCGACACGGTGAGGACCCCGGCGAGCGAAGCCAGCAGCAGTGCCGGAACGGTGAAGAGTCGTTTCATGGTGAAGCCTTCCTCCCCAGTGCTTTCTGACCCCCCAAGAACACCAATCCGGCCGGAGAGGCGGCCATACGCAGTTGTGCGTACGCCCGGCAAAGCCCGCACAGGAACGACGGGTAGGTTGGCGCCATGTCGAGTGCGCACGGTCCCGATCGGACGTCCGTGGTCGTGACCGGCGGCAGCGGCTTCATCGGCCGGGCCGTCGTGCGCGCCCTCCGCGACCGGGGCGTCCCGGTCACCGTCGTGGACCGGGTCCCGTTCCCGGACGGCGACGACGACGTCCGCGTGGTGACCGGCGACCTCCGCGACGCCGCCGTCCGCGAGGAAGCCGTGACGCGCGAGACCGCCGGGATCGTGCACCTCGCCGCGTTGACGTCGGTGCTGAAGTCGGTCGAGCTCCCCGAGGACACGTTCGCCGACAACGTCCTGGTGACCCAGGAACTGCTGGAGCTCGCGCGCCGCCGCGAAGTGCCGAAGTTCCTGCTCGCCTCGACCAACGCAGTGATCGGCAACGTCGGCACCGCGACGATCACCCCGGACCTGCCGCTGCGGCCGCTGACGCCCTACGGCGCCACCAAGGCGGCGTGCGAAATGCTGCTCTCGGGCTACGCCGGCGCGTACGGCATGACGACGTGTGCGTTGCGGTTCACCAACGTCTACGGCCCGGGAATGTCCCACAAGGACAGTTTCGTGCCGCGCATGATGCGGGCCGCGCTGACCGGCGACGGCGTCAAGATCTACGGCGACGGCCGCCAGCGCCGCGACCTCGTGCACGTCGACGACGTCGTCCGCGCCCTTCTGCTGGCCCTCGACAGCGGCCACACCGGCCGGGCGATCGTCGGCGCCGGGCGTTCGGTCTCCGTGCTGGAGATGGTCGAGGCCGTGCGCGAGGTGACCGGCGCCGAACTGCCCGTCGAGCACGTCGAGGCGCCGGCGGGGGAGATGCCCGCGGTGGTCGTCGACGTCTCGGCCAGCGCGGAGACGATCGGCTACGAGCCGTCCGTCTCGCTCGTCGACGGCCTGGCCACGGCGTGGAAGTACTTCTCCGGCCTCGACCGTCCAAACGCGACACCGTGAGCGCATTCCTGCGGCGGCATTGGCTGCTGCTCTTGCTTCTCGTTCCCGCGATCGCCCTCCGGGTGCTGACCTGGCTCGCGTACCGGCCCGCGCTGCTGTACATCGACTCCTTCCGCTACATCGACAACCTGCACGCCCTGCGCGCCGACCAGCTCGACCCGATCGGCTACGACCTCGTGCTGCGGCCGCTGCTGGCCGTCGGCGGGCTCGCCTGGGTCGCGGCCGTGCAGCACGTCGGCGGCCTGCTGATCGCGATCGGCGTGTACGCGCTGGTGCTGCGCCTCGGCGGCCGCCCCTGGGTCGGCGCGCTCGCCGCGGTGCCGGTGCTGCTCGACGCCTACCAGCTGCAGATCGAGCAGAACATCATGTCCGAGGTCGTCTTCGAGGCGGTGCTGCTCGGGCTCCTCTGGCTGCTGCTCGGCTGGGGCACGCCGGGCTGGAAGCGCGCCGGCGTCGCCGGGCTGCTGCTCGGCTTCGGCGTGCTGACGCGGCTGGTCGGGATCTCCCTCGCCCTGCCGCTGCTGGTGTTCCTGGTCGTCGCCGGGGGAGCGTGGCGTAACTGGGCGGGCTGGCGCCGCGCGGGCGCCGGTGTGCTGGGCCTGCTCGTCGTGCTCGTGCCCTACTCGGCGAGAGTGCACTCCGAGACCGGCAAGTGGGGCCTGACCGGGCCGTCCGGGAACATGCTCTACGGCCGGACCGCCGCCGTCGCCGACTGCGCGAACCTTCACCTCTCGCCCGAGCTGCAGGTGTTCTGCCCGACCGAGCCGCGCGAGACGCGGCTCGTGGACAACTACACCCACGCCGACCTCGACCCGAACTGGCCGGGGCCGCTGCCGCCGGGCGCGGACAAGGCCGCGCTGGCGCACGCGTTCGCGGTCGATGTCCTGAAGGAGCAGCCCGCCGACGTCGCGGAAGCGATCCTGAAGGACTTCTCCAAGAGCTTCGCCTGGACGCGTGAGCAGGACCCGACCGACGTCCCGCTGGACCGGTGGCAGTTCCAGCTCGGCTACCCGCAGTGGGCCGACCAGTCGCTGATCGACCTCGTGACGCAGCAGAACGACGGCGTCGTCGCGAGCGTCGACCAGCCCCTGGCCAAGTTCCTGCGCGACTACCAGCTCGGCGGCGGGTACGTCCCGGGCGCGGTGCTCGGCATCGGCGCGCTGCTGGGCCTGCTGACGGTGTTCCGCCGCAAGAAACCCCTGGACCCGGCGCGGGCGGGCGCGCTGCTCGCGGCGTCGAGCGGCCTGGTCCTGCTGTTCGCCTCGGCGGTGTTCCAGTTCTCCTGGCGCTACCAGATCCCCGCGCTGGTGCTCTTCCCAGTGGCCGGGGCGCTCGGCTTCACCACGCTGACGTCGGCCAGCCGCAAGCGCCTCGCCGCGTTCCCCGACGACGTCGACCAAGGCGCCCTCGACGACTTCCGCGGCCGCCACCCCGACCTCGCGCTGGCCCCGCTGACCGTCGTCATCGCGGCCTACAACGAGGCCGGCGGCATCGGCGAAGTCCTGGAGAAGATGCCGGACGAGTGCCTGGGCATGCGGGTCGACGTGCTCGTCGTGGTCGACGGAGGCACCGACGACACGGCGGCGATCGCCGAAGAGCACGGTGCGTACGTCTGCGTCGCGCCCCGCAACCGCGGCCAGGGCGCCGCGTTGCGCCTCGGCTACCACCTCGCGGCCGAGGCCGGCGCCGACTACATCGTGACGACCGACGCCGACGGCCAGTACGACAACAGTGAGCTCGAAGCCCTGGTCAGCCCGGTCGTCGACGGCACGGCGGACTTCGTCACCGGGTCCCGGCGGCTGGGGCACGAAGAGGCCGACAGCCGCGTCCGGTGGCTGGGCGTGCGCGTGTTCGCCGCACTGGCGTCGGTGCTGACCGCGCGGCGGATCACCGACACGTCGTTCGGCTTCCGCGCGATGCGGGCCGACCTGGCGTGCTCGGTGCCGCTCAACGAGCCGCAGTACCAGTCGTCGGAGCTGATGCTCGGGGTGACCGCGCGCGGCGCCCGGGTCGTCGAGCTGCCGATGAGCATGCGGCTGCGCAAGGCGGGCAAGAGCAAGAAAGGCGGCAGCGTCGTCTACGGCGCCAACTACGCCCGGGTCATGACGGGGACGTGGTGGCGGGGGTACGTGCTGCGCCGCGGCCGAACACGAGCCGGTCGAGCAGGGTGAACTTGACGACGAACACCATCGCGTAGCTGGCCACGTACGCGCCGTCGACGAGCACGACCCACCAGAAGTGCGGCAGGTTCAGCGGCGTCAGCAGCGAGCCCGTGAGCGTCGTCAGGCCGATGGACGCGAGACCGCCGAGGCCGATCACGACCAGGTAGGGCAGCAGTTCGCGGCGGACGCGCGGGCGTCCGGTGCGGCCCCACACCCAGCGGCGGGTGACCAGGAAGTTCAGCACCGCGCCGGCCGCCCAGGCCAGCGTGCTCGCCAGGGCCGCGGCACCGCCGGTCGCGAGGACCGCCAGCAGCACGACCTGGCTGAGGACCGTGGCCGCGACGGACGTCGCGGCGGCGCGCCCCAGCCGGGCCCAGCCGCGGCGGCGGGTCTTCTCCGTTGTGCGGGGCCGCACGCCGTTGGTTACGGTCGTCATGCCCCCATCCTCCCCGCGGGCCCGCCGCGCCGCCGTCCGGGTCCCCTACGCATAGGAGATTCACAGCTCATTGCCAGGTGCTCATCAGCACGTGATCGATAACTTGCTTGGGGGGTTCCGGGTGGCGGAGCCCCCGGCCCGGGGCGGAGCCCCGGAATAACAGCGTCGGGTTCTTGCAAGCCTCTGCTCGTTCGTGGGATCAGCATGCTTGTTGCGTAAACGAGCAGGAAAGGCGGCACAATGCGAGTGCTGGTTCTCGGCGGTGACGGATATCTGGGCTGGCCGACCGCGTTGCACTTATCGGACAAAGGCCACGAGGTGGCCGTTCTCGACAATTTCGCCCGCCGCGGCTACGACACCGAACTCGGCGTCGAAAGCCTCGTTCCGATCGAATCCCTGGCCGACCGGATCGCCGCTTGGCACGAGGTCTCGGGGCGCACGATCACCAGCTACGAAGGCGACCTGCTGGACGCGGAGTTCCTGTTCGGGGCGGTGCGCGACTTCCGGCCCGAGTCGATCGTCCACTACGCCGAGCAGCGGTCCGCGCCGTACTCGATGATCGACCGCGAGCACGCGGTGTACACCCAGCACAACAACGTGATCGGGAACCTGAACCTGCTGTACGCGATCGCCGAGATCGACCCGGCGATCCACCTGGTCAAACTGGGCACGATGGGCGAATACGGCACGCCGAACGTCGACATCGAAGAAGGCTGGCTGGACCTCGAGCACAACGGGCGCAAAGACCGGGTGTTGTTCCCGAAGCGGCCCGGGTCGTTCTACCACCTGACGAAGGTCCACGATTCGCACAACATCGAATTCACGTGCCGCGCGTGGGGGCTGCGCGCGACGGACCTCAACCAGGGCGTGGTGTACGGCCAGCAGACGCCGCAGACGGCGCTCGACCCGCGACTGGCGACCCGCTTCGACTACGACGCCGTGTTCGGCACGGTGCTGAACCGGTTCGTCATCCAGGCGGTGCTGGGCCAGCCGCTGACCGTGTACGGCAAGGGCACCCAGACGCGCGGCCTGATCGACATCCGCGACACCGTCGAATGCATCCGGCTCGCCGTGGAGAACCCGGCCGAGGCGGGGGAGTTCCGCGTCTTCAACCAGATGACCGAGAGCCTGTCGGTGGCGGCCATCGCCGACCTCGTCGCCGACCGGTTCCCCGGTCCGGTGCAGATCGAGCAGCTGGAGAACCCGCGCTCGGAGGCGCTCGAGCACTACTACAACGTGAAGCACACCGGGCTGGTCGGGCTGGGGCTGGAGCCGCACCTGGTCTCGGACACGCTGATCGAGTCGATGTTCGACATCGTGGGCGCCAACAAGCACCGGGTGAACCCGGAGAAGCTGCGCCCGACCGTGCGCTGGCGGGGCGCGCTGAAGAGCTGACCGTGCGTGCGGGCTCCCGGCCGGGAGCCCGCACGCTTGTCTTTCAGCCCGGCATCTTGTCAAGGAAGCCGTGCACGTTGGCGATCTTCCCGTCTTCGAGCTCGACGACGTCGAACCCGATGGCGACCGGCTCGGCACCGGGCGTGCCGAGGTACCACTGGAACCGCGCGAGATCGTGGTGCGCGTCGGGGTCGGCGGGCAGGCTGAAGGTGAGCCCGGCGAACTGCTGCTGCGCGCCGCCGACGAACTGGTCGATCCCGTCGTGCCCGCGGACGGCCCCGAGCGGGTCGGTGTAGCCGGCGGAGGCGGTGAAGACGTCGGCGATGAGGGCGCGGCGCTTGTCCCCGTCGGTCTCGTTCCAGACGGCGATGTACTGCTCGACGACGGTGCGGACGTCGGTCATGGGATGCTCCTTCGGTTGGGGGACAACGGTTTGTCGTTGTCCTGCGCTGAGACCGACTCTGGCGGACGGCGCGCGGCGCGTCGATTACGCGAGAGGTAATGCGGCGGCGGCGACCCAGCCGCCTGCGGGCATTACCCCCGAAGTAATGGCAGCGACCCCGTGATCGCCGTAGCGTCGCTCGCGTGACGACTACGGTGCAAAACCGGCAGCGGCCCGTCGGGGAACTCCTGCGGGAATGGCGCGACCGGCGCCGGATCAGCCAGCTCGACCTCGCGATCTCGGCGGACATCTCGACCCGCCACCTCAGCTTTGTCGAGACCGGGCGCTCCCGGCCGAGCCGGGACATGGTGCTGCGCCTCGGCGAGCACCTCGACGTCCCGCTGCGCGAGCGCAACCGGCTGCTGCTCGCCGCCGGGTTCGCGCCCGCCTACACCGAGAACGCGCTGGGGGACCCGGAGATGAGCGCCGTCCGCCAGGCCGTCCGGCAGCTGCTCGCGAGCCACGAGCCCTACCCGGCTGCCGTCGTCGACCGGAACTGGAACCTCGTCGACGCGAACGCCGCCATCGGTCTCTTCGTCGCCGGGATCCCGGCCGAGCTGACCACCAACGTCCTGCGCGCGACGCTGCACCCCGACGGCATGGCCCCGCACGTCCTCAACCTGGGGGAGTGGCGCGCCCACCTGCTCGGCCGGCTTCGTCGTCAGGTGGGCCAGACCGCGGACCCCGGGCTCACCGACCTCCTCGACGAGCTGCGCGGCTACCCGTGCGACCAGCCGGTGCCCGAGGTGGAGGTCCCTGGACCGGGTGACATCTTCGTGCCGCTGAAGTTCCGCCACCAGGGCACCGACCTCACGTTCTTCAGCACCGTGGCCACGTTCGGCACGCCGCTGGACGTCACCGTCGCGGAGCTGGTCATCGAGTCGTTCTTCCCGGCCGACCCGGCGACCGCCGCATACCTGCGCGAGCGAGCCGCGTCGGTGGAATGATGGGGGACACCCGCGCAGCATCCGACGTGAGGATCACCGGCAGATGGCCGTCCCGCCTTCGCTCGCCCTGTCCGACGGAGTCCGCATCCCCCAGCTGCTGTTCGGTGTCGCGGGACTGACCGCCGCCGAAGTCGGCCGCGCCGTCCGCATCGCCCTCGACACCGGCTACCGCGGCTTCGACACCGCGCCGGGGACCGAGGCGGCGGTGGGTGACGCGCTCGCCGGAGTGCCCCGCGAAGAGCTGTTCGTGAGCATGAAGGTGCCAGCCCAGGGGTACGACGCCGCCCGCCGGGCCGCGGACCAGTCGCTGGCCGCGCTGCAGCTCGACCGGGCCGACCTGTGCCTTTTGGACGGCACGAAGGGCGCGTTCACCGACACCTGGCGCGCCCTGAGCCGCCTTCGCGCCGACGGTCGCGTCCGCGCGGTCGGCGTCGCCGGGTTCGGCGTCGCGGAACTGCGCCGGCTGATCGACGCCACCGGCGCGGTCCCGGTGCTGAACCAGATCGAGCTGCACCCGTGGCTGCAGCAGGTCCCGCTGCGCGAGTTCCACACCGAGCGCGGCATCGTGACCGCGGCGTCGAGCCCGGCCGCGAACGCGGGGCTGCTGGCCGACGAGACGGTCACCGCGCTCGCGGCGAAGTACGGCAAGACCCCGGCCCAGATCGTCCTGCGCTGGCACCTGCAGGCGGAGACGGTCGCCGTGGCGGCTTCGGCCACGACGACCCGGACCCGCGAGAACTTCGGGATCTTCGACTTCGAGCTGGCCGACGACGACCTCGCCGTGGTGGCCGAGCTCGACAACGGCACCCGCGTCTAAGCCGTCTTGATCCCCGCGGCGGCGAAGTCAGCCTGCTGGGCCGGCTGTTCGAGGTACTCGCGGAAGGTCTGGGCCGCGCGCAGCACGGTGTCGTCGATGCCGTTCCCGGAGAGCCCGACGAACGGGTAGTCCGCCGAACGCGCGCTCGCCACCGACTGCGCGGGCGAGCCGATCAGCTCGGGTTTCTTGGTGTTGAGCTCGCTGACCCAGTAGGACGACTCGGGCAGCCAGGCGGCCGGAAGCCCGCCGATCGAGTCGAGGTTGGTCCGGCCGACCAGCGCGTCGAGCACCTGCGCGGACGGCTTGGCCTCGATCGTCACGTGCACGCACTGGCCGTGGACGACGGTCGCGGCCTGGTTCCAGCGGTCGGCCGCGGCGGTGAGGGGTTTCTGGGCGCTCGGGGTGACGAGGATCCGCATGGTGGAGGTGCCGCCGGAGCAGCTGGCGGCCTGCGCCTCGGCGCGGCTGTTGAGCTCGCTGTCGGCCCAGTTCCAGCCGATCACGCCGAGCCCGATCAGGGCGGCGAGCACGGCGCAGGCGATCGGCCAGCCGGCGATCCGGCGCCGCGGGGCCTTCTTGCCGACGATCCGGTGCGACCCGGTGGCCTCGACCTTGCCGAGGGTCCGGTGCGAGCCGGTGGCCTCGCTCTTGGCGGGGGGCGCGGTGGCGTCAGTGCGGCCGGGGACGCGACGACGGCCGGGGGTCTCGCCCTCGGCGGCGGTTTCGTTGCGACGGCGGCCGCGGCGCGAGGTGCTTTCGCTCTCGCCGGAGACTTCTTCGCGGTCGAGGATGCGGGAGGAGCCGGTGTTTTCGCCCTTGCCGACGGTCCGGGCGGTGATCGGGTAGTCGCCGGAGGCCTCGCCGTGCCGGGTGATGACCTCGGTCCGCTCGGCGGCGGACTCCTCCGGGCGGACGGGGGCCTTGCCGCGGCGGCGGCCGCCGGTGCCTTCGCCCCGGCGGGCCGGGTGAGCACCCGAGCCCTCACCACGGCGGCCGGCGGGCGACGGTTCGACGGGGTGGGCGCCGGAAGTCTCGCCGCGGCCGGCGACGGGGTGGGCGCCGGACGACTCGCCGCGTGCCGCGACCGGG
>NZ_JBFBAG010000054.1:10029-59982 GCF_040682155.1 Amycolatopsis sp. NPDC051371
TAAGAACCGGAGGTCTCGCTGCGACGGCCGGCGGGTGCTTCGCCGCGGCCGGCGACGGGGTAGGTGCCGGAAGTCTCACCGCGGCGGGCGGCGGGTGACGATTCTCCGCGGCCGGCGGCCGGGTAGGAACCGGAAGCCTCGCCGCGGGGGGCGGGGTGCGAGCCGGTCGGCTCACCGCGGCCGGCGACGGGGTGGGCGCCGGAAGTCTCACCGCGTGCCGCGACCGGGTAAGAACCGGAGGTCTCGCTGCGACGGCCGGCGGGTGCTTCGCCGCGGCCGGCGACGGGGTAGGTGCCGGAAGTCTCACCGCGGCGGGCGGCGGGCGACGATTCTCCGCGCCCGGCGGCCGGGTAGGAACCGGAAACCTCACCGCGGGCGGCGGGGTGCGAGCCGGTCGGCTCACCGCGGCCGGCGACCGGGTGGGAGCCGGAGGCTTCGCCCCCGGAGACGAAGTAGCCCGACGATTCACCGCGAGGGGCGCCGCGGCCGGCGATCCCGAAGGCGTCCGAGATGGAGCTGCGCTTCGGGGTCTTCGAGCCTTTGCCGGCGACCGGGTACGCGCCAGAAGCCTCACCCCGGCCTGCGGCACGAGGGGCGTCGCCCGGCTGCGGGCGGCGTCCGCCCGGCGTCCCGGCACGGTCCTGAGGGTGCGGCACGGGCTCGTCGTCCCGGGTGTGTCGCCCCATCGTCGTCCTTTCGGCGTCTGCGCATGTCAAGCACGCGCTGCGATGCAATGAAACCGTTATCACCCTAACAGGTGAGTATCGGTGAGAGAATAATCCGACTCACAGTGGCGCGTACTCAGGGTGCTGCGCCGACCAGGCTATGGCAGTGCGCGATCAGGCGAGCACGCACCGGCGCCGCCCGCCGGGCGAAATCACCCTGGGCCCGGGCGTATTCGGCTCTTCCCTCGGCCGTCTCGATCCGCACCGGCGGATAGCCGAGCGCGGCCAGGTCGTACGGGCTGGCCCGCATGTCCAGCGTCCGGATCTCGACGGCCAGCTCGAACCCGTCCGCCACGAGCTCCGCGGGCACGAACGGATCGAGCTTGTAAGCCCATTTGAACAGATCCATGTTCGCGTGCAGGCACCCCGGCTGCTCGAATGCGACCTGCGTCTCCCGGGCCGGCGTCAGCTCGTTGCGCGGCCGGGCGTCGGCGGTGAAGAACCGGAACGCGTCGAAGTGCCCGCACCGGATGTCCAGGGAATCGACGACCTCGTCCGTGCCCGCCGAGCCGAGCCGGAGCGGGACCTGGTTGTGCCGCACCGAGTCGGCGGGCTCGCGGTAGACCATCGCCCACTCGTGCAGCCCGAAGCAGCTCAGCCGCGGTGCGCGGGACGCCGTCGCGGTCAGCAGGCCGAGGACGAACTCGGCCGTCCGCGTCTTGCCCTCGGTGAAGCCCGCCGGGTCGAGGACCACGCCGTCGGCGGTCTCGACGTACCCCTTGCGGTCCAGGAAGCGCCGCGCCGCGGGCCCGGCGAGCGCGACGCCGGGCCCGGGCTGCCACCGCTCGAGGTGCGAGGGCCGGTACGAGTAATAGGTGAACAGGAAGTCCAGCACCGGGTGCTTCTCGCCCCGCGAGCGCCGCTCCTGGTGCGGGACCGTCCACCGCCGCATCCGCTCGACGTGCGCCGCCTCCCGGGCCAGCCAGTCCGGTTCGGCGAGCACGTCGACGGCGGTCACGCGCCCACGTGGGTTCCGTCGCGCACCGTGCCCACGTACTCCTCGACGAGGTCTTCGAGCGCGACGACGCCGACGGCGGCGCCCGCCGTGTCGAGCGCCCGCGCCAGGTGGCTGCCCTCCTTGCGCATGGCCGACAGCGCGACGTCGAGGCGGGCGTCGGCGCGCAACTCGGTGAGCGGGCGGGTCTTGGCGTCGGGCACGATCGTCGCCGGGTCGTGCCCGGCCAGGTCGAGGACGTCCTTGACGTGGATGTAGCCGGTCAGCCGCCCGTCGTCGGTGCACACCGGGAAGCGCGAGAACCCGGTGGAGGACACCGCCCGCTCGACGTCGCCGACGGTCGGCCCGCACGGCAGGGTCGTCAGCTCCGCGGTCGGCACCAGCACGTCGGCCACCGTCTTCTGCACCGACGACAGTGTCTGGGTGAGCCGCCGGTGCTCGGACTGGTCGATCAGGCCTTCCCGCCGCGACTCGCTGAGCAGCTCGGCCAGCTCGTCGGAGGTGTAAGCCGTCTCGAGCTCGTCCTTCGGCTCCACCTTGAACGCGCGCAGCAGCGAGTTGGCGACGAAGTTCAGCAGCCAGATGAACGGGTTGGCGATCTTCACCCACCCGACGTGCACCGGAACCAGCCACAGCGCGAGCCGCTCGGGCTCGGCGATCGCGAGGTTCTTCGGCACCATCTCGCCGATGAGGACGTGCAGCACGGTGATGAACGCCAGCGCGATGGCGAACGAGACCGCGTGCAGCAGCGTCTCGGGCAGGCCCAGCAGGTCGAAGAACGCCGACAGCCGGTGCGCGATCGCGGGTTCGCCGAGGCGGCCGAGCAGCAGCGAGCAGATGGTGATGCCCAGCTGCGCGCCGGCGAGCATCAGCGACACGTGCTTGCTCGCGTTGATCACGATCTTCGCGCGCGTCTTGCCCTGCTCCAGCAGCGCTTCGAGCCTGTCGCGCCGCGAGGAGATCAGGGTGAACTCCGCGCCGACGAAGAAGGCGTTGGTCAGCAGCAGGACCACGACGAGGGCGATGTTCAGCCAGTCGCTCACGAGACCACCTCGGCTTCCGCCACCGTCGGGACCGGGGCCACTTCGACCTCGGCGATCCGGAGCTTGTCCATCGTGGTGACGGTGAGCCGCCAGTCGTCGACCTCCGCGGCGTCGCCCTCGGCGGGGATCTTGCCCAGCCGCTCGAGGATCAGCCCGGCGATGGTCTCGTAGTCGCCGTCGGGCATCCGGAAGCCGGTGACGTCGGTGACCTCGTCGGCGCGCAGCTGCCCGGAGACCAGCCAGCTGTCGGTGCCGACCTGCTGCGACGCGGGGCCCTCGTGGTCGTCGTGCTCGTCGCGGACGTCGCCGATGATCTCCTCGACGACGTCCTCCAGGGTCACGAGCCCGGCCGTGCCGCCGTACTCGTCGACGACGATCGCCAGCTGGAAGCGGGAGTCGCGCAGCCGGTTGAGCAGGTCGTCGCCGGGCAGGGACTCGGGCACGGTCGGCACCGGCCGCATGACCGAGCCGATCGGCACGGCGGCGCGGTCGGCGGCGGGCACCGCGAAGGCCTGCTTGACGTGCACAGCGCCGCGCACGTCGTCGAGGTCCTCGGCGTGCACCGGGAACCGCGAGAACCCGGTGCGGCGCGAGATGTCGATGAGGTCCTCGATGGTGTCGTCGATCGCGAGCGATTCGAGCTGCACGCGCGGGGTCATGAGCTCTTCCGCGGTGCGCTCGCCGAAGCGCAGCGAGCGGTCCAGGAGCTCGGCGGTCGACGTGTCGAGCGTCCCGCTCTCGGCGCTGGAGCGCACGATCGAGCCCAGCTCCTGCGGCGAGCGCGCGGACCGCAGCTCCTCCTGGGGCTCCACGCCGAACTTGCGCACGAGGAAGTTCGCGCTGTTGTTCATGATCGTGATGAGCCAGCGGAACAGCGAGGAGAACCGCGAGTGGTAGCCGGTGACGGCGCGCGCGGTCGGCAGCGGCCGGGCGATGGCGAGGTTCTTCGGCACCATTTCGCCGAGGATCATCGACAGCGAGGTGGCGATGATCAGGGCGAGCACGATCGACGCCCCCGCGGCGAACGCTTCGGGAAGTCCGACGCCGGTCAGCAGCGGCCGGACGAGCTCGCCGATGAGCGGCTCGGCCAGGTACCCGGTGATCAGCGTGGTGAGCGTGATCGCGACCTGGGCGCCGGAGAGCTGGAAGGACAGGGTCCGGTGTGCCTTTTGGACGGTCAGTGACCGGCGGTCGCCGACTTGGCGCACGTTGGCCTCGACGGTGCTGCGCTCGAGCGCGGTCAGCGAGAACTCGGCGGCGACGGCGAGTCCGGTGCCCACGGTCAGCAGCACGAAGACGAGGACGCCGAGCACGGCGAAGAGGACTTGGATCATTCCGCACCCGCCCGGTCGGCGGGGGATGAACCTATCGGACAGCCGGGTCGGTCACCCGGCTCGGTACTGTCACCAGGTGACTGCGCTGCGCGCACGAAACGGTCACTCCTACCAGCAAATCGGCGTGTACTGCGATTATGCGGACAATCTTAACGTGTCCCCGCGCCGGCTCGCGGGGATATCCGTGTGTCGGCGCGCTCACCTCGGCGGGTGAATCACCGCGGTCGGCGTCCGAGCAGGGCCACGAGCCGCGCGACCGGGCCCGCGCCGCGGGGGACCGGGACTGGCGGGTCGAAGATGCCGAGCCCCTGCCACTCGTCCAGCCAGGGCCGGACGACGTCGAGGAGCCGCTCGGCGAGTTCCTCCGTCACCGGGCAGGGGAGACCCAGCGCCGTCGCGAGGTCCCACGCGTGCACGGCGGCGTCGATCGTCATCTGCCAGCCGTACTCGCGGGCGGGGAGCAGCCCGGTCGACACGTGCACCGCGCGTTCCAGCACACCGTCGTCGAGGAAGGCTTCGCGGGCGGCTTCGGCGGCCCTGTCCCAGGCGGACACCGGGTCGCCGCCGAGGACGTCGCCGTCGTAGCGGTCGCCCACGTCGTCCAAAGTGGCGCCGGCCAGGAGGGAAGGCGCCCAGAGCTGCTCGGCGACGAGGTGGTTCACGAGGTCGCGGACCGTCCACTCGGTGCACGGTGTCCGGTGGCCCCAGTCGGTGTCGCCGGCCGCGTGCACCGCGTCGCCGAAGGCCCGCAACGCGTGGCCGTGCGCCTCGAGGAGATCCACGCGGGCCATTTGACCACGACGGATCAGGCGGTGCCCGGCCGGTGCCGCCGCACGGTCTCCTCGACGAGGTCGAGCACCGGCCCGAGGCCGGCGGCCGGCAGGCCCATGGCCAGGTGCGAGACCAGGCCTTCGAGGACGAGCTCCAGGAACGCGGTGAGGACGTCGACGTCGACGTCGTCGCGCAGGATCCCGGCCTCCCGCTGACGCAGCAAGCGCAGGCGGGTGGCGGTGGTCAGCTGCTCGGAGCGCTCGGCCCAGCGGCCGCGGAACTCCGGATCGGTGCGCAGCCGCCGGGAGACCTCGAGGCGGGTGCCGAGCCAGTCGGCCGGGTGGTCGCCGCCGGCGAGGAGGTCGCGCATCACCTGGACCAGGCCCTGCTCGGCGACGACGTCGGCCATCCGGATGGCGTCGTCCTCGGCGAGGGCGAGGAAGAGCGACTCCTTGTCGCGGAAGTGGTGGAAGATCGCGCCCCGGGACAGACCGGTGGCTTCCTCCAGGCGCCGGACTGTGGCACCTTCGTACCCGTAGCGTGCGAAGCACACACGCGAGCCGTCGAGGATCTGGCGCCGTCGTGCGTCGAGGTGATCCTGGCTTACGCGTGGCATCCTGAAATCCTGGCATCGCGGACCGGGACTTCGCAATCCGTACGTACGTACTGTGACCCGGAGTGTCCGGGAACCGGACGGCTCGCCCCTTCGTCGGAACGTTGCGGCGATTCGCTGACACGGCGTGAGACAGTTGGCTAATCTTTGCACCATCACAGTGGGTGAACTGAGGGGAAGGTGCGCGGCGTGATCATCGGTGAGGCCGGGCAGGCGGCACAAGCGCTGTGGGGCGATGTCCTCGACACTCCGGGCCGCGTCTACGGCGGGGGCAAGGGCGGCCAGTTCAAGATGGACCCGGCGGAGCTCAACGCGGTGATCGGCCAGTGGGAGGACGTCCTGGACAAGATCACCGACGACGGCACCAAGATCCAGCACCTCCTCATGGTCAGCGGGGCGGCGCCCGGCAAGGACCCGGTGAGCGGGAGCTACGCCTCGACCAGTTCCGACTCGATCGTCGCGTTGCTCAACCAGAACACGTCCATGCGGCAGTACGCGCAGGACTACATCAAGAAGCTCAAGGAAGCGCAGTCGAAGACCGTGGTCACCGACCAGGACCTGTCCGACACCTTCAAGGCATAGGCGAGCCGAACTTGTTCCGAAGCAAACTGGGTGTCCTGGCTGCTGTCGCGGCGGTTTCCGCGGGACTCGCGACCGCGTGCACCACGACGACCGGCGGCACGGCCTCCCCGTCGACGGCGGAATCCTCGGCGACCGACGCGCCGTCCGCGGATCCCGGCGTGCCGAAGGTCGCCACGCCCCTGGACGCGAGCAAGTACGCCGGCGACACCTGCGCGATCGTCCCGCAGGACATCCTCGCGTCGCTGCGCTTCACCGACCCGGGTCGGTTCGAGGCGCAGAACAACGACTCGGTCTTCACCCAGGCGGGGCCGTCCTGCAGCTGGACGCGGCACGGTGAAGGCATCGGCCTGTCCGTGACGATCGGGACGGGAAACCGCGACCGGGGGACAGGCGGCCTGGCCGGGCTCTACAACGGCTACCAGAACAAGACTTACATCCGGTTCCTCGAGCGCGCTCCGGACGTCGAGGGCTATCCGGCCGTCCACTGGGGCATCGTGGACGAACGGCCGAGGGGTAACTGCGGCATGGACGTCGGCATCGCCGACGACCTCACGTTCGACGTGTACGCCCAGGGGTACCAGGGCCAGGACGACTCCTGCGGGGCGGCCACCCAGGTGGCGGCGAGCATCATCAAAACACTCAAGGGGGCTTGACGAGTGGACGGCAAGCAGATCTTCGACAACTTCAGACAGGGCGACACCCGAGGGCTCCAGCAGATGGCGGAAACCGTCCAGGAGCTGTCCGACGCCTACATGGAGCACGGGGCGAGCATCAAAGCACTCCAGGCCCGCATGGTGGAGTCGTGGAGCGGTGACGCGGCGGACGCGGCGAACGCGGGCGCCGGCCCCATGGAAATGGCCTTCCGGGAAAGTTCGAAGCCGTTGGACGCGACCACGGACTCCGTGAAGACCCAGGCCGCCGTTTTCGACGACTCGAGCTACAGCGTCGTCGAGGTGCCGCCGAAGCCGGACAAGCCCAGCGCTTGGAGCGTCGGGTTGAAGGCCGCGATCCCGATCGCCGGGCCCTTCATGGCGAAGGACGACATCGACAACTACCAAGAGGGCATGGCGAAGTACAACGCGGCGAACGACACCAATGTCCGCGTGATGGACCAGTACAGCAACGCCACCGACAGCACGAGGTCGGCGCTCCCCACCGACTACGGCGTCCTCGAGTCCGACGGCTCCACCATCTCCGTCGAGACGGGAGGAGGTCCCGGGCGGATCGAGCACGTCATCAGGTTGCACGAGGGATGGGTGGACCCGCCGCCGCCGGGTCCTGACGACCACACCTCGACCACCAGCGTCGACACCACGCACACCGGTGGCTCCGACAAGCCGGGCAGCACCGACGACACGGGCCGCCCGACCGACACGACCCGGCCGACCGACACCGGTCGTCCGACGGACACCGGACGGCCGACCGACACCACGCGGCCGACGGACACGACGCGTCCGACCGACACCACCCGGCCGACCAGCACGACGTGGCCGACGACGACGCAGCTGCCGACCGACCAGCGGACCACGGACCGGCCCGGCAAGACGCCGCCCGGCACCGGCGGGGTCGACTTCTACCCGACCAACACCGGTGGGGGTGGCGGCCAGAACTACTCGAACACCTTCGGCAGCGATCCCAACTCGAGCACCGGGGGCCGCGGTCCGACGAGCGGGAACGCCGGCAGCCGGCTGCTCGACGCCAACGGCCGCCCGATCGGCGGGTCCGGCAGCGGCACCGGCGGCAGCGGATCCGGTGCCGCGGGGGAGCGCGGGCTCGGCAGCGGACGCGGATCCGGCATGGGCGGCCTCGGCAACGCGGCGGCCGCGGAGGCCGCCGCCGGACGGTCGGCCGGCGGGCGCTCCGGGCAGGCGGGACCGATGGGCCCCGGCGGCCGCCGGGGCGAGGGTGAGGAAGATGATGAGCACCAGCGGCCGGACTACCTGATCGAGGCGGACCCGGACGCGATCTTCGGTACCGACCAGCGGACCAGCCCGCCGGTCATCGGCGAGTAGGCGGGTGGACGTGGCAACAGGCCGGGTTGATGTTCCGGTCGAGGCGCTGGCCGCGCTGGCCGAGCGCGAGCAGGTCGGTCAGCTGCACCTCACCCTGCGCCCGGAGCCGCTGTGGCTCTCGCCGGTGGAGCGCGATGAGGCCGACAAGCGGGTCGACGCCGCACTGGCGGAGGCCGGGCTGGTCGACCCGCGCGGCCGGGCGACTGTCGACTTCCTCGACTGGCTCCCGCTGCTGGTGAACCCGGCGCGGGAGTTCTACGGCTGGGTCGGGGTCGACGGCCGGACCTACGGCGTGCTCGCCGCCGCGAAGGGCCTCCAGGCGATCCTCGCGGTCTCCGACGGGACGCAGGTCGGCGTCCAGGAGATCGACCGGAACCGGCTCGCCGAGTCGCTCGTCGAGCAGCTGCCGCCGCTGGGCGCGGGCGGCGGGCACCCGCGCACGGTCCGGGTGGCGGAGCTGACCGAGGCGGCCCGCCGCGGTCAGGACGCCTACCCGCTGGACCCGGCGGTCGCCGACGTCGTCAGCCTCGTGCAGCGCCCGGTTTCGGGCAGCGGGGAGCTCTACGTCGGCAGACGGGACGACGTCGGGCGTCACACCTGCTTACGGCAGCCGCTGCACTACGCCGACACGGACTGGGGCCGCTACCTCAGCTACACCTCCGGCGAGGGCGACGACGCCGTCATCCACATCGGCCCGGGGGGTCCGCGCGAGCTGGCCGGCACGCTCATGGAGCTGGCCGGCGCCCTCGTCTGAGCGGAAAAGGCCGCGCGCCGGAGTCGTCGGCAGCGCTAATGTGACAGCGCTGTTGTATCCGGTGGAAGGACGCGCTGATGACTGGGCTCTACCCCGAGATCGAACCTTGCGAACACGGCCTGCTCGACGTCGGCGACGGGCACGAGATCTACTGGGAGACCTGCGGAAATCCGGACGGCAAGCCCGCGCTGGTCGTGCACGGCGGGCCCGGCTCCGGCTGCTCGGCGAACCTTCGCCGGTACTTCGACCCGGCGAAGTACCGGGTCGTGCTCGTCGACCAGCGCGGCTGCGGCCGCAGCACCCCGCACGCCGGGGCGCCGGTCGCCGACCTCTCCGCCAACACCACCGACCACCTCGTCGCCGACTTCGAGCTGCTGCGCACCCGGCTCGGCATCGAGAAGTGGCTGCTGTTCGGCGGGTCCTGGGGCTCGGTGCTCAGCCTGACCTACGCCCTGCGCCACCCCGGCCGGGTCAGCGAAATGGTCCTGATGGGCCTGGCGACCGACCGCCACATCGAGATCGAGATGCTGATCCGCGGCCTCGGCGCGTACTTCCCGGAGGGCTTCGCCAAGTTCCGCGAAGGCGTGCCGGAGAGCGACCGCGACGGCGACCTCTCGGCCGCCTACAACCGGCTGCTGCTGGACCCGGACCCGGCGGTCCACCGGAAGGCGGCGGCGGACTGGTGCGCCTGGGAGGACGCGATGCTGCCCGGCGTCCCGCCGCACGACGTCTTCGAGGATCCGGAGTACCAGCTCTGCTTCGCCCGGCTGGTCACGCACTACTTCAGCAACCGCGCGTTCCTCGAGGACGGCATGATCCTGCGGGAGGCGGGCAAGCTCGCCGGGATCCCGGCCGTGCTCGCGCAGGGCGTGCTGGACACGAGCAACATCGTCGGCACGCCGTGGCTGCTGCACCACGCCTGGCCGGGCAGCGAACTGGTGATGCTGGACGACGTCGGGCACACCACCCAGAACGCGTCGATGCAGGACGTCCTGGTCGGCGCCACCGACCGCTTCGCCCGCTGAAACGCCTCTGGAGGCCACCATCAGGGCATCCAGTGCCCTGATGGTGGCCTCCAGAGGCCGTTGTCCTACGGGATGAGCAGCGCCGGCTCACCCTCCGGCGCGAGGGCCGCCTCGGCGCGCTGGGCCCGGGTGGTCTCGGCCAGCCGCAGCCCGGTGATGCGCAGCGGCAGCCGGTCCATGTTCCACTCGGCCAGCAGGAGGGCGATCTTGGCCTGCATCTCCGTGCGCAGCCGCAGGAACGAGTCGGCCGGGTCCGCGCCGACCTCGCCCAGCAGCAGCCACCACGCCCACGCCGCCGCACCCGCGTTGGCGACGAAGTCCGGCACCACCGCGACACCCCGTGCCGAGAGCGCGGCTTCCGCTTCCGGCGTCGTCGCCGCGTTGGCGGCCTCGACGACCACTGCCGCCTTGACCAGGTTCTCGTTGTCCGGCCGCAGCGCGTACGAGATCGCGGCCGGCACGAAGATGTCCGCGTCGATGCCGACGACCGTCTCCCGGGGCAGCGAGCGCACCCCGTCGGGAAGTCGGGACCGGTCGATCTCGCCGAAGCGGTCGCGCAGCTCCAGCAGCGCCGGGACGTCGAGCCCGACCGGGTCGTAGAGCGTGCCCGCGGCGTCGGCCACCGCGACCACCTTCATCCCCGCCTCGTGCAGGTACCAGGCCGCGCCGCCGCCCATGGTGCCGATGCCCTGGATCGCCACGGTCGTCTCGCGCACGTCCCAGTCCCACGCCGCCGCGACGCCGAGGCACGCCTGCGCCACGCCGTAGCCGCCGACGACGTCGCCGAGCAGTAGCCCGCCGGGCACCGGCGCGTTGAGGCCCGCTTGCACCCGGCGCAGGGTGCGCGCCGGATCGGCCGAACGGGCGATCGCCGCGTGGTACGACTGCTCGAGCCCGAGTTCGGCGAAGACCTCGTCGATCAGGTGCTGGGGCACGCCGAGGTCCTCGGCGGTCACCCAGTGCGCGTCCAGCCACGGCCGCAGGAACGCGCAGAACCGCTTCAGCACGCCGAACGCCCGCGGGTCCTTCGGGTCGAAGTCGATGCCGCCCTTCGCCCCGCCGACCGGCAGGTTGAAGGTCGCGGTCTTGTTGGCCATGCCCCGGGCGAGGTCCTCGACCTCGCTCATCGTGCAGCCCGCCCGCATCCGGGTGCCGCCGGTGGCGACGCCGGAGACCAGGCTGTGCACGACCAGGTAGCCGTTCGCGCCGGTGATGGGATCGGTCCACGTCAGTCGCATCAGCGGCTCGGCATTGCGCGGGGTCATCAGGGCCACTCACCTCCAGGGAAAGTCCGGGGCGGTCCGGCGACCGCCTCTCCCGAGCGTGCGCTCCCGGTGGCCCGCCCGTCCATTTAACGAACCTGCACGATCTCGTTTAGGTTTGGTTCATGGAGCTTTCGTTGCACCGCTTGCGGATGCTTCGCGAGCTGCACCGCCGGGGCACGGTGACAGCGGCCGCCGCGTCGCTGCACTACACCGCTTCAGCGGTATCGCAGCAGCTCGCGCAGCTCGAGCGCGACGTCGGCGCGAAGCTGTTCGAACGGCTCGGCCGGCGCGTCCAGCTGACCGAGCTGGGCAACCTGCTGACCGAGCACGCGGAGGAGATCCTCGGTTCGGTGGAGCGCGCGACACTCGCCCTGGAGGAAGCCCAGGAGGCCCGGACGGTCCGGCTGACCGCCGGCGTGTGGGCGTCGGTCGCTTCCGGGTTGCTTCCGACGGCGCTGACCGCGCTGGCCGGCGAGCACCCCGGCATCCAGGTGCGCACGCGCGAGCTGGCGCCGGAGGACACCGCCGAAGCCGTCCGCGACGGCACGCTCGACCTGTCGTTCGTGATCGACTACTCCGACGCGCCGACGCCCTGGGACGGCGGGCTGGAACGTGCCGTCGTGGCCGTCGAGCGGCTGCACGCCGCGGTGCCGCGGGGCGCGGTCCCGGCGGGGACGGCCTCCCTGGACCAGCTCGCCGAGCACCCGTGGATCCTGGCCAGCGCGAAGTCGCACTTCGGCCGGGCGATGCGCACCGCCTGCCGGCGGCACGGCTTCTCCCCGAAGATCAACCACGAGGTCGAGGAGCAGTCCACGGCGATGGCGATGGTGGGGGCGGGGCTCGGCGTCACCCTCGTTTCGGACCTGGGCCTGCGGCTGCTGCGGCCGCCCGGGATCGACGTCGTCGCCCTCACCACGCCGCTGCTGCGGACGGTGTCGATCGCCTACCGGCCGACCGCGTTCCGGCGGCCGGCGTTGCACTTGGTGATCGAAGCCGTGCGGGCCTCGGCGGCCGAGCTGGGCCCGGGCACCGAGTCCGCTTTGCCCTGATCCGGGACTTCTTACGGAGTGGTGAACCCGTCTTGCATCGCAAGATCGGGCCTGATTTTGTCGTACCCCGCGTGTAGCGTCCGAAGTCAAGAAGTTCCACCACACGGAACAAGGACGGACATGACAGAAGCGGCTGAAGTGTCTACGGTGCACCATTTTCCCGAGAAGTCGGGTAGTGCGTCGAACCGTACCGCGCGGGTCCTGGCGGACCGCGCGGCCGGGGAGGCGTATGTGGCATCGGTGTGCTTCAAGCACGGGCCACCTCGCCTGACCGGCGTCGAGCTGGAATTCATCGTGCACCACGCCGACGACCCGGCAAGACCCCTCGATCCCGACCTCCTCGCCACGGCGCTGGGTCCGCACACCCCGCGGACGCTCCGCCCCGACAGCCCCGCTGCGCCGCTCCCGGCAGGTTCCCCGGTGAGCCTCGAGCCCGGGTGCCAGGTCGAAATCTCCGCTCTTCCCCAGGCCACGCTGCACGAACTCGACGCAGTCGTCTCGGCCGACCTCCACCACCTGCGTGACCGCCTCGCCCGGCACGGCCTCGTGCTGGGCGAAACGGGCATCGACGCCCACCGGCCGCCGCGCCGGATCCTGCAGACGCCGCGTTACGCGGCGATGGAACGCCGGTTCGCGCAGATCGGCCAAGGTGGCATCACCATGATGGCCGGCACCGCGGGCCTGCAGGTCAGCGTCGACACCGGCGAGCCGGAGCAGTACGCGGCCCGGTGGGCGGCGGCCCACGCGATGGGCCCGCCGTTGCTGGCGCTGTTCGCCAACTCCCGCGTCCACGCCGGACAGGACACCGGGCACGCCTCCGCCCGCTGGCTCGCGGTGCACGACACGGAGGCGGTCCGCACCAGGACGGCCGGCGTCGGCGACGACCCGGCAGCGGAGTGGGCCGAGCGTCTGATGGACACCCCCTTGATGGTGCTGCGCCGCGGCGACCGGCCGTGGGACGCGCCGGAGGGGCTGACCTTCGCCGACTGGATCGCGGGCCGGGGCGCGGCCGCGCTGCTGCCGAAGCCGACGTCGGAAGACCTCGACTACCACCTCACCACGATGTTCACCCCGGTCCGTCCACAGGGGTACCTGGAGATCCGGTACCTCGACGCGCAACCGCCGGACGAGTGGCTGGCGCCGGTGGCCCTGGTCGCCGCGCTGCTCGCTCGTCCGTCCACTGTGGACAAGGTGCGCGCGGTGTGCGCACCGGTCGCGGACCGGTGGACCACGGCGGCGCGGTGCGGCCTGGCCGACCCGGAGCTCGCGGCCGTCGCGGCCGCGCTGGCCGACGTCGGCTGCGCCGAGCTGGGCGAAACGGGGCTGGACGCGGCCCGCATCACCGAGATCAGCGAGAGCGTGCAGGGGCGCGCGGACCGATCGGGGAGCGAAGCATGAGCACGGAAGCACTGGGCGATCTGAGCGCGCAGGACCTGCGCGCCCGGGCGGCCGAAGCACTGACCCGGGCGCGGGCGCGCAGCGTGGCGCTGACCGACGCCGTGGACGACGAAGACCTGGTCCGCCAGCACTCCAAGCTGATGTCGCCGCTGGTCTGGGACCTGGCGCACATCGGCGTCCAGGAAGAGCTGTGGCTGGTCCGCGACGTCGGCGGCCGCGAGCCGCTGCGCCCGGACATCGACGACATCTACGACGCCTTCCAGCACGCCCGGGCCGACCGGCCGGAGCTGCCGCTGCTCGGCCCGGCCGAGGCGCGCGCGTACGTCAAGCAGGTCCGCGAAAAGGCCTTCGACGTGCTGGAACGCGTCCCGCTGCAGGGCAGCAGGCTGACCGAGCAGGCGTTCGCGTTCGGCATGATCACCCAGCACGAGCAGCAGCACGACGAGACCATGCTGGCCACCCACCAGCTGCGCAAGGGCGACCCGGTGCTCCACGCGCCGGAGCCGCCACCCGCCCGCTCGGGCACGCTGCCCGCCGAAGTCCTGGTCCCGGGCGGGGTGTTCACCATGGGCACGTCGGCCGAGCCGTGGGCGCTCGACAACGAACGTCCGGCGCACGCGCCGGCCGTCGAAGCGTTCTGGATGGACACCGTGCCGGTGACCTGCGGTTCGTACGCCGAATTCCTCGACAGCGGCGGCTACGAAAACGAGCAGTGGTGGAGCCCGGCCGGCTGGGCCTACCTGCGCGAGAGCGGCGTCACCGCGCCGCGGTTCTGGAAGCGGGAGCAGGACGGCTGGTGGCGGACCCGGTTCGGCATCTACGAGCGGATCACCGCCGGCGAACCCGTCGTGCACGTCTCGTACTACGAGGCCGAGGCGTACGCGGCCTGGGCCGGGCGACGGCTGCCGACCGAGGCGGAGTGGGAGAAGGCCGCCCGGTTCGACCCGGCGACCGGCCGCTCGCGGCGGTTCCCGTGGGGCGACGACGAGCCCTCGGCCGAGCACGCCAACCTCGGTCAGCGGCACCTGCGTCCCGCCCCGGCGGGGGCGTACCCGGCCGGCGCGTCGCCGACCGGCGTGCACCAGCTGATCGGTGACGTCTGGGAGTGGACCAGCACGGACTTCCACGGCTACCCGGGCTTCGCGCCGTTCCCGTACCGGGAGTACTCGGAGGTGTTCTTCGGGCCGGAGTACAAGGTGCTGCGCGGCGGCTCGTTCGGCACCGACTCAGCGGCGATCCGGGGCACGTTCCGCAACTGGGACTACCCGATCCGGCGGCAGATCTTCGCCGGCTTCCGCACGGCCCGCGACGCCACACCCGGCGAGGTGGGCTAGGCGCATGTGCCGCCACATCGGATACCTCGGCGAGCCGGTGTCGCCCGCCGAGGCGGTCTTTCGCGCGCCGCATTCACTGCTGGTGCAGTCCTACGCGCCGGCGGACATGCGCGGCGGCGGCTCGGTGAACGCCGACGGGTTCGGGCTGGGGTGGTACCCCGGCCCGGGCTCGGCACCGCTGCGCCACCGGCGGTCCACTCCACTGTGGACGGACGAGACGCTGCCGCCGCTGGCGGCTTCGGTGACCTCGGGCGCGTTCGTCGCCGCGGTCCGCAACGGCACCACCGGCATGCCGGTGACCGAGGCGGCCGCGGCGCCGTTCACCGCGGGGCGCTGGCTGTTCAGCCACAACGGCGTCGTCCGCGGCTGGCCGGATTCCTTGGCCGAACTGGCAAAGACCCTGCCCGTCACCGAACTGCTCACCTTGGAGGCGCCGACCGACTCGGCGGTGCTGTGGGCCCTGCTGCGGGCCCGGCTGTCGGCGGGGGAAGACCCGCTGACGGCGGTGGCCGGGCTGACCGCTGTCGTCGAGGCGGCCGCGCCCGGCTCCCGGCTCAACTTCCTGCTCACCGACGGCTCGACCCTCATCGGCACCGCCTGGACGCACGCACTGTCCCTGCTGGAAACCCCGGCGGGCGTGCTGCTCGCGTCCGAGCCCCTCGACGGCGATCCTCGCTGGAAACCCGTCCCCGACCACCACGCCGTGCGCGCCACCGCGGCCGGCGTCGACCTGCTTCCCCTGACCCAGGAGCGTTCATGACCGAGATCGATCTCGACCACCACCGTTCCGGCGACGCCGTCACCGCGGAACTGCGCGCGGACGTCGTCGCCGGGCTCACTGCCGAGCGGAAGTGGCTGCCGCCCAAGTGGTTCTACGACGCCGAAGGCAGCGAGCTGTTCGAGAAGATCACCCAGCTGCCGGAGTACTACCCGACCCGCAGCGAGCGCGAGGTGCTGGCCGCGCACGCCGTCGACGTCGCGGAGCTGACCGGCGCGCACACGCTCGTCGAGCTCGGATCCGGGTCGAGCGAGAAGACCCGGCTGCTGCTCGACGCGCTCACCGGGCACGGGACGCTGGAAGCGTTCGTGCCGCTCGACGTGTCCGAGTCCGCGCTCGCCGAGGCCGCCGAGGCGATCTCGAAGGACTACCCGGGACTGACCGTCCGCGGGGTCGTCGGCGACTTCACCCAGCACCTCGACCTGCTGCCCGGCGGTCAGCCGCGGGTGGTGGCCTTCCTCGGCGGCACGATCGGCAACTTCCTGCCCGCCGAGCGCGCGGCCTTCCTGCGGTCGGTGCGGGAGGTGCTCGACGAGGGGGAGTGGCTGCTGCTCGGCACCGACCTGGTCAAGGATTCCGGCATCCTCGAACGCGCCTACGACGACGCCGCCGGCGTCACCGGCGAATTCAACAAGAACGTGCTCCGGGTGATCAACACCCGCCTCGGCGCGAACTTCGACGTCGACGAGTTCGAGCACGTGTCGCACTGGGACGCGGAGAACGAGTGGATCGAGATGCGGCTGCGGGCCCGGCGCGCGCTGACGGTGTCGATTCCGGGCGCGGACCTCACGGTGGCGTTCGCCGAGGGTGAGCACATCCGCACGGAGATCTCGGCCAAGTTCCGGCCCGCCGGCGTCGAGGCGGAGCTGGCCGCGGCCGGGTTCGCGCTCGAGCGCTGGTGGACCGACTCGCAGCAGCGGTTCGGGGTGAGCCTGGCAAGATCTGTGCGTGGCTAATCCTCTCCGGGCGCTCGCCCGGGCCGTCGGCACCAAGCCGTGGCTGATGCGCACGGCCGGGTTCGTCGTGTGGGCGGACAAGAAACTGCACCGGGTGTTCGGCGGCCGGGTGAGCCTCGTGGCGCTCGCCGGGCTGCCGTCCCTCCGCCTCACGACGACCGGCCGCAAGAGCGGGCTGTCCCGCAGCACGAACCTGCTCTACTTCCCGCACGGCGACGACCTGGTGCTGACGGCGTCCAACTGGGGCCGCCCGAACGACCCGGCGTGGGCGTTGAACCTCCGCGCGAACCCGAAGTGCCAGGTGGCGCGCGCCGGGAAGCCGGCGGAGGTCGTGGCGCGGGAGCTGCACGGGGACGAGTACGCGGCGATGTGGGCCGAGCTGCTGGAGTTCTGGCCGGGGTACGCGATGGAGCAGAAAGAGGCGGGGCGCCCGTTGCCCGTTTTCGTCCTCAGTCGACCGGATCGGTAGGTTCCCACCATCCTTTCGGCCGGTGCCGGTATTCACCGATTTGTGCCAGTGTCTCCCGGGTAACGCGCCGTGATGTCTTGATCGCGCGGCGCTGTGCACATTCAAGGGATGTGCGTGACCTAGGGAGGAGATGTCTTGCCGAGATCCACACAGGGCCGGGTGCGGTCGTTCGCACTGGTGGGGGCGCTCGTGGCCGGCGTGGGACTGGCCGGGACGGCCGGTGTCGCCGCGGCGGCCGAAGACACCGTCGCCAAGCCCGCTGTCGTCGGCGCGACCGCCGCCGTCGACTGGGGCACCTGCTCGAGCGACACCCTCGCCGGCGTGCCGGCGGACCAGGTGAAGTTCTACAGCTGCGCGCGCTACCGCGTGCCGATCGACCACGACAACGCCGCGCTGGGCACCATCGACATCGCCTTGCTGAAGCGCGCCGCCCGCACGCCGGACGCGCGCGTCGGCTCGCTGTTCCTCAACCCCGGTGGCCCCGGCGGCTCGGGCCTGCGGATGCCGATCAGCGGCCAGTACTACTTCCAGCCGCAGGTGCTCGACCGCTTCGACCTCGTCGGGTTCGACCCGCGCGGCGTCGGCCAGAGCAACCCGCTGCGCTGCTTCACGACCCAGGAAGACGCCGACGAGGTCTTCGGCGCCCAGATCCCGGTGCCGCTGGGCCGCGCCGAGATCTCCGGCACCCTCGCCAGCTACCGCGACTACGGCAAGTTCTGCAAGAACAACGCCGGCTCGCTGCTGAACCACATGTCCACCAAGGACGTCGTGCGCGACCTCGACACGCTGCGCGCGGCGGTCGGCGACCGGAAGCTGACCTTCGTCGGCTTCTCCTACGGGACGCTCATCGGCTCGACCTACACGTCGATGTTCCCGAAGCAGTCCCGCGCGATCGTCATCGACGGCAACGTCGACCCGGCGCTGCGCACCAGCGACGGCGTGCAGTACGACCGGGAACGCGCGCAGGGCTTCGAGATCTCGCTCGACGGGTTCCTCAAGCGCTGCGACCAGGCCGGCGCGAAGTGCGCCTTCAGCGACGGCACCCCGCGGGCGAAGTTCGACGAACTGCGCGAGTACCTGCGCAAGCAGCCGATCACCATCCCCGGTGGCGGCACGGTGGACATCAACTCGTTCACCGGCGGGGTCTCGAGCGTCCTGTACTCGCCGTCGGCGTTCCCCGGCCTGGCCGAGGACCTGCAGGCGCTCTACGACGTCCTCCACCCGGCGGGCGCGCAGGCGCAGACGCTGCAAGCCAAGCAGCTCAAGGTGCTCACCGGCGGCAAGCAGGGCCTGGCCGACCAGAACCCGGACAGCCCCTACACCAGCGACGACTCGTACTTCGCCGTCAACTGCTCCGACAAGCCGTTCAAGATCAAGCAGGAGCAGGTGCCGGACATCGCCGCGAAGTGGGAGCGTGAATCGCGCACCTTCGGCCGGTACCAGGCGTTCGCCGACACGGCGGGCTGCCCGGTGTGGCCGGCGAAGAAGCCGGACGTCTACCGCGGTCCGTGGCGGGCCAAGACCGACGTCCCGGTCGTCGTGGTCAGCAACTACTACGACCCGGCGACGCAGTACAAGTTCGGCCAGCGGATGGCGGCCGAGCTCGGCAACTCCCGGCTGCTGTCGGTCGACGCGTTCGGTCACTGCATCCTCGGCGACGCCCTGGGCGTCGACAAGGCCGTGGCGGACTACCTGACCGACCTGAAGGTGCCGGCGAACGGCCAGGTGTTCCAGCCGAACGTCCAGCCGTTCGAAACCGCGTAGCGCAAGGAGAACGGGCCGGGTGACGCTGTCGCCCGGCCCGTTCTCACGCCCGCAGCAACCGGTCGAGAAGGTCCGCGGCGGCCGCCTCGGCCTCCACCGCGGCGCTCACCCGATCGTCCGCGCGGGCGACCAGCATCGCGATCTCGTTCAGCCCGGCCAGGAGTACGTGCGCGAAGTAGTCGACGCGGACCGGGTCGAGCCGGCCCGCGAGCCGCAGGGCGACCTTGAGCTTGCCGAGCGTGCGGGCTTCGTCGCCTTCGCGCCAGCGCTGCCAGCCGAGCACGGCCGGCGCGTCGATCAGCATCACCTGCCGCACCACGGGGTCCGCGGCGCTCCGGATCCACGTAAGGCAGGCGGCACGCAGCGCCTCTGCCGGATCAGTCATGCCCTCGACGGCCTTCGCACCGTCGGCTTCGACCCGGTCGTAGACGGTGTCCAGGACCGCGGCGAACAGCGCGTCCTTGCCGGGGAAGTGGTGGTAGAGCGCGCCCCGGCTCACCTCGGCGGCCCGCAGGACGGACTCGATCGAGGTGCCGTCGTAGCCGTGTTCGGTGAACAGGCCGGTGGCGACCGCGACGAGGTGCTCGCGGGTCGCCTGGCCGCGGTCGATCTTCTTGTTCATGCGGTCGGCAGCCTCCGTCGTTGACAAACCGACTGTCGGTCTGTTCATACTAGACCGTCAGTCGGTTTACTTCTGGAGGGACCTTACCGATGGATCTGCGAACCTGGGAGGACCAGCGCGGGCGCGTGTCGACGGCGTCGGGCGACGTGAGTTACGTCGACGTCGGCGAGGGGCCGGTCGCGCTCTTCGTGCACGGCGCGGGGACGAACAACCTGTTGTGGCGCAAGGCGATCACCGAGCTGGCGGGGGAGCGCCGGTGCATCGCGCCCGACCTGCCGGGCCACGGCGCCTCGCCGGTGACACCCGATCAGGACCTGAGCCTGAACGGCCTGGCGCGGCTGCTCGGAGACTTCTGCGAGTCGCTGGAGCTCGGCGACCTCGACGTCGTCGCCAACGACACCGGCGGCGCGGTCGCGCAGGTCTTCGCCGTGCACCACGCCGACCGCCTGCGCACGCTCACCCTGACCAACTGCGACACGCAGGGCAACCTGCCGCCCGAGGCGTTCCGCCCGGTCGTCGAGCTGGCCGAACGCGGACAGCTCGCCCCCCTTTCCGTCCAGCTCGCCGCAGACCTCGAGCGGGCCCGCACCAGCGCCCTCGGCGGCGGCTACGAATGTCCGGACCTGGTACCGGACGAGGTCCTGGAAGCCTTCGTGCGCCCGGTGTTCGGGACCCTCGAGGCGGCCCGGCAGTTCGAGCGCCTGCTGACGTCGGTCCGCGGTGAGGAGCTGGACGCGATCGAGCCGCTGCTCAAGGAGTTCCGGGTCCCGGCGCTGCTGGTGTGGGGTACCGGCGACCCGAACTTCGGCGTCGAGTGGGCGTACCGGTTCCGGGACGCCGTCCCGGGCGTCACCGAGGTCGTCGAGGTGCCCGGCGGGAAGCTCTTCTTCCCCGACGAGCGGCCCGAAGACCTCGTCCCGCACCTGCGCCGGCACTGGTCGTAGCGATCATCACAGCGTGGGGTGCGTACCTCGCGCTACAGTGGTCCGGTTGATCAACCACGAGCAACGGAAGCGAGGTGAGCGGCACATGCCAGCGGACAGTCAGCGGACGACCGGGCGTGCGCTCACCGGAGGCTTCCGGCTGGGCTGATCTCGTCCGGTCTCCTCCTGTCCGGCAGTGCGCGCACGCCGGAAACGAGTCGGACATGACCATCTTCGAAATGCTGCTGCGTGTCGGCACCGGCGTCGGCCTGGGCGCCGTCATCGGGTTCGAGCGCCAGTTCCGCGCCCGGATGGCCGGGCTGCGCACCAACGCACTGGTCGCGGTCGGCGCGACGCTGTTCGTGCTGCTGTCCGCCCACGGGTTCGGCGGCCTGAGCTCGAGCGGCGACGCCGACCCGACCCGGGTGGCCGCGCAGATCGTCTCGGGCATCGGGTTCCTCGGCGCCGGCGTCATCCTGCGCGACGGCCTCAACGTCCGCGGCCTCAACACGGCGGCGACGCTGTGGTGCTCGGCCGCGGTCGGGTCACTGGCCGGGGCCGGGCTGTACGTGGTCGCGGCGGCCGGGACCGCCGTCGTGGTCGGGGTGAACGTGGTGCTGCGGCCACTCGGCCGGGTCGTCGACCGCCGCCCGGAAGCGGGTGACGAGACGCCGACGAGGTACGCGTTCCAGGCGGTGACCCGCGACGCGACCGAGGCGCACGTGCGGGCGTTGCTCGTGCAGTCGTTGAACCGCACGGACTTCCGGTTGCTGTCGGTGCTGAGCACGGACCGGGAGGACCGCACGGTCGAGGTGCGCGCCGAGCTGGTCGGCGACCAGCGCGACGACGCCCAGATGGAGGCGGCGGTGTCACGGCTTTCGCTGGAGCCGTCCGTGTCCAGCGTGCGCTGGGAAGCCGTGCCCGCGTAGACGCACACGAGCACGTCCGATGACGCGCCCCAACGGACCTCGCCCGCAGCGCGCCCAGGCGGTGTGCTGGACGTCCGAGAAAGGGGAGAGCATGACGAGAATCGGACGGACACTGGCGGCACTGGGCGGCGCGCTGACCCTGCTGCTCGCCGGAACGGGAATCGCCGAGGCGCGCTTCGGCCAGCTCGCGGACGGGTTCGAGGCGAACCCGGGCGCGTTGTGGCACATCGAGACGCTCGGCAGCGGGCAAGGCGGCTTCGACTACGACAACGGCACGCAGCGCAGCGGCCGCGGCAACGGCTGGCTGCACTCGGGTTACAGCTCGAGCGCGGCGGCCG
Source organism: Amycolatopsis sp. NPDC051371 (assembly GCF_040682155.1). Lineage (NCBI taxonomy): Bacteria > Bacillati > Actinomycetota > Actinomycetes > Pseudonocardiales > Pseudonocardiaceae > Amycolatopsis > Amycolatopsis sp. NPDC051371. Next base: position 31,669 of record NZ_JBFBAG010000054.1, read on the forward strand.
CGATGGGCACCTGGGCGTACATGGGCAACGGCGGGATCAGTCACTGCAACGCAGAAATCCAGGTCAACCCGCTGAACAACCGGAGCCAGGAGATCTCGATCGAGGTCCGCAACTCGGCGAACGGCTTCGTCGCCACGGGCGAGCGTTACCTCGCTTATCCCGGCTACCAAACGATCTCGCTGGCTTTCGACCTGTCGGGGTACCAGTCGATCTACGTGCGCTACCTGCTCATGGACAGCGGTCGCGGGTTCGACGGTGAGTGGGTGCGGCTCGACGACTTCGTGCTGACCTGCTGGCCGTGATCGCGAAAACCGAAAGGGCCGTCCGGAGCGAACTCCGGACGGCCCTTCGGGGAACTTCCCTTACGCCTGCGTCATCTTCCGCAGCACGTACTGCAGGATGCCGCCGTTGCGGTAGTAGTCCGCCTCACCCGGGGTGTCGATGCGGACGTCCGCCTCGAACTCCACCTTGGTGCCGTCGGCCTTGGTGGCGGTGACGTGCACGGTGCGCGGGGTCTCGCCGTCGTTCAGCTTGGTGATGCCCGAGATGTCGAACGTCTCGGTGCCGTCCAGCTTCAGCGAGGCGGCCGACTCGCCGGCCGGGAACTGCAGCGGGATGACGCCCATGCCGATCAGGTTCGACCGGTGGATGCGCTCGAACGACTCGGTGATCACCGCGCGCACGCCCAGCAGCGACGTGCCCTTGGCCGCCCAGTCGCGCGACGAACCGGAGCCGTACTCCTTGCCGCCCAGCACGACCAGTGGAATGTTCTGCTCCGCGTAGTTCTGCGCCGCGTCGTAGATGAACGCCTGCGGGGCGTCGTCCTGGGTGAAGTCGCGGGTGTAGCCGCCCTGCACGTCGTCCAGGAGCTGGTTGCGCAGCCGGATGTTCGCGAACGTGCCGCGGATCATCACCTCGTGGTTGCCGCGCCGCGAGCCGTAGGAGTTGAAGTCCTTCTTCTCCACGCCGTGCTCGGTGAGGTACTGCGCGGCCGGGGTGCCCGGCTTGATCGCGCCGGCGGGGGAGATGTGGTCGGTGGTGACCGAGTCGCCCAGCTTCGCCAGCACGCGCGCGCCGGAGATGTCGGTGACCGCGGCCGGCTCCGGCGTCATGCCCTCGAAGTACGGGGGCTTCCGCACGTAGGTGGACTCGGCGTCCCACTCGAAGGTCTTGCCCTCCGGGGTCGGCAGCGCCTTCCAGCGCTCACCACCGTCGAAGACGTCGGCGTAGTCCTTGGTGAACATCTCCTGCGTGATCGCGTAGTCGATGGTCTCCTGGATCTCCTGCGCCGTCGGCCAGATGTCCTTCAGGAAGACGTCGGTGCCGTGGCTGTCCTGGCCCAGCGGCTGGTTCGCGAAGTCGAAGTCCATCGTGCCGGCCAGCGCGTAGGCGATGACCAGCGGCGGCGACGCGAGGTAGTTCATCTTCACGTCGGGGTTGATCCGGCCTTCGAAGTTCCGGTTGCCCGAGAGCACCGAGACCGCGGTGAGGTCGTTCTCCTGGATCGCCGCGGAGATCTCGTCCGAGAGCGGGCCCGAGTTGCCGATGCACGTGGTGCAGCCGTAGCCGACCAGGTGGTAGCCCAGCTTCTCCAGGTACGGCCACAGGTTGGCCTTGGTGTAGTAGTCGGTGACGACCTGCGAGCCCGGCGCCATCGACGTCTTGACCCACGGCTTGACCGCGAGGCCCTTGTCGACGGCGTTGCGCGCGAGCAGCGCGGCACCGAGCATGACCGACGGGTTCGAGGTGTTGGTGCAGGAGGTGATCGAGGCGATCACCACGGCGCCGTGGTCGAGGACGAACTCACCGCGGTCCGACGTCGAGACCTTGACCGGCTTGCTCGGGCGCCCGTTCGCGCCGTTCGCGGCGGACACGATCACCGGCGCGGCGTCGTCCTCGGCGAACGACAGCGACGGCGCGTCGCTGGCCGGGAAGGACTCCTCCGAGGCCTCGTCCATCTTGGTGTGCGGGGTGGTGTCTTCGCCGTCCACGTAGTCGTGCACCGACTTGCGGAACGACGACTTCGCGTCCGTCAGTTCGATGCGGTCCTGCGGGCGCTTCGGGCCGGCGATCGACGGGACGACCGTCGAGAGGTCCAGCTCGAGGTACTCGGAATAGACCGCCTCGTGCGACGAGTCGTGCCAGAGGCCCTGCTCCTTGGCGTAGGCCTCGACCAGCGCGACCTGCTCCTCGGAGCGGCCGGTCAGCTTCAGGTAGCGGACGGTCTCCTCGTCGATCGGGAAGATCGCCGCGGTGGAGCCGAACTCCGGGCTCATGTTGCCGATGGTGGCGCGGTTGGCCAGCGGCACCGCGGACACGCTCTCGCCGTAGAACTCGACGAACTTGCCGACCACGCCGTGGCGGCGCAGCATCTCGGTGATCGTGAGGACGACGTCGGTGGCGGTGACGCCGGCCGGGATCTCGCCGGTCAGCTTGAAGCCGACGACCCGCGGGATGAGCATCGACACCGGCTGGCCCAGCATGGCGGCCTCGGCCTCGATGCCGCCGACGCCCCAGCCCAGCACGCCCAGGCCGTTGACCATGGTGGTGTGGGAGTCGGTGCCGACGCAGGAGTCGGGGTAGGCCTGCCCGTTGCGGCTCATGACCGTGCGCGCGAGGTGCTCGATGTTGACCTGGTGCACGATGCCGGTGCCCGGCGGGACGACCTTGAACTCGTCGAAGGCGCCCTGGCCCCAGCGCAGGAACTGGTAGCGCTCGCGGTTGCGCTCGTACTCGATCTCGACGTTGCGCTCGAAGGCGTCGGGGCGGCCGAAGACGTCGATGATCACCGAGTGGTCGATGACCAGCTCGGCCGGCGCGAGCGGGTTGACCTTGTCCGGGTCGCCGCCGAGGTCGGTGACGGCCTCGCGCATGGTGGCGAGGTCGACGACGCAGGGGACACCGGTGAAGTCCTGCATGATCACGCGGGCGGGCGTGAACTGGATCTCGATCGACGGGTCGGCCTTCGGGTCCCACGAGCTCAGCGCGCGGATGTGGTCGGCGGTGATGTTCGCGCCGTCCTCGGTGCGCAGCAGGTTCTCGAGCAGGATCTTGAGGCTGTACGGCAGGCGCTCGGCGCCCTCGACCTTGTTCAGGCGGAACACCTCGTACGAGGCGTCGCCGACCTTCAGCGTGTCTTTGGCGCCGAAGCTGTCCTTGCTGGCAGGTGCGGTCACGTCTAACTCCAGTGGCATGGACTTCCGCGCCGGTGCGGCGGTCGAGTCCCGGGTCAGTTCGGTCAGTTCGGGTGTCGTGCTCAGGGTCGTGCAGAGTCCGCACGGGGGCGGACGCGAGTCTTGCGCACCCCCACCGTAGGACCGGATTCGGGATGGCACACCTCGCGGTGCTTCAAACAGTACGCGCGTCCTGTTTGGGGAACAAGACGACACGCGGTGTGGGCTGCGCCATCCGCGCCGGGGGTCCCTCAATAAGGGGAATTGGTGCCTACGGTGTGTAAGTTTCCGATGATGCTTGTGATAGTGGTGTGACTGCAGTGACGCGCGATGTGCGCAGGTGAGCGGAGGTGGCGGTCGTGCCGGAACGGCGCAGGGGCTGGAAGGTGCCGGGCGCGCGCCGTGGACTGACCGTGAGCACGCTCGCACTGGTGATCTTGTTCGGGGCCGGCGGCACGGGCCTCGCGGCGCCCCCGCCGCCGCCCAACCCGAGCGACTCGGAGCTGAACAACAGCAAGAACGAGGCCAACGCGAAGGCCGGTGAGGTCGGCCGGCTGACCAACCAGCTGGCCCAGGCCGAGCAGAAGCTGTCGCAGCTGCAGGACGACGTCGAGCTCAAGCAGGAAGAGGCCAACAAGGCCCTGGTCGACCTGCAGTCCGCGCAGGACGCCGCCGCCCAGGCCGAGAACGACGCGAAGGCCGCCCGGACCGAGGCGGACGCGGCCGCCGCGGCCATCGAGAAGGCGCGCAACGACCTCAAGTCGTTCGCCGCCGCGAGCTTCCAGCAGGGCAGCACGGTCGGCTCGCTCTCGGCGTACCTGAGCGCCGACAGCCCCAAGGACATGCTGGCCCGCGCGCAGCTGCTCGACGCCGTCGGCGGCGACCGGCTCAACGCCCTCGACCGGCTCCAGCAGGCGCAGACCGACAAGTCGAACAAGGACTCCGCGGCCCGCAAGGCCGCCGAGATCGCCCAGCAGAAGCAGGACGCCGCCCGCCAGGCGAAGACCAGCGCGGACTCCGCGCAGTCCTCGGCCATCCAGGCCCAGGACAGCCAGGCGTCGCAGAACACCCAGCTCGAGAAGAGCAAGTCCGACGTCGAGCAGCAGCTCTACACCGCCCAGTCCAAGGTCAGCGGCCTGCAGGGTCAGCGGCAGCGCTACCAGGACTGGCTCGCCCAGAAGCAGCGAGAGGACGACGAGCGCGCCCGCCAGGCCGCGCTCGGCTCGTCCGGCGGGGGCGGCCGCCCGGCGAGCAAGCCGGCGGCGGGCCCGGCCGGCTCGTCGATCGAGGCCGTCATCGCCCGGGCGCTGTCGAAGATCGGCCTGCCCTACGCCTGGGGCGGTGGCAACGCGAGCGGCCCGACCCGCGGCATCCGCGACGGCGGCGTCGCCGACCGCTACGGCGACTACAACAAGATCGGCTTCGACTGTTCCGGCCTGATGATCTACGCCTTCGCCGGGGTCCGCGGCCTGCCGCACTACAGCGGCTACCAGTACACGGCCGGCCGGCGCGTGCCGCTCTCGCAGATGCGCCGCGGCGACATGCTGTTCTGGGGCGGCGCCGGCGGCATCCACCACGTCGCGCTCTACCTCGGCGGCGGGCAGATGGTCGAGGCGCCGCAGTCCGGCCTGCGGGTCCGGGTCGCGCCGGTGCGCTACGGCGGGATCATGCCGTACGCGACCCGCCTCGTCGGCTGAAAACCACTCGACGCCGTCGCCGTCCAGCCCACAAGATCACCCGGTGGACGACGAACTGAACGCGCTGCGGCGCACCGGGATGCGCTGGAACACGCCCCTGTCCGAGCCCCACGCGGAGCTGCTGCTCGACCGGATGGCCCTGGGGGAGGGACACCTCGTCGACCTCGGGTGCGGCTGGGGCGAGCTGCTGCTGCGGGCGGCCGCCCGGGCGCCCGGCCTGCGCGTGACCGGCGTCGACACCGACGTGACCGGCCTCGAGCGTGGGCGGGCCGCGGCCGCCGAGCGGGGCCTCACGGTGAACTTCACCGAGGCGGACGCCGCGACCTGGGACGTCCCCGTCGAGCGGGCCTTCTGCATCGGCGCCGCCCACATCTTCGGCTCGACCAAGGCGGCGCTCGAGGGGCTGGCCCGGGTGGTGCCGTCCGGCAGGCTGCTCTACGGCGACGGCTTCTGGGCGGCCCCGCCGAACCCGGCGGCCCTGGAGATCTTCGGCCCCGACACGCTGACCCTGCCGGAGCTGCTCGACGCCGCGGTCGACGCCGGCTGGCGGGTGCTGCACCTCAGCACGGCCGACCAGCTCGAATGGGACGACTTCGAGTCGACGTCCAAGGCGGCCTGGCAGGAGTGGCTGCTGGTGCACCCGGCCGACCCGCGGGCCCCGCGGGTGCGCGCTTGGCTCGACGAGCGGCAGCGGCAGTACGTCCGCGACTACCGCGGCGTGCTGGGCCTGGCCTACCTCGTGCTAGGGCGCTGACGTCAGGCTTGCTCACGCTTGAGCTTGCGCCAGCCGCCGGCGCGGTTGTTCGCGATGATCTGCCGGAACATCGCCGTGAGCGCGGGTGCGTTGATCGGCTCGCCTTCGCGGAAGGCCACGGTCCGGGCGGTCTTGTTGCCGTGCCCGGCGGTGATGATGCCCTCGGGGTCCGGGACGATGCCGCCGTCGTAGACGAAGACGTTGACGTGGTCCTTCGCCGCCAGCAGGGCGCAGATGTTGCCGTCCAGCACGAAGTACGGCTGGCGGGTGCGTTTGATGGTCTCGACGACGTCGGGGTCCGCGGCGTGGACCAGCTCGCGGACCTCGCGGCAGATCGCCTGCTGCCACCCGGGCAGGGCGTCGATGTAGGCGTCGACGCGCGGTTCGACGGTGTAGGACACGCGTCCAGTATGGGTTAGATTCCCCGGATGCGGTACGCGGGGATCGTGGTGGCCGGGGGATCGGCCCGCAGACTGTCCGGTGTGGACAAGCCGGCCCTGTCGGTGGGCGGGAAACCCTTGCTCGCCCGCGCGATCCACGCCCTCGAAGGTGCCGAGCGGGTGATCGCCGTCGGTCCGCGGCGGCCCGGCTTCGACGTCGTGTGGACCCGGGAGCCGGTGCCGGGCACCGGGCCGGTGGCGGCGCTGGCCGCGGGGCTCGCGTTCGTCCCGGACGACGTCGAGGCCGTCGCGGTGCTGGCCGCCGACCTCCCGGGCGTCCGCCGGTCCACAGTGGACCGCCTGGTCGCGGCGATCGGCGACGGCGACGGCGCCGTGCTCGTGGACGCCACCGGGTCCCGGCAGTGGCTGCTCGGCGCCTGGCGGGTCGCCGCGCTGAAAGCGGCGCTGCCGGAGCAGCTGGAGAACGCGGCGCTGCGCCGCGTCCTGGGCGGCTTGGCCGTCACCGAGCTCCCGGCGGAACGGGGCGAAGCGGACGACATCGACACCCCCGAGGACCTCGAGCGCCACCGCTGATCGCCTGCTTCACAGATGTCACACCGGGGAAGGTGTTGGCTACCGACGGGGCAACACGCGCGTCCGCGTGCCGGGCGGACGAACGTCCGGGGGACGCAGTACGGTCGCACCGCGTGATCACCGTCGCGGGGCGGCGCACGAACTTTCGAGGAGGCAGAGTGACCGAGCCCGGCTACGCCGAGGGCGGGAACGGCCAGCAGGCCGGGACGCCGGCCCGGGACGCCCAGTTGCTGGAGCGGACCGTGTTCGAGGTCAAGCGGATCATCGTCGGCCAGGACCGCCTGGTCGAGCGGATGCTGGTCGGCCTCCTGGCCAAGGGCCACCTGCTGCTCGAAGGCGTCCCCGGCGTGGCGAAGACCCTCGCGGTGGAGACGTTCGCCCGGGTCGTCGGCGGCTCGTTCTCCCGCGTCCAGTTCACCCCCGACCTGGTGCCCGCGGACATCCTCGGCACCCGGATCTACCGCCAGGGCGCCGAGCGCTTCGACGTCGAGCTCGGCCCCGTCGTGGCGAACTTCGTGCTCGCCGACGAGATCAACCGCGCGCCGGCGAAGGTGCAGTCGGCGATGCTCGAGGTGATGGCCGAGCGGCACGTGTCGATCGGCGGGCAGACGTTCCCGATGCCCGACCCGTTCCTCGTCCTGGCCACCCAGAACCCGATCGAGAACGAGGGCGTGTACCCGCTGCCCGAGGCGCAGCGCGACCGGTTCCTGTTCAAGATCCTCGTCGAGTACCCCACCGCCGAGGAGGAGCGCGAGATCATCTACCGGATGGGCGTCACCCCGCCCACCCCGCACGAGGTGCTCAGCCCGGGCGAGCTGGTCCGGCTGCAGGGCGTCGCCGCGCAGGTGTTCGTGCACCACGCGCTCGTCGACTACGTCGTGCGGCTCGTGCTGACCACCCGGACGCCGAACGAGCACGGCCTCGCCGACGTCGCCGGCTGGGTGTCCTACGGCGCCTCGCCGCGCGCGAGCCTCGGCATCATCGCCGCCGCGCGGGCGCTGGCCCTGGTCCGCGGCCGCGACTACGTGCTGCCGCAGGACGTCGTCGACGTCGTGCCGGACGTGCTGCGCCACCGGCTCGTGCTGTCCTACGACGCGCTCGCCGACGGCGTGCCCATCGACCACATCATCACCCGCGTGCTGCAGACCGTGCCGTTGCCGCAGGTCTCGGCCCGGCCGCAGGGCGGGGCCGGCCAGGGCGGCCCGGTCCCGGCGGGCGCGCCGGTCAGGTAACCGGCGATGGCGAAGAACGAGAAGGGCACCCGTCCTTCGTGGGCGCCGCCGGTACTGCGCGGCGAACGGCTGGAGGCCGGGCTCCGGACCCTGGAGCTCGACGTCCGCCGCCGGCTTGACGGGCTGCTGCAGGGCAACCACCTCGGCCTGGTGCCGGGGCCGGGGTCCGAGCCCGGCGAGGCGCGCCCGTACCAGCCCGGCGACGACGTCCGCCGGATGGACTGGGCCGTCACCGCCCGCACCACGACCCCGCACATCCGCGAGACCGTGGCCGACCGCGAGCTGGAGACGTGGGTCGTCGCCGACCTCTCGGCGAGCCTCGACTTCGGGACAGCCCTGTGCGAGAAGCGTGACCTGGTGGTCTGCGCGGTCGCGGCGGTCGCCCACCTGACCGGGGGCGGCGGCAACCGGATCGGCGCGCTGATCTCCACGGGCGCCGAGATGACCCGCATCCCGGCCCGCGGCGGCCTGGCGCACGCCCGCGGGCTGGTGCGGAAGCTGGCCGAGACACCCCGGGCCGCCGAGGGCACGCGCGGTGACTTCGCCGACGCGCTCGAGGCGCTGCGCCGGCCGCCGCGCCGCCGCGGCCTGGCCGTGGTGATCTCCGACTTCCTGGGCGACACGTCCTGGGAGCGGCCGCTGCGGGCGCTGGGCGGGCGGCACGAACTGATCGCGATCGAAGTCCTCGACCCGCGCGACGTCGACCTGCCCGAGGTGGGCACCGTCGTGCTGGCCGACCCGGAGACAGGGAAACAGCGCGAAGTGCATGCGTCGGCCTTGCTGCGCAAGGAGTTCGGGGCCGCGGCCCACGCCCACCGCCAGACGGTGGCGGCCGGCCTGCGGCGCGCGGGTGCGGCGCACCTGACGCTGCGCACCGACGCCGACTGGATCGCCGACATGGTGCGGTTCGTCGTCGCCCGCAAGCGTCGCTGGTCAGGGGGTGTCGCGTGAGCTTGACCGGCTTCACCGCGCCTTGGTGGTTCCTGCTGCTCATCGCCGTCGCGGCGGTCGCCGTCGGATACGTCGTGGTGCAGCGCGCGCGGCGCAAGCGGACGATGCGGTTCGCGAACCTGGCCCTGCTCGACAAGATCGCGCCGAAGAGCCAGGGCTGGGTGCGGCACCTGCCGGCGGTGCTGATCGTGCTGTCGCTGCTGCTGCTCACGGTGGGGCTGGCCGGGCCGACCGCCGAGCAGAAGGTGCCGCGCAACCGGGCGACCGTGATACTGGTGATCGACGTGTCGCTGTCGATGGAGGCCACCGACGTCGCGCCGACGCGGCTGAAGGCGGCGCAGGACGCGGCGACGCAGTTCGCGCGGAACATGACCCCGGGGATCAACCTGGGCCTGATCTCGTTCGCGGGCACGGCGACCGTGCTGGTCAACCCGACCACCGACCGCAACGGCGTGATCAAGGCGATCGAGAACCTGAAGCTGGCCCAGTCGACGGCGACCGGTGAAGGCATCTTCGCGGCGCTGCAGTCGGTGGAGAGCTTCTCCAGCGTCGTGGGCGGCGCCGACGGACCACCGCCGGCCCGGGTCGTGCTGATGTCCGACGGCAAGCAGACCGTGCCGGAAGACCTGTACGCGGCGCGCGGTGGCTACACGGCGGCGCAGGCGGCGAAGCAGGCCGGAGTGCCGATCTCGTCGATCTCGTTCGGCACGACGCACGGCTCGGTCGACATCGACGGCAAGGCCCAGCCGGTCAGCGTGGACGACGAGTCCCTGCGCGAGATCGCCCGCCTGTCCGGCGGTGACTTCTACAAGGCGGCCAGCGCCGAGGAACTGAAGAAGGTCTACGCCGACCTCGGCGAGCAGATCGGCTACGAGCTGAAGGACGCCGACGCGAGCAAGCCGTGGGTGGTCGTGGGGACGCTGATCCTCATGATGGGCGCGGCGGCCAGCCTGTTCTTCGGCCAGAGACTTCCGTGACTCAGGCTCGGCGGACGCCGTACAGGCTTCCGCCGAGCAGGGTCACGCCGGAGAGCACGCCGCTGACGAACGGCACCCACTCCGCGGCGCTGCCGAGCAGGGCGAGGCCGGCCACGCCCAGCACGGTCAGGACCACCCCGACCACGAGGATCGACCGCGTCTTCCACGCGGAAGCCAGCGCGACGAAGTGAAGCCCGACGATCGTGGCGATCCAGGCGACGTTCGCCTGCACCGGCGCGTCGAGGAGACTCAGCACGAAGAACCCGGCGACGAGCAGCACCACTTCGCCGAGGACGATCACCCGGTAGCTCGGCCCGAACATCGGCCGGTCCTCGAGCGTCGGCCGCCCGCCGGCGCAGACACCGAGGACCACCACCGCGGCGAGCGCGGCCACGGCGAGGGCGCGCAGCACCCAGCCGATCGCCGTGGGGAGCGGAGCCCCGGAGTTGACGAGGACGAACACGGTGCCGAACGCGGCGCCGATGAGCGCCCCCAGGAACTGCTGTCGCATCCGGCGAACCTACCGGACGGTGATCACGCGCCCGCGAAGCCGTTCTGCCGCCAGGCTTCGTAGACCGTGATCGCCGCGGTGTTGGCCAAGTTGAGCGACCGGCTGGTCGGCAGCATCGGCAGCCGGACGCGGTCGGTCACCTCCGGTGCGTCCTGCACCGCTGCGGGCAGCCCCACCGACTCCTGCCCGAACATCAAGACGTCCCCGGGCGCATACGAAACATCCGTGTACAGCCGCGTCGCCGACGCGCTGAACGCGTAGACCTTCGCCGGCAGCAACACTTCCCAGGCCGCGGCCAGCGACGCGTGCACCCGGACCCGCGCCAGGTCGTGGTAGTCGAGCCCGGCCCGGCGCAGCTGCTTGTCTTCCAGGGTGAACCCCAGCGGCTCGACCAGGTGCAGCTCGCACCCCGTGTTCGCCGCGAGGCGGATCGCGTTGCCCGTGTTCGGCGGGATTTGGGGCTGGTGAAAGAGAATCCGGAACACGGCTCAGCCCTCGAGCAGGGCCGCGTAGACCTTGCGGACCGTGTCCGGCGGCGCCTCCGGACGCAGCGTCTCCGGGTCGATGAACACGTACCGGACGTTCGCCGCCGCCACGAGGGTTTCGCCGCGGCGGATCTCGAAGTCGAAGATCAGCGACGTCGTCCCGAGGTGGTTCAGGTACTGCGAGACGACCAGTTCCTCGTCGTACCGGGCCGGCGAGCGGAACTTCAGGGTGGCTTCCGCCACCACGACGTCGGTGCGGTGGGCCAGGAACTCGTCGTGCGAACCGAACAGCGCCTTCTCCGCCTCGAAGGCGCACATGTCCACATAGGCCAGGTAGTGGGCGTTGAAGACGATGCCCTGGCCGTCGCACTCGTGGTAGCGCACGCGCAGCGGCATCTCGACGATCGGGTGGCGGGGTTCGGTCACCGGCCCAATCTAGCGCTCAGCCGTGCAGCGCCCGGTACTCGGCCGCCGCGCCCGGCTGCAGCGGCACCGGCTGCGTCCCGATCAGCGTCCGCACGTCGAGGAACTGCGTGCCGACGGCCTCGGCGGGCACGAGGTCGGTCGCCCGTTCCACGAGCAGCCGGACGACCGCCGAGGCGACGTCGTCGGGCAGGGCGGGGGAGCAGACCAGCAGGTTCGCCACGCCGATCGTGCCCAGCGCGCCGACCCCGCGGTACGCGCCGTCGGGCACCTGGACTTGGTCGTAGACCGGCCCGTACGCGGCGCGCAACTCGGGCACCACCGCATCCAGGGGCAGCAGGGCGATCGGCGTCGTGCGGGTGAGGTCGGCGAGCTTCGGCGTCGGCACCCCGCCGGACCACAGCATGGCGTCGATCCGCCGGCCGGCCAGCGCCTGGACGGCGTCGTCGAAGAGCAGGTGCCTGGCGTCGACGGCGACTCCGGCCTTCGTGAACAGCCGCTCGCCGAGCTGGGCCGCGCCGGATCCGCCCGCGCCGAGCGACACCGGACGGCCGGCCAGGTCGGCGAGGCGGCGCACCGGGCCGTCCGCCCGCACCACGAGCTGCAGGTAGTTCTCGTAGACGCGGCCGAGCGCGAGCAGCGGCACGTCCTCCGTGAACGGCGCGTTCCCGCCGAGCGCCGTCTGGGCGACGTCGGCGAGCACCAGCCCGAGGTCGGCCTGCCCGCGCCGCACCAGCTCGACGTTGGCGACGCTCGCCTCGGTCGGCACGGCGGTGGCGTGCAGCCGCGGCTCGGCGCGGCTCAGCTGGGTCGCCAGCAGCTCGGCGAAGGCGAGGTAGAAGCCGCCGCGTTCGCCCGCCGCGATGGTGACCGTCCGGTCGGGACCGCCGTATCCGGACGTCGAGCAGCCCGCCAGGGCCAGTCCGAGGCCGCCGAGCAGGGCGCTGCGCCGCGTGAGGCTCATGGCGCCTCCGCGAGTGGCAGCGTGACGCGGGCTTCGAGGCCGCGCGGGAAGGCCTGGCGCAGCTCCAGAACGCCGCCGCGGGTGCGGACCTGCTGGTGCGCGATGGCCAGGCCGAGCCCCGTGCCGCGCGGCGCGCCTTCGCCGCCCGCGCGCCAGAACCGCTCGGTCGCCCGCGCGCGGTCCTCGGTGGACAGTCCGGGTCCGTCGTCGCGGACGACGAGCGTCGCCGTTTCCGGGCCGCTTTCCCAGTCCGTGGTGATCTTCGCGCCGCGACCGGCGTAGTGGACGGCGTTGTCCAGCAGCACGTCGAGGATCTGCGCGAGCTCGCCCTCGGGGCAGCGCACGGTGACGGGCTCGTCGTGCCCGGGCGGCGGGACGAGTGTCGAGCCGGCGTCCTCGGCGACCAGGCGCCAGGCGTCGACGCGTTCGGCGAGCACGGCGGCCAGGTCGCAGGCCTCGTCCGCGCCCCCGGCAGCGACTCGGGTCGCCGTGCTCTCGGCCAGCGCGAGGGCCAGCAGGCCGTCGAGGAGCTTCTCCAGGCGTTCGACCTCGGCGACGGTCGCTCGGTAGGTGGCGTTGTCACCCGCCACCTGCGCGGCCAGGGAGTCGACGCGCAGCCGCAGCGCGGCAAGGGGGTTGCGCAGCTGGTGGGAGGCGTCGGCGACCAGCCGGTGCTGCTGGTCGGCCGCTTCGAGCACGGCCTCGGACATCCGGTTGACCTCGCCGGCCAGGACCCGCAGCTCCCGCGGCCCGGTGCGTTCGGGGACGTGCGCGCGGTGCCCGGCGGCGACGGCGAGGACGCCGGTCTCCAGCTCGTGCAGCGGCCGCACCATCCAGCGGGCCAGCACCACGGCGAGCAGCACGAACACCACCGCGACCAGCAGCGCCCCGGCGCCGATGGTGCCCCAGCGGGTGGCGACGTCCGCGGCCGCCGCCGTCACCGACGCCCGCAGCACGACCACGCCGGACACGCGGGTGCCGGTGCCGACCGGCCGCGCGAAGTACGCCGGTTCGCCCGACCACGGGCCGAGCCGGCCGACCTGCGGTGCCGGCTCGTTGCGCATGGTCGCCTCGACCAGCGCGTGCACCGCCGGGTCCGCCGCCGTCAGGCCGCCGGCCTGCACCAGCGGCGCGCGCCGGGCGTCGACGATGACGACGCCTTCGCCGTACAGCTCGGCGTAGCGGGCCGCGTCGGCCACGAGCGCGGCCGGGTCGCGGGTGTCGACGGCCTGCTGGGCCAGCACGACGAACCGGTCGACGTCGGCGGTGCGGGAGATGACCAGCTGCTGGGTGCGCTGCTCGGCGGTGGACGCGAGCAGCGGCAGCGCGAACGCGGCGACCACGGCGAGCGCGAGGGCGACCAGGACCACCAGCAGCCGGGTGCGCACGGGTCAGTCCCGGCCGAGCCGGTAGCCGAAGCCGCGGATGGTGGCGAGCAGGCCCGGCCGGTCCAGCTTCGCGCGCAGCCCGGTCAGGTGGACGTCGAGCGAGCGCGACACCGCTAGGTAGGCGTCGCCCCAGACCTCGTCCATCAGCTGCTGGCGGCTGACCGCGGTGCCGGGACGCGCGGCGAGCACGGCCAGGATCTCGAACTCCTTGGTCGTCAGCCCGATGTCGTGCCCGGCGACGAGGACCCGGCGGGCGCCGAGGTCGATCTCGACGTCCTCGACGCGCACGACGTCACCCGCCGGGGTGTCGCGGGCCACCGCGCGGCGCACGACGGCGTCCATCCGGGCGAGCAGCTCGGCCAGCCGGACCGGCTTGGTGAGGTAGTCGTCCGCGCCGAGGCGCAGGCCTCGCACGATGGAGCGTTCGTCGCCGCGGGCGGTCAGCACGATCACCGGCACCGGTGAGACTGCTCGGATCTTCCGTAGTACGTCCAGACCGTCGAGATCGGGCAGCCCCAGGTCCAGCAGGACCAGGTCGGCGTTGCGGTGGCGGTGCAGGGCGTCGGCCCCGCGCCCGACGCTGGTGACGGGATGACCGCGCGCGTGCAGCGACTCGGCGAGCGCGCCGGCGACCCCGGCGTCGTCTTCGACGAGGAGCACGCGCACGGCCATCCCCTTCTCAGCGTTCGCCCGCGCCCACCGGCTCGGGACGCTCCTCCAGCTCGGAGCTCTTCGAGGTTTCCCGCATTGTGCCGTAGACGATCAGGGAAACCAGGACGCAGCCCGCGACGTACCAGAAGAACACCGACTCGTGCCCGGCGCTCTTCAGCGCCTGCGCGATGAGCTCCGCGGTGCCGCCGAAGATCGCGACGGTCAACGCGTAGGGCAGGCCGACGCCGATCGCGCGGATCTTCGTCGGGAACAGCTCGGCCTTCACGATCGCGTTGATCGACGTGTAGCCGGCTACGACGAAGAGCCCGGCGAGGACGAGGAAGAACGCGCCGACCGGGTTCCGGGTCGAGCCCATGATCGTCATGATCGGCACGGTGAGCAGCGTGCCCGCGATGCCGAAGAACAGCAGCAGCGGGCGGCGGCCGATCCGGTCGGACAGCTTCCCCGCGAGCGGCTGCAGGATCGCCGCGAGCAGGATCGCCGAGAACAGGATGATCGTGACCGTGCGCCGCGGGATGTGGGCGGTGTTCTCGAGGAACTTCTGGCTGTAGGTGGCGAAGGTGTAGAAGGCCACCGTGCCGCCCAGGGTCAGGCCGACGACGAGCGCGATCTCCTTGGGGTACTTGGCCAGCGCGCGCAGCGTGCCGCGGTCGCCCGCCGCCGCGTCGCCCTTTTCCTTGGTGAAGCTCGCGGACTCGTCCATGCCGCGGCGCAGCCACATCACGCTGAGCGCGGCCACCGTGCCGACGCCGAACGCGATCCGCCAGCCCCAGGACGTCAGCTGCTGCTCGGTGAGCAGGCCCTGCAGGATCAGCTGGAGGCCCAACGCGAGCAGCTGGCCGCCGTAGAGCGTCACGTACTGGAAGCTCGAGTAGAAGCCGCGCTTGCCGGGAGTGGCCACTTCGGACAGGTACGTCGCCGAGGTGGAGTACTCCCCGCCGACGGACAGGCCCTGGATCAGCCGGGCGACCAGCAGCAGGATCGGCGCCGCGAGGCCGATCGTGTGATAGCTCGGCGTGACGGCGATGAGCAGCGAGCCACCCGCCATCAGCGTGACCGAAAGCACCAGCGCGCTGCGGCGGCCGAAGCGGTCGGCGAACCGGCCGAGCATCCAGCCGCCGAGCGGGCGCATGAGGAACCCGACCGCGAACACCGCGGCGGTGCCGAGGAAGGCGGCCGTCGTGTCGGTCGTCGGGAAGAAAGACTTGGCGAAATACGTGGTGAACGCCGCGTAGGCGTACCAGTCGTACCACTCGACCAGATTGCCGATGGAGCCGCGCAGCACGTTGCCGATCACGCGTTTCTCGCTCACGGCACCCGTGGTGGCACCGCTGATCCGGGTTGTCATCGTCGACCTCCTGTGTTGCGACTCACGGTGACCAACCAGCGGGTAACCAGCAAGGTCGGGAGGCAGTTCCTAACCCGTGCTTAGGACGGTCGCGGACACTCCGGGCGCGGGTGCGCGACGCGGCGGCGCTGCCGATAACCTCGTGCCCGACATCAGCGCACGGTCGACGAAGAGGGAGAACACTGTGGGACGGTCGGTTCTGGTCACCGGGGGCAACCGGGGCATCGGTCTGGCGATCGCCCGGGACCTGGCGGAGCAGGGACACCGGGTCGCCGTCACGCACCGTGGTTCGGGCGCGCCGGAGGGCCTCTTCGGGGTCCAGGCGGACGTCACCGACACCGAACAGGTCGACGCGGCGTTCAAGCTGGTCGAGGAGCACCAGGGCGCGGTCGAGGTGCTGGTGTCCAACGCCGGGCTGACCGACGACACGCTGCTCATGCGGATGAGCGACGCGCAGTTCGAGCGCGTCATCAACGCGAACCTCACCGGCGCCTACCGGGTCGCGAAGCGGGCCTCCCGCGGCATGCTGCGCGGCAAGTGGGGCCGGTTCGTCTTCATCTCCTCGGTCGTCGGGCTCTCCGGCTCGGCCGGCCAGGCGAACTACGCGGCGTCGAAGGCCGGACTCGTCGGCTTCGCGCGCTCGCTCGCGCGTGAGCTCGGCTCCCGCAACATCACCTCGAACGTCGTCGCCCCCGGCTTCGTGCACACCGACATGACCGACGAGCTGTCCGAGGACCGCAAGAAGCAGATCCTCGCGCAGGTGCCCTCGGGCCGGTACGCCGAGCCGTCGGAGATCGCCGCCGCCGTGCGCTACCTGGCCTCCGACGACGCCGGCTACGTCAACGGCGCGGTGCTGCCGGTCGACGGCGGCCTCGGCCTCGGCCACTGACTTCCCTTACACCCGAACCAAGCTTGGAGGACCCGTGCCCGGACTGCTCGAAGGCAAGCGCCTGCTGATCACCGGCATCATCACCGACGCGTCGCTCGCCTTCCACGCGGCCAAGATCGCGCAGCAGGAGGGCGCGACCGTGGTGCTGACCGGCTTCGGCCGCATGTCGCTGGTCAAGACCATCGCGAAGCGGCTGCCCGAGCCGGCGCCGGTGATCGAGCTGGACGTGACCAACCAGGAGCACCTGGACTCGCTGGCCGACCGCGTCCGCGAGCACGTCGACGGCCTCGACGGCGTGCTGCACTCGATCGGGTTCGCCCCGCAGACCTGCCTCGGCGCGCCGTTCCTCGACGCGCCGGCCGAAGACGTCAAGACCGCGGTCGAGGTCTCGGCGTACTCGTTCATGTCGCTGGCGAAGGCGTCCCTGCCGCTGATGGGCCGGGGCGGGTCGATCGTCGGGATGGACTTCGACGCCCGCGTCGCGTGGCCGGTCTACAACTGGATGGGTGTCGCGAAGGCCGCGCTGGAGTCGGTCAACCGGTACCTGGCGAAGGAACTGGGCCCGCAGGGCATCCGCGTCAACCTGGTCAGCGCCGGCCCGATGAAGACGATGGCCGCGAAGTCCATCCCGGGCTTCTCCGACCTCGAAGACGGCTGGGGCGACCGCGCGCCGCTCGGCTGGGACAGCTCGGACCCGGACCCGACGGCGAAGAGCGTCTGCGCGCTGCTGTCGGACTGGCTGCCGGCCACGACCGGCTCGATGATCATGGTCGACGGCGGGGTCCACGCCCTCGGCATCTGAGGTTCACGCGAGCACCGGTTCGCGGTCGTCGGTCCGCTGGACGACGACCGCGACCGTGAGCGCGACCAGCGTGGCGGCGCCGAGCACGAGGCCCGTCCACGCCACGCTCGGGAAGCCCAGGCCGGCGCCGATCGCGACGCCGCCGAGCCACGGCCCGATCGTGTTGCCGACGTTGAACGCCGCCGTCGTGCTGGCGCCGACGAGCGTCGGCGCGTTTCCGGCCACCGCGTACGTCCGGACGTTGAGGGCCGGGTTGGCGCCGAACCCGGCGGCCCCGAAGACGAGCACGGCCGCCACGGCGACTGCCGCGTCGGTGGTGAGGGCCAGGACGAGCAGCGACGCCAAGGCAAGCCCGACGCAGCCGTAGAGCGTGGCGAAGGGCCGGCGATCGGCCAGCCGCCCGCCGGCCGTGATGCCGATGAGCGCGCCGACGCCGAACAGGGCGAGGACACCCGGGACCCACTCGGGGGGCAGGCCGTCGGTCTCGGTCAACAACGGCGCGAGGTAGCTGAACGCGGCGAAGATCATGGCCTGGCACAGGGCGATGACGCCGAGCGCGAGCCAGAGCCGGCCGCGCCGGTACAGCCGCAGTTCGGTGCGGACACTCATCCCGCCGCCGGTCGTCTCCGGCACCAGCGCGGCCACCCCGGCCGCGGCCAGCAGCGTCACCGCCGCGACCGCCCAGAAGGCCGTCCGCCAGCCGGCGTGCTGGCCGATGAACGTTCCCGCGGGGACGCCGGCGATGTTGGCCACGGTCAGCCCCCCGACCAGCACCGCCATCGCGCGGCCGCGGCGCTCGACGGGCACCAGCGCGATCGTCGTCGCCACGGCGACGGCCCAGAAGCCCGCACAGGCGAGTGCGGCCACCACCCGCGTCGCGAACAGCAGTGCGTACCCGGTGGAGAGCGCGCCGACGACGTGCGCTCCGAGGAAGACCGCGAGCAGGACGAGGAGCGTCCGGCGGCGGGGGAGCCGCAGGGTGCCGATCGCCAGCAGCGGCGCGCCCACGACCATGCCGATCGCGAAGGCGGAGATCAGCAGTCCGGCGTCGGGGATGCTGACACCGAGGTCGGTCGCCATCCCGGGGAGCAGGCCGGTGATCATGAACTCGGACGTGCCCAGCGCGAACACGCTGAGCCCGAGGACGAAGACGGCCAGGGGCACGGGTCCTCCTTGGTTGTGGATCGATCAGTACAAAACGCAGGCAGAGGTTGTCGTTCTGCAGGCGTTCACTATCGGGTGATCGCGGACAAGGCGAGGTCCGCGACGGCGTGCATGGCTTCGGGGCTCGCGCCGCGGCGGGACATCACCCTGAGTCCGGAAATGGTGCTGAGCAGGAACTCGGCGACGTCGGCCGGGGCTCGGCCGTCCCGCAGGCTGCCGTCGAGAACGCCCTCCCGGGCGCATCCGGTGAGCAGGGCCAGCTGCTTCTCGGTGTCGTTCCGCAGGGCGGCGCCGACCTCGTCGTCGGGGGTGCCGAGCTCGGCGAGGGTGTTGACGACGAGGCAGCCGCGGCGGCCGTGCTCCAGTTCGTCGTCGATCAGGCCGTCGAACATGGCCGCGAGGCGGTCGGCGGCGGTGCCCGGTCCCTCGAGGACGGCTTTCCGGCCGGCGAGCCCCTGGTCACTGTAGTGCGTCAGAGTTCGCCGGAAGAGGGCTTTCTTGCTGGTGAAGGTGTTGTAGACGCTGCTGCGCCCGAGTCCGGTGGCTTCGCAGAGATCCTGCGTCGACGTCGCCTCGTAGCCGCGGGTCCAGAACGCGTGCATCGCGCTCTCGACGGCGGCGGTCTCGTCGAACTCCCGGGGCCTGGCCATGGGATGAGCCTACCAGGGTTTTGTACTGGTCGATTCATAACGGGCCCGAGTCGGCGTGCGGGCCGCCACATCGGCAAGATGGCGGGGGTGGGATACGACGCGTTGCTGTGGCTTTCGTTCGGTGGTCCGGAAGGGCCTGACGACGTCATGCCGTTCCTCGAGAACGTCACCAAAGGCCGGGGCGTGCCGCGGGAGCGGCTCCTGGAGGTCGCCGAGCACTACCAGCACTTCGGCGGCGTCTCGCCGATCAACAAGCTGAACCGCGACGCGATGGCCGCCGTCGAGAAGCAGCTCTCGGCGGCCGGCGTCGACCTGCCGGTGCACTTCGGCAACCGCAACTGGCACCCGATGGTCGAGGACACGCTGGCGTCGCTGACCGCGTCCGGTGCCCGGCGAGTCCTGGTGTTCCCGACAAGCGCGTACGGCGGCTACTCGGCGTGCCGCCAGTACGACGAGGACATCGAGCGCGCCCGTGCGGCGGTCGGCTCCGAGGCGCCCGAACTGGTGAAGATCCGGCAGTTCTTCGACCATCCGCTGTTCGTCTCGGCGGTGGCGGACGGCGTGCGCGCGGCGCACGCGTCCCTGGGCGACGCGCCCGGCATCCGCACGGTGTTCACGGCGCACTCGGTCCCGGACAGCGCGGATCTGGCTTCCGGCCCGCCGCTCGAGGGTGGCCGGCGGTACTCCCGCCAGATCGCGGAGGCGGCCCGCCTGGTCGCGGCCGAAGCGGGCATCACGGAGTACGACGTCGTCTGGCAGTCGCGCTCGGGGCCGCCGCAGGTGCCGTGGCTGGAGCCGGACATCGTCGACCACATCGACGCGCTGCACGATTCGGGGGTCACCGGGGTCGTCGTCTCGCCGATCGGGTTCGTGTCGGATCACCTCGAGGTGATCTGGGACTTGGACAACGAAGCGGCCGAGCGCGCGGCCGAACACGGAATGGCGTTCGCCCGCGCGGCGACGGCGGGTTCGGACCCGCGGTTCGCGGAGCTGGTGGTCGAGCTGATCCGCGAGCACACGCACGGGGTGGAGCCGAGGAAGCTGAGCCCGTTCCCAGCGGCGGGCTGCACGGTGAACGGCGCGCCGTGCGCGGTCGCGTGTTGCGAGCCGGCCAAGCGCCCGGCCCGGTAACCAGCGCCCCAAGGTGGCCTTCGGTGCGTTGGACGCACCCAAGGGGCCCTTCGGTGCGTTGAGCGCACCGAAGGCCACATTGGGGCGCTCGGAATCTCAGCCTTCGCGGGCCGTCTGCTCCGCGAACACCCGCACCGCCTCGTTGACAGCGGCACACCGAGCCGTCCGCACCGCGTCCGACAATGGCCGCAAAGCCTGAGCCCGCAACGACGAAGCCGATGCCGACAACGCCCCACCTGGGTCGTCCGACGACGCGATCGCGAGGATCGCCGCGATCTCCTCAGCCCGTTGCAGCACCCGCAACGCCCGCCCGGGCGTTCCCGCCGGCCAATCCACGTCCGGCCGCGACCGCAGGTGCGCCGACAGCTCGGCCCGCACCCCCGGCCGGTCCGAGGCCACGTCCAGAGCCTGCAGCGCTCCCGCGCTGTTGCGGATCGCGTCCGTCAGCCCGTGCTCGGCTTCGGCCAGCCCGACGTACTCGGGCGTGGCCGGGGAGGACAGCGAGAAGACCGTCCAGCGCACCAGGCCCTCGGCGATCGGCTGCGGCACCAGCCCGGAGCCGAGCTCCGGGAGGACCACCGCATCGCCCGCGCGCAGCGCCGCCTCCGCGAACGGCCCTCCGCCGCCGAGGCCGCGGACGTCGCCCGGGACCGGGAGGACCAGCTGCATGCTTTTCGCTCCTTGCGAACGCAAGGCCATCAGCAGCTGGACCGGGGTGGCCGCGCGGTTGAACGCCAGCGGCAGCGCGAACGCCTCCGCCGCGGCCGCGTCGGCCGCCACGACGTCGTGGGCTTCACCCCATGCGAGCAGGGCGTCGAGGACATCGTCGGACGCCGCGGCTCCGTTCAGCCACGCGGACGACCAGACGGCGAAAGTCGCACTGGGACGGCACACGACGCCCTATTTTACCGGCCCGTCCCCGACTCCGGCAGCGCGCCCACGCTGGAGTCGCTCCACATCGACGCACCGCCGATCGCGCAGTAGCGTCGAACGGGTGAACGCAGTTCCAGACGCTCTTCCCCGCACCGCCGGGGCCCTGCGCGCGGCCGGGTACGAGCCGCGGCCCATCGCGCAAGAGATCCACGACAACCTGCTCAACGCCCTGAAAACCGGCGAAGACGCGTGGCCCGGCATCGTCGGGTTCTCCCGCACCGTGCTGCCGCAGCTCGAACGCGCGCTGCTGGCCGGGCACGACGTCGTCCTGCTCGGTGAACGCGGCCAGGGCAAGACCCGCCTGTTGCGCACCCTCGCCGGCCTGCTCGACGAGTGGACGCCCGTCATCGAGGGCTCCGAGCTGGGCGAACACCCGCTCCAGCCGATCACGCCCGCGTCGATCCGGCGCGCCGCCGAGCTCGGTGACGAGCTGCCCGTCACCTGGCGTCACCGCTCCGAGCGCTACACCGAGAAACTCGCCACGCCGGACACTTCGGTCGGTGACCTGATCGGCGACGTCGACCCGGTGAAGGTCGCCGAAGGCCGCAGCCTGGGCGACCCCGAAACCATCCACTTCGGCCTGGTCCCGCGCGCCCACCGCGGGATCGTCGCCATCAACGAGCTGCCCGACCTCGCCGAGCGCATCCAGGTCGCCCTGCTCAACGTGATGGAGGAGCGCGACATCCAGGTGCGCGGCTACACGCTGCGGCTGCCCCTGGACGTCCTGCTCGTCGCCACCGCGAACCCCGAGGACTACACCAACCGCGGCCGGATCATCACCCCGCTCAAGGACCGCTTCGGCGCCGAGATCCGCACGCACTACCCGCTCGACGTCGAGTCCGAAGTCGCCGTCGTCCGGCAGGAGGCCCACCTGGTCGCCGAGGTCGGCGAGCCGCTGCTGGAGGTCATCGCCCGGTTCGTCCGGAACCTCCGGGAGTCACCGGTCATCGACCAGCGCTCCGGCGTCTCGGCGCGGTTCGCCGTCGCCGCGGCGGAGACCGTCGCGGCCGCGGCTCTGCGGCGTTCGGCGCTGACCGGGGAGGAGCCCGCCGTGGCCCGCCCGGTCGACCTCGACGCCGTCCCTTCGGTGCTGCGCGGCAAGATCGAGTTCGAGCCCGGCGAAGAAGGCCGCGAGATCGAGCACCTCGTGCACCTGCTGCGCCGCGCGATCGCCGAAACCGCGCGCGAACGGTTCGCCGGCCTGGACCTGCGGCCGCTGGCCGACGCCGTCGCCGACGGGCACCTGGTCGCCACCGGCGAGCGCGTGCCGGGCAAGGACGTCCTCGAAGCCCTGCCGGAGCTCCCGGTGCTGCACGAGGTCGCCCGGCGCGCCGGCGTCGAAGCCGACGAACCCGCCGGCCGGATCGCGGCCGCCGTCGAACTGGCCCTCGAATCGCTGTTCCTGGCTCGGCGGCTCGCCAAGGACTCCGACGACGCGACGACCGTCTACGGCCGATGACCGCGGTCCCGCTTCCCGACGGCTACTCCTACGGCCCGTGGCACGACGGGCCGGACCCGCTCGCGCCGCCGGCCGACCTGCGTGACGCGCTCGACGAGATCGGCCGCGAGGTCATGGCCGGGTCGTCGCCGCGGTCCGCGCTGGAGGAACTGCTCCGGCGCGGCACCGAGCGCACGTCCGGCTTGGACGAGCTGACCCGGCGCCTCTGGCAGCGCCGGTCGCAGATCCAGCGCCGCAACAACCTCGACGGCACTCTGCAGGAGGTCCAGCGCCTCCTGCAGGAAGCCCTCGACGCCGAACGCCGGGAGCTCTTCCCGGACCCGGACGACGAAGCGCGCTTCCGGGAGGCCCAGCTGGACGCGCTGCCGTCCGGCACGGCCGCGGCCGTCAACGAGCTGGCGAACTACGACTGGCGGGCCGAGCAGGGGCGGGAGAACTACCAGCAGATCCGCGACCTGCTCGGCCAGGAATTGATGGAGTCGCGCTTCCAGGGCATGAAGCAGGCGCTGCAGAACGCAGGGCCCGAGGACGTCGAGCGGATCAACGAGATGCTCTCCGACCTCAACGACCTGCTCGCCGCGCACGCCCAGGGCGCCGAGGACATCCAGGAGCGCTTCGAGGACTTCATGGGGAAGCACGGCGAGTTCTTCCCCGAAAGCCCCCGGAACGTCGAGGAGCTGATCGACGCGCTCGCCGAGCGGTCGGCGGCTGCGCAGCGGATGCTCAACTCGATGTCGGCCGAGCAGCGGGCGGAGCTGGCCGAGCTGACCCAGCAGGCGTTCGGCGACCCGCGGCTGGCGCAGCAACTGGCCAATTTGGACGCTCAGCTACAGGCGGCCCGGCCGGGCGAAGACTGGACCGGCTCGGAGCGCTTCCGCGGCAAGAACCCGCTGGGCATGGGCGAAGGCGCCCAGGCGATGGCCGACCTCGCCGAGCTGGACGCGCTGGCCGAGCAGCTCGGCCAGTCCTACCCCGGCGCGCGCCTGGAGGACATCGACCTGGAGTCCCTTGAGCGCCAGCTCGGCAAGGACGCCGGCGTCGACGCGCGGCGACTGTCCGAACTGGAGCGCGAGCTGCGCCGCCAGGGCCTGTTCGAACGGGCCGCCGACGGGACGCTCCGGTTGTCGCCCAAGGCGTTGCGGCGCCTGGGCGAGACGGCGCTGTCCGACATCGTGAACGCGTTGCGCGGCAAGGCCGGCGACCGCGAGACCGAGTCGGCGGGCGCCGCGGGCGAGCCGACGGGTGCGTCGCGGCCGTGGCGGTTCGGGGACATGCAGCCCTGGGACGTGCCGCGGACCATCCGCAACGCCGTCCTGCGATCGGTGTCGGTGGGGGAGAGCGCGGTCCGGCTGGACGTCGAGGACGTCGAAGTGGTCGAGACCGAGCACCGCTCCCGCGCGGCGGTGGCGCTGCTGGTCGACACGTCGTGGTCGATGGTGCAGGAGGGCCGCTGGCTGCCGATGAAGCGCACCGCGCTCGCGCTGCACCAGCTGATCAGCACGCGCTTCCGCAACGACGCGCTGCAGCTGATCACCTTCGGGCGCCACGCGATGTCCGTGGAGCTGCCGGAGCTGATCGGGCTGGAAGGCGCGTGGGAGCAGGGCACCAACGCCCACCACGCGCTGCTGCTCGCCGGGCAGCACCTGCGACGCCACCCGGACGCCCAGCCGGTCGTCCTGATGGTCACCGACGGCGAGCCGACCGCACACCTGGAACCGGACGGCGAAGCGGTCTTCGACTACCCGCCGCAGCCGCGGACCCTCCACAAGACACTGTCCGAAGTGGACCGACTGGCCAAGCTGGGCGCGTCGGTGACGGTGTTCCGCCTCGGCGACGACCCGCGGCTGACGGCGTTCGTCGACGTCATCGCCCGCCGCTCGGGCGGCCGGGTGGTCGCGCCGGATCTCGACGGCCTGGGCGCCGCCGTGGTCGGGGACTACCTGCGCACCCGGCGGCGCTGACCCCGGCTCAGGCCGCCCGGTCCAGCGACCGGGCGGCCAGGGCGGTGTCGGGGTGGCCAGGGCCCCGCGGTCGGCGAGCATTTCCCGCCGAGGGTTTTCGCTTGGCGAACGGGCCCGGTTCGGGGACTACCTGCGCCCGGCGGCGCTGACCCCGGCTCAGGCGGCCCGGTCCAGTGATCGGGCGGCCAAGGCGGTGTCGGCGTGCCCGGCGGGGAGGTAGGCCTCGTGGTCGGCGAGCACCTCCAGGCCGAGGGTTTTCGCCTGGGCGAACGCGCCCGCTTCCGCCAGCAGCTCGACCGAGCGCCGCCGCAGTCGCAGGATCCGGTCCAGCCGCGGGGCCGCCTCGGCCGAGGGCAGCGCGCGGAAGTGCCGCCACAGCGCGGCCGCGTGGCCGGCGAGGTCCCCGTTGTCCACCGAGACGACGTCGAACGCCCGGTCCAGCGCCGTCGCCAGCCGCTCCTCGGCGTGCAGCCGGCCCAGCACCGCGCGCTGCGTCAGCCGGTGCATCATCACGACCTCGCCACCGACGTCGGACTCCGCGAGGGCAGCCTCCGTGAGACCGCCGAGAGCCGCGTCCACCGCCACCGGGTCCGGTCCCGCTCGATGCAGGAGTGCGCGCCGCACGCCCCACGGCGCGAGGACGGCGAGAAGCTCGGCGAGCGCCAGCGCCCGGCTGTCGCGCGCCCCCACCGCGCGCAGGGCGGCGAGCGTGGTGTCTTCGACGCAGGGTGGGTGGTCCTCGCCCGGCTCACGCTCCAACGGCGGCGCGTGCGGCAACTCGTCGAGGTAGGTGGCGAAGGGCTGCCGGCGGATCACACCGCCTGCCTGGGCCAGTGCGAGCGGCAGGCAGCCCAGCTCCCGGGCGACGTCGGCCGCGGCGGTGCCGGCCTCCCGCCCCGCCCGCGCCTGGAGGAACCGGGCGGCTTCGGCCTCGTCGAATCCGCTCACCGGGATCGTGCCGCCGAGGACCTCGAAGTCCGGCACGGTCGTCGTGACCAGCACCCGGGCGCGGGCGGGCAGCCATTGGTTGAGCGCGTCCGGGTCGGTCGCGCCGTCGAAGACCACGAGGGCGTCGTCGAAGCCGTCGAGCCGGGCCAGGCCTTCGCGGGCGGCCGCTTCGACATCGCCCGGCCCGGTTCGCCGGGCCAGTGCGGCGTAAGCCCGGGTGGTGTTCGCGGGATCCTGCGCGGCCACCCAGACGACCGGTCCGCGGCCGGCGCGGACGTAGGCGGCGGCGAGGTGGGTCTTGCCCACCCCGCCGCCCCCGAGCAGGACGCAGAACCGGCCGGAGGCGAACTTCTCGTCGATCTTGGCCAGGAGCGCGGTGCGGGACACGGCCGAAAGCGGCGCACGGGGGACCGCGCCGAGCATCGGCCGGGGTCGCCGCGCGCGGCGACGCGTAAGAAACACGAACGCCGTGACCAGCGCGATCACGGCGACCGCGATGCCCACCACGACCTCGGCGCTCATCGAGTCAGGCTAACGGCGCTCGCCCCGGCGCGGCGGCTACGGAAGGGTGACGCTTGACCCTCACGCGGCGTGAGGCACCACCGTGATCACCGCAAGGGCCACACCGGCCGGAGAGGAGAAGGGGAACCGATGGGGCATCCCGTGGGCAAGGTCGCGGCCCTGGCCGGGATCACCGTCCGGACGCTGCACCACTACGACGAGATCGGCCTGCTCAGCCCGAGCGGGCGGACGAGCTCGGGGTACCGCAGCTACGACGACGACGATCTCGACCGGCTGCAGCGCATCTTGTTCTACCGGGAGCTCGGGTTTCCCCTCGAGACGATCGCGACCCTCGTCGACGACCCCGGCACCGACGCCGGCGCGCACCTGAAGAGGCAGCGGGAGCTGCTGGTCGCGCGCATGGGCGAGCTGGGGCGGATGGTCGCGGCCGTCGATCGCGCGATGGAGGCGAGAGCGATGGGCAACGCATTGACGCCCGAGGAGAAGTTCGAAGTGTTCGGCGGGTTCCGCGAGCCGGACGGCTACGCGGAAGAAGCCGCGCGGCGGTGGGGCGGCACGCCCGAGTGGCAGGGCGCGACCCCACCGTCCAAGGAGGACCTGGCGGCCGGGGAGGCGGCCCGCCAGGACTGGGTGCGCCGCCTGACCGCATTGCGGGACGCGGGTGGCGCGCCGGACGGCGTCGAGGCGGCGGACCTCGCCGAGGAGCACCGGGCGATGCTCGCCCGGGTGATGGGCGAGTGCTCGTACGAGACGCAGCAGCGGATCGGTGAGCTGTACGTCACCGAGCCGGCGCAGCTGGCGTTCCTGGTCCGGGAGGACGAGCAGCGACCGGGCGTCGGGGCGTTCGTCCGCGACGCCATCGTGGCGAACGTCGCACGCCGGCAGTAGCCGCTGCTCCACGTGGGGGAGGAGTCCCACCGGGCGGGAGGGTGGCGGAGGCAGCGCTTACAGTCGAGGGTATGCAGACTTGGTCATCGGTCGACGTGCCCCGCATCCCCGGCACCCCCCGCCCGCTGCGGCTCCACGACACCGCCACCGGGCAGATCCGCCCGACCGCACCCGGCGCCACCGCCCGGATGTACGTCTGCGGCATCACGCCCTACGACGCGACGCATCTGGGGCACGCCGCGACGTACCTGGCCTTCGACCTGGTGAACCGCGTGTGGCGGGACAACGGGCACGACGTCCACTACGTGCAGAACGTGACGGACATCGACGAGCCGCTGCTCGAGCGCGCCCAGCGCGACCAGGACGACTGGGTCGTGCTGGGCATGCGCGAGACGGCGCTGTTCCGCGAGGACATGGTTGCCCTGCGTGTACTGCCGCCGAAGCAGTTCGTCGGTGCGGTGGAGAGCATCCCCGAGATCGTCGAGGTCATCGCGAAGCTGCTCGCGGGCGGCGCCGCCTACCGGGCGGACGACCCGGAGTTCCCGGACGTCTACTTCGACCACACGGCGACCGGCAAGTTCGGCTACGAGTCGAACTACGACGAGCCGACCATGACCAAGTTCTTCGCCGAGCGCGGCGGTGACCCCGACCGCGCCGGCAAGCGTCACCCGCTGGACGCGCTGCTGTGGCGCGTGGCCCGCGAGGGCGAGCCGTCGTGGGAGTCCGAGCTGGGCGCGGGCCGCCCGGGCTGGCACATCGAGTGCAGCGCGATCGCCGTCAACCGCCTCGGCCTCGGGTTCGACCTCCAGGGCGGCGGCTCGGACCTGATCTTCCCGCACCACGAGTACAGCGCGGCGCACGCCGAGGCCGTCGCGAAGGACGGGCCGTTCGCCCGCCACTACGTGCACGCCGGGATGATCGGCCTCGACGGCGAGAAGATGTCGAAGTCGCGCGGGAACCTGGTGTTCGTCTCCCGGCTGCGGGCCGACCAGGTCGACCCGGGCGCGATCCGGCTGGCGCTGTTCGCCGGTCACTACCGCGCCGAGCGCGCGTGGACGGCCGATCTGCTGACCCAGGCGGAGGCCCGGCTGGCCCGCTGGCGGGAAGCCGTCTCGCTCGCCACCGGTCCGTCCGCGGAGGACACCATCGCCCGGCTGCGCGACCACCTGTCGGACGACCTCGACACGCCGAAGGCCCTGGCGGCGATCGACGCGTGGACGAGCGAGGCCCTGCGCCGCGACGGCACGGACCCGGCGGCGCCCGGCCTCATCCGCAGCGCCGTCGACGCCCTCCTCGGCATCACCCTCTGACCTACAGAGGTGGGGGGGGGGGGGGTGTAGGGCGGCCCGGGGAATCGTGCGATAACACCAGCCCCTCGGCGGGCGCCCCGGGGCGGTCGTGGGCGGGCCCGAATCGGC
>NZ_JBFBAG010000054.1:59992-74783 GCF_040682155.1 Amycolatopsis sp. NPDC051371
GCCCGGGCGGGCGCCCGGCCTCACCCCCTGCGCGGTCCCCGCCCACCACGCCAACCCCCTCTCCCCTCCTGTGGTGGAGATTTCCCGTGAACGCCCCACCTCTGTATAACGGCCTATACCGCGACCGGTTGGCCGGCGGCCAGTTCCAGGTGGTCGCCTGACCAATCTCGGCGCAGCCATCGGTCGTGGGACGCGATGACGACCGCGCCCGGCGCCGTTTCGAGCGCCTGGAACAATTCTTCCGCCAGGGTCAGCGAAATGTGGTTCGTCGGCTCGTCCAGCAGGAGCACGTCCGGCGGTTCGGCGAGCAGCACCGCCAGCGCGAGCCGCCGGCGCTGGCCGACCGAAAGCGCACCCACCGGCTGACGGAGATCCCGTGACGCCAGCAGGCCGAGGTGGCTCAGCGGGGGTGCGTCCTCGCCGAGCGCGTCCCGGTACACCCGGGCCGCGGTCCGGTCCGGCTCGGCGAACGCGACGTCCTGCTCCAGCAGGCCGACGCGCACACCGTGTCCGAAGTGGACGGCGCCGCCCGCGGGCGCGAGCTGCCCCGCCAGCACGGCCAGCAGCGTCGACTTCCCGGCGCCGTTCCCGCCGGTGACGAGCAGCCGGGCCGACGCGTCGACGTCGAGGTGCGGCAACCGAAGCCGTCCCGGGACCTCCAATGAGCGCACCGAAATCGCGGGTCCGTCGGCGGTCGCGCGCCCGGTGAGGTCCGCCCGGAACCGCAGGGGCGCCGGGGGTTTGCGCACCTGGTCGCGTTCGAGGTTCTCGAGCCGCTGCTCGGCGTCGCGCACGCGCCGCGAGATCGTCTTCTGGACGCGGGCGCCCTTGAACTTGTGGATGAACTTGTCGTTGTCGCGTGGTGCGCGGCCGTAGGCGACGTCGCGCGCGGTGACCGCGACGGTCTCGCGAAGCTCCTTCAGCTCCTCCTGTTCTTCGGCGAAGCGCTGTTCCCACCGCGCCCGCTCGGCCTTCTTGTGCCAGAGGTAGTCGGAATAGCTGCCGCCGTAGCGGACCGCGCCGCCGGCCTGGCGGTCGGCCGCGGCCGGGTCGAGGTCGACGATGTCGGTGCAGACGGCGTCGAGGAACACCCGGTCGTGCGACGACAGCACCACGATCCCGGTCAGCTCGGTGAGGTGGCGTTCCAGGAAGTCCATCGCGGCGTCGTCGAGGTGGTTGGTCGGTTCGTCCAGCAGGAGGGTTTCCGGCCGCCGGACCAGGAGTGCGGCCAACCCGAGCCGAGACCGCTGGCCGCCGGACAGCGTGCCGAGCCGCCGGTCGGGTTCGACGCCGCCGAGGCCGAGCCCGTCGCAGACGAGCTTCGCGCGGCGGTCGGCGTCCCACAGGTCGTGGGCCTGGGCCCACTCCAGGACACGGCCGTACTCGTCGAGCACCGACGGGTCGTCGGGCCGGTCGGTCATCGCCGCGGTCAGCTCGTCGAGCCGGGCGGCGGCCGCGCGGATCTCGGCGAGCGCGTCGTCGAGGACGTCGGCGAAGGTCGCGTCCATGGCGAACGGCAGCTCCTGCAGCAGGAACCCGACGTCCGGGCCGCGGCGGACCTCACCCGAGCGTGGTTCTTCGAACCCGGCGAGCAGCCGCAGCAGCGTGGACTTGCCGGTGCCGTTCTCGCCGACCAGGCCGAGCCGCTGCCCGGCGGACGCGGTCAGCGTGACCCCGTCGAGGACGACGCGGGTGCCGTAGCCGAAGACGACGTCCTTGGTCTGCAAGGGAAAGAGAGTAGACATGTGCGATCACCGGGCCCGGATGAGAAGAAGCGGGAATCCCGCCGGGCGTCGTGGCACGCAGGAGCGTCAGGCTCGACCGGGTGCCGCCTCGGAAGCGGGATGGGCGCGGTTCAGTTCCTCATAGTGGAACCAGGTTAACGCAACATCAGTAGAGTTAGTCAACCGGTTATGGCCTGGGTCACATCCGGCAGGTTTCCCGACGCCTGTTCGGCGGCCGCGGTGCCGTCGGTGAGGAAGCCGACGAGCGCGGTCAGCTGACGGCGGTCCAGGCGCGCCAGCCGCTCGCCGACGAACCGGGCCATCGGCGCGTACAGCTCGGCGAGCTCGGCCATCCGGTCGGGCAGAGGCCGGACGACGAGCCGGCGCCGGTCCGCGGGGTCCGGGGCGCGCTCGGCGAGCCGGTGCTGCTCCATCCGGTCGAGCAGCCGCGTGAACGCGCCCGTGGACATCCCGAGCAGCCGGGCCAGCTCGGTCGGGGAGTCGCTGACCCCGCCGTGGAGCAGGTGCAGGCAGTGCAGCTCGGTGGGGGTGACGGCCATCCGCTCGGCGACCGCGGCGTGGAAGAGCGCGGTCGAACCCACGAAGCGGGGGAGGGCGAGGGCGGCGGAAGTAGCGAGTTCGCGCTGGTCGGGCAACGTCCATCCAAGGTCGGGTGACGAAACAGTCACTGCCTTGCGCAGTGGCTGCCCCCGCGAACGATAGCGGAGCAGCTTGACAAACCCGCAGGCGGGACCAACTATGAAAGAGAACTTTCGAAATGACTCTTTCAGATAGGATATCGATGGCCGAGCTGCCGCCGCGCAAGCGGATCGAGGACGTCGAGCTGCTGCGCGCGCTGTCCCACCCGCTGCGTTCGGCGCTCCTGAACCACCTGACCGCCGTCGGCCCGCGCACCGCGAGCGAATGCGCCGAGGCGGTCGGCTCTACCGCGTCCAACTGCAGCTGGCACCTGCGGCAGCTCGCGCAGTACGGCCTGGTCGAGCGGGCAGACGCCGAGGACGGCCGGGAGCGGCCGTGGCGCGCCCGCCAGGTCGGGCTGGAGATGGGGGAGCTGGCCGACGACCCGGCGCACCGGGCGGCCCAGCTCGGCATGGTGGGCGCGACCCTGGGCCACGAGCAGGAGCTGACCCAGCGGTACCTGGACTCGCTCGACGGCCTCGACCCCGCCTGGCGCGCGGCGTCCGGGCTGATCACGTACGCGCTGCGCGTCACGCCGGAGGAGCTGACCCGGCTGACCGATGCGATCGACGCCCTGGTCCGGCCCTACGTCGGGGCCATCCGGACCGACGCGCCGGCGGGGGCCCACCCGGTGCACGTCGGCCTGCGGGCGTTCCCGCGCATCGAACACTCGGGAAAGGCGGAGGAATGAAGCAGCTGCTGGGGGTTCCGGCGTTCGCGCGGTTGTGGGTGGCCGCGTTCTTCGGCGAGACGGCCGAGTGGATGTTGCAGGTGGCGTTGCCGTTGTACGTCTTCCAGCGCACCGGCTCCGCCGCGACGACGGCGCTGAGCATCGTGCTCGGCCTGCTGCCCGCGGTGCTGCTGAGCCCGGTCGCCGGCGTGGTGGCCGACCGCTGGAACCGGCGGGCCGTGCTGTTCGGCGTCTGCTGCGGGCTGGCCGTGGTGGCGTTGCCGCTGCTGGCCGAGCCCGGCGTCGGCGTGGTGTACGCGGTGATGGCCGCTCAAGCGGCGCTGGCGTCGGTGTTCGAACCGGCGCGCAACGCCTTGGTGCCCGAGCTGGTCGGCGTCGAGGAGGTCACCGGGGCGAACGGGCTGATGAGCGTGAATGGCAGTGTCGCGCGGCTGGCCGGCGGCTGGGCGGGCGGTGCGCTGCTCGGCTTCGGCGGGCTCGCGCACGTCATCACCGGTTATCTGGCGGTGCTGGTGGTGGCGGCGGCGCTGCTGGCCAAGCCGTTCCGCCGGGTGAGCGCGCCGGCGCCGGCCGCCGCGCCCGAACCGGTGGTGCGCGCCTGGCTCGACGGTCTGCGCGAGCTCACGCACAACCGCCGGCTGTGGCGCACCGGTCTCGCGGTCGTGTTCACCTCCCTGGCGCAGGGCGTGTTCCTGGTGCTGTTCGTGGTGTACGTCCTGGACGTGCTGGGCGGCAGCGAAGCCGACGCGGGCCTGCTGCGGGGCGTGCAGGCGATCGGCGGGCTGGCGGCCGGGTTCGCGCTGGCCACGGTGGCGCGGCGGGTGGCGCCGGCGGCGCTGCTCGGCTGGGGATCGATCGCGCTGGGCCTGGTTTCGGCGGTGATCTGGAACATGTGGCTGGTGACGACGGCGCTCGGGTTGTACGTGGGGTTGTTCGTCCTGGTCGGCGCGCCGGGTGTGGCCGCGGGCGCGGGAGTGCTGTCGGAGATCCAGAGCGCGGTGACCCCGGAACGGGCGGGCCGGGTGCTGAGCACGGCGTTCGCCGCGATCGCCACGTTCACGACGGTGGGGGCGTTGCTGGCGGGCACCCTGGTCGCGACGACCGGACCGGCGCTGCTGCTGAACATCCAGGCCGGCGTGTACGTGCTGGCCGGGGTGCTCATGCTGGCGAGGCGACGCAGGCCCGTCGGTCGGGCCGCCGAAGTGCCCGCCGCGACGGCTGCCTGAGCGGGCGCGATGCCCGGGTCCGTGCGGAAAACACCCGGGATCCCGGGATTCCGCGAAGATCCCGCGATCCCGGTGGTTACGGTGGAGGGGTGCCGTACCTCTTCGCCACC
Source organism: Amycolatopsis sp. NPDC051371 (assembly GCF_040682155.1). Classification (NCBI taxonomy): domain Bacteria; kingdom Bacillati; phylum Actinomycetota; class Actinomycetes; order Pseudonocardiales; family Pseudonocardiaceae; genus Amycolatopsis; species Amycolatopsis sp. NPDC051371. The sequence continues at coordinate 64,443 of NZ_JBFBAG010000054.1, forward strand.
AGCGACCTCCACGTGACCCACGAGGGCAACGGCCCGATCCTCGACGACGTCGTCCCGGAGACCCCCGGTGACTGGCTGCTCGTCGCCGGGGACGTCGCCGAGCGGGCCGAGGCGACCATCGGGACCCTGAAAACCCTGCGCGAGCGGTTCGCGAAGGTCGTCTGGGTGCCGGGCAACCACGAGCTGTGGACGACCAAGAACGACCCGTGCCAGCTGCGTGGCCAGGCGCGCTACGAGTACCTCGTCGAGCAGTGCCGCGAGATCGACGTGCTCACGCCCGAAGACGAGTTCCCGGTCTGGCGGCACGGCAAGCGACCGCTCACGATCGCGCCGCTCTTTTTGCTCTACGACTACAGCTGGCGGACCCCCGAGGCCGAGGGCAAGTCCCTGGAAGAGGCACTGAGCCAGGCCCGGGCCGCCGGGGTGGTCTGCACGGACGAGTACTTCCTGCACCCGGACCCGTACCCGAGCCGGCAGGCGTGGTGCGCCGACCGGCTCAAGATCAGCACCGAGCGCCTCGACGCGATCCCCGAGGACCACGGCACGATCCTGATGTCGCACTGGCCGCTGCACCGCCACCCGACCGCGCCGCTGTACTGGCCGGAGTTCGCGCTGTGGTGCGGCACGACCAAGACCGAGGACTGGCACGTCCGCTACCGCGCGGAGATCGCCGTCTACGGCCACCTGCACATCCCGCGGACGACCGAGGCCGACGGCGTGCGGTTCGAAGAGGTGTCACTCGGCTACCCGCGCGAGTGGCGGAAGCGGGCTCGGGGCGCGGTACCGATGCGCCGGATCCTCTGGCCGTCCTGACTCCGCACCGCCAGCCGACCTCGCCGGCACCTGGGGAGAACCGGCACCGGACCGCGCCGGCCGTCATGACTCCGCGCGCCGTCGCTCCCTGAGCGCGCGCACCCGGCCCCGGCTGGCGCAGGCGGGGGAGGGACACCAGCGCCGTCGCCCGCCCGGGTCCGCGAACACGCCCCGGCAGTCCTGCTCCGGACAGGCGCGCAGGTCGTGCCGCAGCGGCCCGGTGAGCCAGTCGGCTGCCTGGTGGGCGAGCCGCGCCCAGGCGGCCGACGCCGTGGGCGGGGCGCTGCGGTGCAGCCGGTCCAGCGCCGCCAGGTGGACCGGCTCGGGCTCGAGGAACGCCGCGAGCGCACGCACCTGCGCTGCCCGCGGCGCCACCCCGTCGACCGCGCCCAGGGAACGATCTGGTGCGGGAGTTCGTCGCCGACCTGACGGAGGGCACGCAGCCCGCCGATCTACCGGACGAGCTGCGGACCGGCCCGCGCGCGGGTCTGATCAAGGTGGCCGGCGCGTTCCACACGATCGACTCCCACGCCCGGCTGACGATGACCGCGGCGGCGGTCGCCCACCAGGAGACCGGCGCGCCGATCGCCGTCCACCTCGAACTCGGGACGGCGGCCCTGGAGACGGCCGAGCTGCTGTGCGGGAAGCTCGACGTGCCCCCGGACCAGGTGATCCTCGGGCACCTCAACCGCAACCCGGACGTCCGGATCCAGCGGGAGGTCGCCGAGACCGGCGTGTTCCTCGGCTTCGACGGCCCGTCGCGAGCCAACCACGCGACGGACTGGCGGCTCTTCGACGGGCTGGAGGCCCTGGTCGAAGCCGGGCACGGCGGGCAGATCCTGCTGGGCGGTGACACGACGACCGCCGCGGCCCTCCGGCAGCCGGGGCCGTCCTACCTGCTCACGACCCTTTCGCCCCGGCTGGTCAAGCTGCTCGGCGGCGACGTCGTCACCGCCATGCTGGTGGCGAACCCCGCGCGGGCGTTCGCCACCAGCTGGCTGAAATAGCCCGTCAGCGCAGGCCGAAGCCTTCCTGTCCGCCGCCCCGGCCGCGGCGGCGGAGGTAGCGCTCGAACTCGGCGGCGATCTTGTCGCCGCTGACGTCCTGCTCCGCGACTTCGGTCTGCGCGTCGCCGCGCTCTTCGAGGCTGCGGACGTACTCGCTGATCTCTTCGTCCTCGTCGGCCATCTCGCTGACCGTGCGCTGCCACTCCTCGGACTGCTCGGGCAGCGCGCCCAGCGGGATCTCGACGTCGAGGATGTCCTCCAGCTTGTGCAGCAGCGCCAGCGTCGCCTTGGGGGACGGTGGGTGCGACACGTAGTGCGGCACCGCGGCCCAGATCGACACCGCCGGGATGCCCGCCTGCACGCAGTAGTCCTGCAGGATCCCGACGATGCCGGTCGGGCCCTGGTAGTTGTTCAGCTCGAGCCCGTAGAGCGACGCGGTGTCCTTGTCGTACGCCGTCCCGGTGACCGGGACCGGCCGGGTGTGCGCGGTGTCGGCGAGCAGCGCACCGAGCGTCACCACGGTCGCGACGTCCAGCTGCTGGATGTGCTCCAGCAACTCGGCGCAGAAGGCGCGCCAGCGCATGTTCGGCTCGGGGCCCTGCACGAGCACCACGTCGCGGTCGAACCCGTCGGGACGGCACACCGACAGCGTTGTCGTCGGCCAGTCGACGCGGCGGGTGACGCCGTCGACCATCCGGACCGTGGGCCTGCTGACCTGGAAGTCGTAGTAGTCGTCGGGCTCCAGTTCGGCCAGTGGCGTGGCGTCCCAGTTCAGCTGCAGGTGCTCGACCGCCCGGCTGGCCGCGTCACCTGCGTCGTTCCAGCCTTCGAAGGCGACCACCATCAGCGGCCGGGAGGGTTCGGGGCGGTCGCCGGGCGGCCGCGGGGTCTCGTCGACGGGCTCACTCACCGGACCAGCCTACGACCACCGGCCTTACCCTGTTCAGCATGTCCGACCGGGTGTCGTCGCCGTTCCTCGAAGCCCTGCGCTCGCGCGTCCTGGTGGCCGACGGCGCGATGGGCACCGCCCTGCAGGCCCACGACCTCAGCCTGGACGACTTCGACGGTCTCGAGGGCTGCAACGAGATCCTCAACGTCACCCGGCCGGACGTGGTCCGCTCGGTCCACCGGGGCTACCTGGAGGCGGGCGCGGACGCCGTCGAAACCAACACTTTCGGGGCCAATTTCGCCAACTTCGCCGAGTACGACATCACCGGCCGGATCTTCGAGCTCGCCGAAGCCGGCGCGCGGCTGGCCCGGGAGGCCGCCGACGAGTTCGCCACGCCGGACCGCCCGCGGTTCGTCCTCGGCTCGGCCGGCCCCGGCACGAAGCTGCCGACGCTCGGCCACGCGCCGTTCACCACGCTGCGTGACGCCTACCAGGAGGAAGTCCGCGGCCTGCTGACCGGCGGCGTCGACGCGGTGATCGTCGAGACCACCCAGGACATCCTCCAGACGAAGGCGTCGATCATCGGCGCGAAGCGGGCGATGGCCGCCGAAGACCGGTTCGTGCCGATCCTCGCTTCGATCACCGTCGAAACGACTGGGACCATGCTGCTCGGCACCGAGGTCGGCGCCGCCCTGGCCGCGCTGGAGCCGCTGGGCATCGACCTGATCGGGCTCAACTGCGCCACCGGACCGGCCGAGATGAGCGAGCACCTGCGGCAGCTGGCCAAGCACGCCCGGGTGCCGCTGTCGGTGATGCCGAACGCCGGCCTGCCGGAGCTGGGCCCGGACGGCGCCGTGTACCCGCTCGGCCCGGAGGCCCTGGTCGAGGCGCTGACCGGGTTCGTCCGCGAGTTCGGCGTCGGCCTCGTCGGCGGCTGCTGCGGCACCACCGACGAGCACATCCGGCAGCTCGCCGCCGCCGTGGCGGACACCGCTCCGGTCCCGCGCCGGCCGCGGCCCGAGCCCGGCGTGTCCTCGCTGTACCAGGCGGTGCCGTTCAAGCAGGACGCCAGCGTGCTGATGATCGGCGAGCGGACCAACGCCAACGGCTCCAAGGCGTTCCGCACCGCGATGCTCGAAGGCCGCTGGGACGACTGCGTGGAGATCGCCCGCGAGCAGACCCGCGACGGCGCGCACCTGCTCGACCTCTGCGTCGACTACGTCGGGCGCGACGGCACCGCCGACATGGCCGAACTGGCCGGTCGGCTCGCCACGGCGTCGACCCTGCCGATCATGCTCGACTCCACCGAGGTCCCGGTGCTGCGGGCCGGGCTGCAGCGGCTTGGCGGCCGCTGCGCGGTCAACTCCGTCAACTACGAAGACGGCGACGGGCCGGAATCGCGGTTCACCCAGGTCATGGAGCTGGTGAGCGAGTACGGCGCCGCCGTCGTCGCGCTGACCATCGACGAAGAAGGCCAAGCGCGGACCGCGCAGAAGAAGGCCGACATCGCGTCCCGGCTGATCGCCGACATCACCGGCAAGTGGGGCGTGCGGACGTCCGACATCATCATCGACGCGCTCACCTTCACCATCGCCACCGGTCAGGAGGAGTCGCGCCGCGACGGCATCGAGACGATCGAGGCGATCCGCGAGATCAAGCGGCGCCACCCCGAGGTCCAGACCACGCTCGGCCTGTCGAACATCTCCTTCGGCCTCAACCCGGCCGCGCGGCAGGTGCTGAACTCCGTGTTCCTGCACGAGTGCGTCCAGGCCGGGCTCGACACCGCGATCGTGCACGCGTCGAAAATCCTGCCGATGGCGCGGATCCCGGACGACCGGCGCGCGGTGGCCCTCGACCTCGTCTACGACCGGCGTCGCGAGGGCTACGACCCGCTGCAGGAGCTGATGGCCCTGTTCGAGGGCGTGAGCGCGGCGTCGACCAGGGCGTCGCGGGCCGAGGAGCTGGCCGCGTTGCCGCTGTTCGAACGCCTCGAACGCCGGATCGTCGACGGCGAGCGCAACGGGCTCACCGACGACCTCGACGCGGCGCTGGAGCAGCGGCCGGCCCTGCAGATCATCAACGACACGCTGCTGTCCGGCATGAAGACCGTCGGCGAGCTGTTCGGGTCCGGGCAGATGCAGCTGCCGTTCGTGCTGCAGTCCGCCGAGGTGATGAAGGCCGCCGTCGCCCACCTCGAGCCGCACATGGAGAAGGACGACGACGCCGGCAAGGGCCGGATCGTGCTGGCCACCGTGCGCGGCGACGTGCACGACATCGGCAAGAACCTCGTCGACATCATCCTGTCCAACAACGGCTACGAGGTCGTCAACCTCGGTATCAAGCAGCCGATCACGACCATCCTCGACGCGGCGGACGAGCACGGCGCCGACGCGATCGGGATGTCCGGGCTGCTGGTGAAGTCCACGGTGATCATGAAGGAGAACCTCCAGGAGATGAACTCCCGGGGCATCTCCGCGCGCTGGCCGGTCCTGCTCGGCGGCGCGGCCCTGACCCGGTCCTACGTGGAGAACGACCTCTCGGAGCTGTACCTCGGCGACGTCCGCTACGCGCGGGACGCGTTCGAGGGATTGCGGCTGATGGACGCGATCATGGCGGCCAAGCGTGGCGAATCGCCGCTGGTGGACGCCGACGCGGACCAGAAGCGGCAGGAGCGCAAGGAACGCCGCGAACGCTCGCTGCGGATCGCCGAGGCGCGCAAAGCCCGCAAGTCCGAGGAGGAAGCCCTCGAAGGGCCGCCGCCCGCACGCTCGGACGTCGCCACCGACGTCCCGCTGCCGGTCCCGCCGTTCTGGGGGTCGCGTGTGGTCAAGGGCGTCGCGCTCGCCGACTACGCCGCGATGCTCGACGAGCGCGCCACGTTCATGGGGCAGTGGGGCCTCAAGGGCGCCCGCGGCGGCACCGGGCCCACGTACGACGACCTGGTCGAGTCCGAAGGCCGGCCGCGGCTGCGGTACTGGCTCGACCGGCTGACCGCGGACGGCGTCCTGGCCCACGCGGCCGTCGTCTACGGCTACTTCCCCTGCGTCGCCGAGGGCGACGACCTGGTCGTGCTCACCGAGCCCGAACCGGACGCGCCCGAGCGGCTGCGCTTCACGTTCCCGCGCCAGCGCCGCGACCGGCGGCTCTGCCTGGCCGACTTCTACCGTCCGCGGGAGACGGGCGAAGTCGACGTCGTCCCGTTCACCGTCGTGACCATGGGCCAGCCGATCGCCGACTACGCCAACGAACTGTTCGCCGCCGACGCCTACCGCGACTACCTCGAGGTGCACGGTCTCGGCGTCCAGCTCACCGAGGCGCTGGCCGAGTACTGGCACTGCCGCATCCGCCAGGAACTGACCTTCCCCGGCGGTGTGGCGGTCGCCTCAGAGGACCCGGACGACGTCGAGGACTTCTTCAAGCTCGGCTACCGTGGAGCGAGGTTCTCCCTGGGCTACGGCGCCTGTCCCGATCTCGAGGACCGGGCGAAGATCGTCGCGCTCCTCGAGCCGGGCCGCATCGGCGTGAAGCTGTCCGAGGAGTACCAGCTGCACCCCGAGCAGTCGACCGACGCGATCGTCTGCCACCACCCGGAAGCGAAGTACTTCAACACCTGAGGGGATCTACTGTGGACGGTCTCGGCGCCGTGTTGTGGGACATGGACGGCACGCTCGTCGATTCCGAGAAGCTGTGGGACATCGCCCTCTACGAGACCGCGGAGTGGCTCGGCGGCAAGCTTTCCGAGGAACAGCGGATGACGCTCGTCGGGTCCAACATGGACGACACGTCGGCGTACCTGCTGGAGGTCGTCGGCCGTCCGGTCACCCCGGAATCGGTCGCCTCGACGGGGGAGGAGATCCGCCGTCGCACGGCCGGCCTGTTCGACGACGAGCTGCCGTGGCGCCCGGGCGCTCGCGAGGCGCTGACGGCGGTGCGCGAAGCAGGCGTGCGCTCGGCGCTGGTGACGTCGACCGAGCGGGACCTGACCGAGCTGGCGCTGAACACGATCGGTCGCGAGTTCTTCGACGTCACGGTCTGCGGCGACGAAGTCGAGGGCCTCAACAAGCCGCACCCGCGCCCGTACCTCAAGGGCGCCGAGCTGCTCGGCGTGGACCCGGCGCGCTGCGTCGCGGTCGAAGACTCCCCGCCGGGCACGGCGTCGGCGGTCGCGGCGGGCTGCACGGTCCTCGTCATCCCCAACGACGTCCCGGTCGAGCCGGGGGAGCGGCGCGTCTTCCGCGACTCCCTGGTGGGCATCGACGTGCCGGCGCTGGCGGCCCTGCTGGGCTGAGCACGCCCATGTCGCTTTTCCGCTAGCCCTCGCCGTCGCGCTCGGAGATGCTGGGACGCGTGCATGAGGATTTCGAGCGGTGCGTGCGGGCCGTGCAAGGAAAGGACGCCCGCTTCGACGGGTGGTTCTACACCGCCGTCCTGACGACGAAGATCTACTGCCGGCCCAGCTGCCCGGTGGTGCCGCCGAAGCCGAAGAACATGAGCTTCTACCCCAGCGCCGCGGCCGCGCAGCAGGCCGGGTTCCGCGCCTGCAAACGCTGCCGCCCGGACGCGAGCCCCGGGTCGCCGCTGTGGAACGAGCGCGCCGACCTCGTCGCGCGGGCGATGCGGCTGATCGCCGACGGCGTCGTCGACGCCCACGGCATCACCGGCCTCGCCGCCCGGCTCGGCTACAGCGTCCGGCAGGTCCAGCGTCAGGTGTACGCCGAGCTCGGCGCCGGTCCGCTGGCGCTCGCGAGGGCCCAGCGCGCGCAGACCGCGCGCACGCTCATCGAGACGACCACCCTGCCGATGACCGAACTGGCGCTGGCGGCCGGGTTCGGCAGCATCCGGTCGTTCAACGACACCGTCCGCGAGGTCTTCGCGCTCACGCCGACGGAGCTGCGCGGCCGCGCGAAGGGCACGCCGCCCGCCGGGGCGATCCTGCTGCGGCTGCCCTACCGGAAGCCGCTCTGCCCGGACAACCTGTTCGGGCACCTCGTCGCGACCGGGGTGCCGGGCGTCGAAGAGTGGCTCGACGGCGCCTACCGCCGCACGCTGCGGCTGCCGCACGGCCACGGCGTCGTCGCGCTGCGGCCGGAGGACGGCCACATCGCGTGCCGGCTCAGCCTGACCGACCTGCGGGACCTGCCGGCCGCCACCAGCCGCTGCCGGCGGCTGCTCGACCTCGACGCCGACCCGACCGCCGTCGACGACCAGCTCGCCACCGACCCGCTCCTCGCGCCGCTGGTCGCGGCCGCCCCGGGCCGCCGGGTCCCGCGCACGGTCGACGGCGCCGAGTTCGCCGTCCGGGCCGTGCTGGGGCAGCAGGTCTCGACGGCGGCGGCGCGCACCCACGCGGCCCGCCTCGTCATCGCGCACGGCGAGCCGATCGACGACCCCGAGGGCGGGCTGACCCACGTGTTCCCCTCGGCGGAAGCCCTCGCTTCGCTGGACCCCGAGACGCTGGCCATGCCGCGCAGCCGCCGTCGGACGCTGCTCGCGCTGGTCTCGGCGTTGACGGATGGGCTCGACCTCGGCGCGGGCAGCGACTGGGCGTCGACGAGGGCGGCGCTGACCGCGTTGCCCGGGTTCGGGCCGTGGACGGTCGAGAGCATCGCCATGCGCGCCCTCGGCGACCCGGACGCGTTCCTCCCCACCGACCTCGGCATCAAGTACGCGGCGGAGACGCTCGGCCTCGGCGGCCAAGCAGCCGTCGTCGCCCGCTCCGAGGCGTGGCGCCCGTGGCGCGCCTACGCCACCCAGCACCTGTGGGCCACCGGCGACCACGCGATCAACCGGATGCCCGCCGCCTAGCTTTCGTCGACAGGAGAGTTCGATGCGTTCCCACGCCGTCGTGGACAGCCCGTGCGGCCTGCTGACCCTGGTCGCCGAGGACGGCGCGCTCTGCGGGTTGTACATGCACGAGCAGCGTCACCGCCCCGCCGACACGACGTTCGGCGAGCGCAGCGCCGGCGCGGAAGTCTTCGAACGCACCGAAGCGCAGCTGGGGGAGTACTTCGCCGGGCAGCGGCGCGAGTTCGACCTGCCGCTGGCCTTCCGCGGGACGCCGTTCCAGCGGGCGGTCTGGGCGGCGCTGCTGGAGATCCCGTACGGCGAAACCGCCTCCTACGGCGAGCTGGCCCAGTTGCTCGGCAAGCCCTTGGCCGCGCGGGCGGTCGGCCTGGCCAACGGCAAGAACCCGATCTCGATCGTCGTCCCGTGCCACCGGGTGATCGGCTCGACCGGCTCGCTCACCGGGTACGGCGGCGGGGTCGAGCGCAAGCGGTACTTGCTCGGCTTCGAGCGCCCGCGTCCCACATCGCGGGAGGCGGCGTCCACGGAGGTGTGAGATCGGCGGCATCCGGACCGGCCCGGGGCAGCGGGGACGGGGCCGGGATGGAAGGATCTGCAGACCGTGAAGACCTTCGATGAGCTGTTCGCGGAGCTTGCCGAGCGCGCGCGTACCCGTCCCGACGGGTCCGGCACCGTCGTCGCCCTCGACGCCGGAGTGCACGCCCAAGGCAAGAAGGTGCTGGAGGAAGCCGGCGAGGTGTGGATCGCCGCCGAGCACGAGTCCGACGAGCGCCTCGCCGAGGAGATCTCCCAGCTGCTGTACCGGCTGCAGGTGCTGATGCTCGGTCGCGGCCTGTCGACCGAGGACGTCTACCGCTACCTGTGACGGGTGGTCCACCGCTGAACGAGGAGAGAAGCGAAATGCTGCGTGTTGCCGTGCCGAACAAGGGAGCCCTCGCCGCCGCGGCGACGGAGATGCTCGGCGAGGCGGGCTACCGGAAGCGGCATGAGCAGCGCGACCTGACGGTGCTCGACACCGTGAACGAGGTCGAGTTCTTCTTCTTGCGCCCCAAGGACATCGCGATCTACGTCGGCTCCGGTGACCTCGACCTCGGCATCACCGGCCGCGACCTCGCGCTCGACTCCGGCGCGCCGGTGGAAGAGGTCCAGGCGCTGGGCTTCGGCGGTTCGACGTTCCGCTACGCCGCCCCGGCGGGCCGGGACTGGAAGCCGGCCGACCTGCACGGCAAGCGCCTGGCGACGTCGTACCCGCGGCTGGTCCGCGACGACCTCGCCCGCCACGGCGTCGAAGCCGAAGTCATCCGGCTCGACGGCGCCGTGGAGATCTCGATCCAGCTCGGCGTGGCGGACGCGATCGCGGACGTCGTCGAGTCCGGCCGGTCGCTGCGGCAGAACAACCTGGTCGCGTTCGGCGACCCGATCTGCGTGTCGGAAGCGGTGCTGCTGCAGCGCAAGGGCACCGAAGACAGCAAGGCGAAGTCGCAGCTGGCCGCGCGCCTGCGCGGGGTCGTGTTCGCGCAGCAGTACATGATGCTGGACTACGACTGCCCGCGGACGCTGGTCGAGCGGGCGATCGCCATCACGCCGGGCCTGGAGTCGCCGACGGTGGCCCCGCTCGCCGACGACGACTGGGTGGCGGTGCGCGCGATGGTGTCGCGCAAAAAGGTCAACCTCATCATGGACGAGTTGGCCGAGGTCGGCGCGAAGGCGATCCTGGCGTCGGACATCCGCTCCTCTTCGTGCCGGACGGGGACGGTGACCTGCTGCTCTTCGGTGACGACGTACTTGCGCAGCCGCACGTGCCCGGTCTCGACCTGCTCGGTGCCG
>NZ_JBFBAG010000055.1:0-73316 GCF_040682155.1 Amycolatopsis sp. NPDC051371
GTCCGCGGCGACTGGTCGGCCCGCTCCGGCTATGTGAGAAACAGTGTTCTAACCCTGTTTCTCACTCACGACCAGCCGCGGCAGACTCACAGCTCGATGGCCGGCGTGCTCACCGTCCTCGACCGACCCAAGGTCCGCACCAGCACCTGCACCATCCCGTGCGGCACCCCGCTCACCGCGAACCGCCCCTCGACGTCCGAAGTGGTCGGCAAGGGGCCGTTCGCGGTGCGGACCTCGATCGGGTGCTCCGCCGGCGGCGTCAACCAGCCGTCCAGGCGGATCGTCCCCCCGGGCTCGGGGCTCACGTTCACCATGATCGTCAAGCTCTCGCTGTCGAACGTGATGAGCCGGCCCTGTTCCGCCGCACTGCGCGCGCCGGCGAGCCCCTCCTGTTCGCGGATCCGCATCACTTCCAGATCGACGTCCTCCAGCTGGATCGCGAAGCGGATCTGCTCCACGAGCGTGGCGGGCATCGGGTCGGCGTCTTCCCACAGCTCGCGCAGTCCGGTCAGCAGCCGGAAGTCGAGCTCGTCCAAGGGCTCGTTCGCGCCGGGTGGTTCGACGGTGGTCACAGCCAATCTCCTTCGCCGTTGGCGAGTAGCTGCTCGCGCAGGCGCGCGAGGCAACGTCCCCTGGTCGGGCCGATACTCCCCCTCGGCATTCCCAGCCGGGCGCCCACTTCGGCGTAGTCCGGCCGGTGCACGAACGCCACGATCCGCAGCAGGCTGCGGCAGCGTTCGGGCAAGGCGTCGACCGCGCGCCACAACCGCGCGCGCTGGTCGTCGCGCAGCACCCCCTCCTCGGGTGCTGGTGACGCTTCGGTCAGCCGCTCCGGAAGCTCCGGCAGCGGCCGCTCGACCTGGCGCTTTTCCCCGGTCCGCCAGGCCTCCCGCTTCGTGACGGTGATCAGCCAGCCGGTCAGCGCGACCGGCGAGCGGATCTCCGCGAAGGAGCCGAGCAGGCGCAGCCACGTCGTCTGCACGACGTCGGCGGCCTGATCGGCGTCCAGACCCTGATCACGCGCGACCTGCCAGAGCAGCGGCGTGAGCAGGGAAACCAGTTCGTCCAGCGCCGCGCGGTCGCCCTCCCGCGCGGCGTCGAACAGTGCCGCTACGCGGCTGTGGTCGGTCTTGGCCACGGTCACAGCGAGCCCAGCGCGGTCCAAGCGCGCTTGACGACGGTGTCGCGGTCGACCGTGGCCAGGTCGCCGGACTGGAACAGGGCCTTGGCGATCTCGGCGGCGGCGAGCGGCGCGGCGAAGGACGTCCCGTCCCAGACCGCGAAGCCGGCGCTGTAGTCGTCCGGGTCGAAGGAGTTCCGGCCGGGCAGCTCGTGGTCGGCGGCCGCGCTGCCGCGGACGTCGGTCGGGTACGTGCTGACGACGCCGGCGCCGGTCGCCCAGCACCGCACCCACGGCCCTTCGTTGGAGAACAGGGCCTTGCTGGCGCCGACGTCGGGGTTGAGCGCGCCGACGCTGATCACCTGCGGGCCGCAGCCGCCGCCGAGCGGCTGGTCGGCGAAGGCCGCCGGGTAGAACCGGCGGGTGGTGGCGTCGTTGCCGGCAGCCGCGACGACGAGCACGCCGAGGCCGAGCAGGTCCGCGATGGCCGCGCCGAACTGGCCGGTGAACGCGACGTCCGCCGGGTCTTCGACGTAGTAGCCCATCGAGATCGAGACGACGTCGACCATGTCCTGGGGCCGGTTGTTCGCCTGCGCGTTCCGGACGCGGTCGGCGAGCAGGTGCAGCGCCAGCAGCACGTCGCCTTCGTACGCGACGCCGTCGCTGTGGACGACGCGGATCGCGAGCGTGTCGGCTTCGGGGCAGGCCTGCCGGATGATGCCGGCGATGAACAGGCCGTGCCCGGTGTCGGTGTCGACGTCGCCGATCAGCGGCTGGCCGGTCGTCGGCGCGTCCCAGTAGTCGGTGAGCAGCTGGGTCGGCAGCGTGGTGCCGGAGTCCTGCTCGCCCTGCAGGATCGCGGCCTGGATGCCGGGTGCGACGGTGAGGCCGGTGCCGGCGGGCGGCGGGCCGCTGCGGTCGGCCAGCCCGAACCAGCGGTGCGGGCCGATGCCGGTGTCGAGCACGGCGACGACCGGGCGCCGGTGCGCGGGCTTCTTGCTGCGGTAGGGCGGGTCCGCGGCGAGCGTGACCGGAATCCGGTTGGCCCCGTGCGTGCGCCCGTACGAGCTGCCCGCGCCGAACCCGCTGGTCTCCCACGGCGTCCCGCCGAGACCGCTGGTCTCCCACGGCACGCCGCCGAACACCGGCGAGGTGAAGAGCAGGTGCTCGACGGAGACCTGCCGGACGATCTCCGGGTCGATCTCGGGCTTCTCGCCCGACGCGGCCGAGCGCAGCAGCTGCAGCGCCTTCCAGCAGTCGACGACGACGGGGTCGGAGTCCTCGCGGACGTGCAGCAGGGCGCGGACGGGCAGGTCGTCGAGCTGCCGGACGCGGGCGTACGCCTCGCTGTCGCCGCCGCGGCCGGCCGGTTCGGCGTAGATGCCGATGCGGCCGAGCACGCGGTTGATCGCGGCCAGGGTCTCCTGGTCGCGCAGGTACCGGTTGGGGAGCAGGAAGGTGCCCGGCCGGTAGACGGTGGTGCGCGGGACCGGCTGCCCGGCGGCGACGACCGCCGTCGCCGGGTCGAGCACCCGTGCGCCGTGCCGGTCGAGCAACTGCCGGGGCGGGGTCGGGAGCTCGTTGAGCGTGCTCGCGTCCTCCGAAGAGGCTTCAGTCACTTCCACGGTCTCGTCCCGCACGAACTTGACGACCATCGGGTCCACCCTCCGCCATTGATCACTGATGGCACCCGGGAAAGACCGGTGAGCCGCCACCGGGATACGACACTCACGTCACGAATGGGTAACGAGCACGGCAAACGGGTGACGACGTATCTGGCGGTCCTGCCTCACCCACTTGGCCGTCCGGAAGTCACGGATCGAGTCGGGGAGATCAGCATGGTTCCGCTCCGGGTGAGCGCGCAGGAGGCAAGCCGGCCCGCGCCGGTGCGGGGGCTGGGCGGCGCGTTCACCCCGGAACCCGCGACCGGCGGCGGCAGCTTCGCCGTACCGCTCGACCTGCCGCCGGGCCCCGGCGGCATCGCGCCCGCGCTGGCCCTGCGCTACACCACCGGCGCGCCGAACGGGGCCTTCGGCGGCGGGTTCGCGCTGCCGCTGCCGCACGTCCGGTCGGCGGGCGGCCGCGCGCGCTCCGGCGCCGAAGGCCGGCTCACCCGCCGGGGCGACGGCTTCGTGCTGACCACCCGGTCGGGGATCCGGCACGTCCTCGGCACGACCGACGGCGGCCGGTCCGCGGGCTCGGCCTGGTACCTCGAACGGTCCGAGGACGCGTTCGGCAACACCGTCGCGTTCGGCTGGGCGCACCACAGCGGTCAGGCGTACCTCGCGCGCGTGTCCTACGGGCCGTACGAAGTGGAGTTCACCTACGAGCCGCGGCCGGACGTCCTGCGCTGGGGCCGCAGCGGCACCCTCGTGACGACGGCGTTGCGGTGCGCCCGGGTCGACCTGCGGGTGCCCGCGGACGCGCGGCCGCTCGTCCGGCGGTGGCGCTTCGGTTACGACGAGGACGACGTCACCGGCGCGTCCCTGCTGACGTCGGTCGCGCTCACCGGGTTCGACGCGCACGGCGCCGAGGCGGCCGCGCCCCTCCTGCGGCTGGCCTACGCCCGCACGGAACCGCCGGCCCAGCGGCGGGTGCAGCTCGCCGCGAAGGCGCGGACCGGCGGCGGTGTGCTGCTGCTCGACGACGCCGTGCCCTACTTCTCCCTGGAGGCCGCCGAACTGCCGCGCACCGGACGGCTGAGCGAGATCGACAACGGGATCGGGCTGCTCACGTCGGTCGAGTACGCGACCGTCGAGGCGGCCCCGGTCGTCCGGCGCGTCACGCGGTACGAAGCGGTCACCGGGCAGACCGGTGTGACGGAGTTCGAGTACCACGACGCTCGCACGTCCGGCTTCGGCCGCGTCGTCCAGGACGAGCTCGGCGACGAGTACGCGCCGACGCTGCGGACCGTGCGCTGGTTCGGCGACGGCGGGCTGCTCGACAAGGAAGAGACCTACGGCCTCGACGGCTCCGCCGAAGAGGACCGGCCGTACCGCCGCGTCGAGCACGCCCGCCGTCCCAAGTGGACACGTTCGGTCGTGACCGTGCTCGAGCGCCGGGAGCGGCCGGTCTCGGTCACCACGACGGAGACGGCGTTCGACGCCACCGGCAACCCGGTGCGGGAGGTGGAGACCACCAAGCGGCCCGGCCGCGAACCGGTGGTCCGCGAGACGCGCACGACGTACGCGACCACCCCCGAGCACCGGTTCATCGCACTGCCCGCTCGCGTGCACGAGCTGGACGGCAGCGGGAAAGTCTTGTCCGACAAGGTTTTCCGCTACGACGAGCGGCCCGACGGCAGCGCCGGGTCCCACGGCCTGCTCACCGCGCGGGAGGAGCTGGTGCTCACCGACGCGCTCGTCGCCGACGTCTACGGCGCGATCCTGCCGGACTTCCGCCACCACGGCTACCACCGCCGTCCCGGCGAGGACGGCTGGTGGACGACGACGTTCCACGGACGGCTCGACACCGTCGCGGGACTGCGCACCACGACGATCGGGCCGAACGGCCACACCCACGAGGTGCGCTACTCCGCCGACCGGTGTTTCCCCGAGGTCGCCGCGGATCCGCTCGGGAACGTGACGTCGACGCGGTACGACGTCCGCACGGCGCGCGCGTGCGAGGTGATCGATCCGGCGGGCGCGGTGACCACGGTGACGCTCGACCCGTTGGGGCGTCCGGAAACCGTCGTACGGCCGGGCGACTCGGCGGACCTGCCGACCGTCCGGTACCGCTACGACGGCGCGCGGGTCACCACCGAGCAGCGTGCGGTGTCGGGCGAGGCGGAGGTGCTCGTGACGTCGGAGCTGCGCGACGGCGCGGGCCGGCTGCTGCAGCGCCGGCACGCCGAGCTGCTCGGCGACGTCGTCGACGAGCACCACGAGTACTGCGCGCGCGGCCTGGTCTGCCGCACGAGCCGGGGGTTCCGCGACGGCGAGCCCCCGGCCGCTCCCGAAGTCTTCCGCTACGACGCCCTGGGCCGCCAGGTTCGTGAAGGCCACCTCGAGGAACTTGTAGTTCGTGATGGTGGCCTTCACGGACTTACGCGGGATCTGCTCGGCCGGGAGATCCGCGGCGCGGACGGGGTCGTGCACGCCCGGGACGCCGCCGGCAACCCGGTCGAGACGCGGACCGCGGGCGGCCACACGGTGTACCGCGTGCACGACGCGGCCGACCGGGTGGTGGCGGTGCTGGTCGACGACCCGGGCGGCACCCCGCTCACGACGTTCACCTACCACGACGGCGGGCTGCCGGTGCCGCTCGAAGCGGGGCCGCACAGCTGCGGGCGGCTGGTCCGCGTCGCCGACGAATCCGGCGTGACGCTGTTCGGCTACGACGCGCTCGGCCACCCGGTCGAACGGCGCTGGCGGCCGGCGCACGTGGCCGTCGAGTACCGGCTGGACGTCGTGCGCCGCGCGGACGGGCGGCTGTCCGAAGTGGTCTACCCCGACGCCGGCGACGGGCGGCTGACCGTCCACCACCAGTACGACGAGGTCGGGCGGCTGGTGAGCGTGCCGGGGTTCGTCGACGCGATCCAGTACGACCTGCGCGGCCGCCGCACCGCGGTGCACCACGCGAACGGCGTCAGCGAGCTCTTCGGCACCGTGCACGTCATCACGGGCCCGGGCGGCCTGCTGCACGAGGTCGCGACCCGGGCCCCGGAGGAACCGCGGCCGGGCAGCGAGATCCGCGATGCGTTCGGCCGGCTGCGCGGGGTCCACGGCAACGACGGCGTCAACGCGCTGTACGGCTACGACCACACCGGCCGCC
Source organism: Amycolatopsis sp. NPDC051371 (assembly GCF_040682155.1). Lineage (NCBI taxonomy): Bacteria > Bacillati > Actinomycetota > Actinomycetes > Pseudonocardiales > Pseudonocardiaceae > Amycolatopsis > Amycolatopsis sp. NPDC051371. The sequence goes on from NZ_JBFBAG010000055.1 coordinate 5,894, forward strand.
GGGTCCGCACGCTGGTCACCAACGGCGCGCGCGTCCACGAGGTCCTGACGCCGGACGACCTGTACGCGGTCGAGGACGGCGAGCTGGTGGCCGTGGTGGCGGGCACGGTCCGCCGGTACGCGGACGGCCGCCGCCACCACCTCCACTTCGACGCGGCCGACGGCATCGCCCTGGTCACCGACGAGACCGGCGCGGTCGTGAGTGAGAAACAGGGTTAGAACACTGTTTCCCACTCACGACCGGTCAGTCCAGCACCGCCAAGTCGAGCCGCTCGAGCCGCTCGGGGTCGGCGAGGATGTCGATCTCCACGATCCGCCCGCCGGCCACCGTGAAGCCCAGCACCGAGAACGGACGCCCGTCGCGGGTGCCGACCACGCCCGCCGCGCCGTTGACCAGCGCCCGGCGGACCACGCCGCCGCCGGCGCCGAGCCGCGAGAACGTCAGTGCCTGGTTCGCCACCTGCTCCGGGCCGCGCACCTCGATCGACCCGCCGAGCGCCGCCCCGCGGTCCGCGCGCAACACGACCTCCGGGTCGAGGACCGAGACCAACGCGTCGAAGTCGCCGCCGCGAGCCGCCGCCAGGAAGGCGTCGACGACTTGGCGCTGCCGGGACAGGTCCGGGTCCGGCGCGACCGGGGCGCCCTGGACCCGCCGCCGGGCGCGGCTCGCCAGCTGCCGGGTCGCCGCTTCGGACCGGCCGACGATCGGCGCGATCTCCTCGAACGGCATCGCGAACATGTCCCGCAGCACGAACGCCAGCCGCTCCCCCGGCGTGAGCGTGTCGAGCACGACCAGCAGCGCGAGGCCGACCGAGTCCGCCATCAGCGCCTCGTGCTCGGGGCCGGCGTCGTCGCGGCTGATGATCGGGTCGGGCACCAGGACGTCCCACGGCTCCTCGCGCCGGGCCTTGCGCGAGCGCAGCATGTCGAGGCAGACGCGCCCGACGACCGTGGTCAGCCAGCCGCCCAGGTTCTCGACGGCGGCCGAGTCGCTCCGGCTCAGCCGCAGCCACGACTCCTGGACGGCGTCCTCGGCCTCGGTCAGCGAGCCCAGCATCCGGTAGGCGACCGACCGGAGGTGGTCGCGGTGGGTCTCGAAGCTCTCGGCCAGCAGATCGTCGTTCACGGGTCGGTCCTTTCGCGGGGTCGGTCACCACCTTGACGTATCCCGCGCCACCGATGTGACAGGTCTGACGACTGTATCCCGCTCAGCGGCATCTCCCCTTGACGTACGATATATGACCGCATAATCATCGGACCTCTCCGGACGAAGGAGCGGTCATGAGAGTCCGAGCCTGCCTCGCCGCGGTCATCTTGCTGCTGGCGAGCCTGGTCACCCCGGCGAACGCCGAGCTGTTCAACCCGCGCCAGGACTGGCTGCGGGCCTCGACGGCCGGGCTGTTCCTGCACTGGGGCATGTTCACCGCGCCGCGGCACACCGACTGCGCCGCCTGGGAGCACGACGTCACCGCCGGCGGCTGGACGCCGGACTACTGGATCGACGAAGCGACGAAGCTCGGCGCGTCCTACGTCGTCCTCACCACCTTCCACAGCCGGCTGGGTTACGCGCGGCCGTGGCCGTCGAAGGTCCCGGGCAGCTGCTCGACCCAGCGCGACTTCCTCGGCGAGCTGATCGCCGCGGGCAAGGCCAAGGGCGTCCGGGTGATGCTCTATATGACCGACGATCCCCAGTGGCACAACGAAACCGGCCACGAGTCGCTCGACTCGGCCGCCTACTCGGCGTACAAGGGCCACCCGGTCGACCTGACCACCCGCCCGGGCTTCGGCGAGTTCAGCTACGACCTGTTCGACGAGGTCATGGACCGCTACTCCGACCTCGCCGGGTTCTGGATCGACAACGACAACGAGTACTGGGAGCAGCACGGGCTCTACGAGCACATCCGCGAGAAGCGGCCGTCCTGGTTGCTGAGCAACAACAACGAGGACACGCCGATCATGGACACGGTCAGCAACGAGCAGAAGACCGGCATGACGCCGTCGTACGACTACCCGCAGGCGATCTACACGCCGATGCCGCGGCTCACCGAGGCGGACTACAAGCTGCCGACCAACGGCGACTGGTGGTACAGCGGCGGCGACCAGGCCGTCGACGTCCGGCTCTCCACCGGCCGCTACATCACGAACGCGGGCTCGTCGATCAAGTCGCTGATGGCCGAAACCGCGATGCTGAACGGGAAGTTCCCGCCGCAGCAGGAGGCGTTCAACAACTTCATGGCGTCCTGGACGCAGCCGATCAAGGAGTCGCTGCAGGGCACCGAAGGTGGCGGCTATATGTACGGCGGCATGCAACCCGGCTTCTGGAACGACGGCGCACACGGCGTCATCACCGTCAAGCCCGGTGCGAAGACGCAGTACGTCCACGTCGTCACGCGGCCGTCGACGAACTTGGTCCGGCTGCGTGACAACGGCTATCGCGTCACCGGCGTGTCCGATGTGCGCACCGGCAAGCCGATGCGGTTCGCCCAGTCCGGCGGCTATCTGTCCATTCTGGACATCCAGGATTGGGACACCTACGACACGGTGTTCAAGGTGGACACCGCCGGTCAGCAGTACTTCTACGACAAGAGCACGATCAAGGCGACCGCGTCGGCCTCGGCACCCGGCCACCCGGCGGCGAACCTCACCGACGGCAGCTACCTGAACTACTGGGACGCGGGCGGGCAGCAGCCGGTGTCCGTGACGCTCGACCTCGGCAAGAAGCGGTCGACGGCCTACCTGGCGGTGCACGAGCGCGAGTCGTCGCCGACGGCCGCACGCGAATCCTTCGGCCGCGCCGAGGATTCCGCGCGGATCAAGGACTACCGCGTCTACGCCAGCGACGACGGCAAGAACTGGGGCACGCCGGTGCGCACCGGCGCCCTGCCGAGCACCCGCGGCGTGCAGTTCGTCGACGTCGGCGAAGTGCACGCGCGCTACCTCAAGCTCGAGGTGCTGAACACGTGGTCCGGCCCGCAGGCGAAGCCGTTCTTCCACCAGCTCGCGCTCGACGAGATCGACGTCGCCTACGGCTACCCCGACCCCCGCGGCGAGGTGCCGCTGGAAGCGGAGTCGTGGCGCAACGGCTTCGAGGGCAAGGCGTCGCCGGTGTGGTGCGAGGCCTGCTCGGGCACCTCCGCCGTCACCGGGCTCGACCGCGGCGCGGTCACCTTCCGGAACGTCCAGGCGTCGGGACCCTCCCGGCTGCAGCTCGACACCACAGGGCCGGGCTCTCTGGAAGTGAGCGTGAACGGTGCCGCGCCGATCACCGTCAACGCCCCGGCGGCCATCGCCGTGCCACTCAACGCCGGAGCCAACACGATCAAGGTTTCCGGGAACGTCGGTCTCGACCGGATCGCGGTGGCGCCGCTGCCGCCCGAGTCGTACACACCGAAGACGACGCTGACCGTGGAACCCGCCGGCGTGCAATGGGTTTCGCCGGGGTCCCAGTCCCTGAAGATCACCGCGTCCCTGCGGCTCGACGTCGACGACCCGGTCGACCAGGTGTCACTGGCCCCGGTCGTCCCGGCGGGCTGGACGGTCCAGGGCGCTCCGGTGACCGCGTCGAAGCTGCGGCTCGGCCAGGTCCTGAGTGGATCGTGGACGGTGACGGCCCCGGCCGCCCAGGACCTGACCATCCCGGTGACGGCATCGTTCACGACGCTCGGACGGGCGAAGTCGGTGAGCAAGCCGGTGCAGGTGAAGCAGCGTCCGGCCGACCGCGTGTTCATGCGAGAGGCGGAAGACTCGGCCAACGACATCGGCGACGCCGGCGTCACGAGCTGTTCGCCGTGCTCGGGCGGGCAGAAGGTGCGCAACATCGGCGGCAGCGCGGGGGCGGCGGTGACGTTCCCGGCCGTGACGGTGGCCGCGGCCGGTCAGTACCAGCTCTACCTCGACTTCACCGTCAACGGCGACCGGTCGTACTTCGTGTCGGTGAACGGCGGCGCGCCGGTGGAGGTGAAGGTCAGCGGCGCCGGCAACAGCACGCCCTACACCACTTCGGTCCCGGTGACGCTGAACGCGGGCGCCAATACGATCCGGATCGGCAACGACCGGGCGGGCGCTCCGGATCTGGACCGGATTTCACTGGGTTAGCTCGCGCAGCACCCGGGCCGGGTCGATGTCGATCGCCTGGCCCGGGTCCCCGCCGGCCGCGCTCCAGGCGACGGACACCCACAGCTCGGCGTAGTCCCCGCGCTCGACACCGGGCAGCTGCCAGGTGAGCCGCGCGCCGTCGAGTTCGACGGCGCCGGCCAGCTGCCCCGACCAGTACGGCGGCACGTGCTGCCCCTCGCGGGAACAGCGGCGCAGCGCCTCGACGCCGGGACCGCCGACGCTGACCACGGCGTCGGCCGTCTCGGCGGTGAAGGCACCTTCGCCACCCCGGACCTCGTCGGGCGTGCTCAGTTCGGCTTGGACGACGAACTCGCTGAGCGCTTCCCTGGCCAGCACGCGGAAGATCGCGGTCTCCCGGGTGACGCCGGGCTGCTCGGGCGAGGTGGCGCCGGAGAGCACGTCGAGCCGCACGGACTGGTGCCGCCACCGGCACAGCCGCCCCGTGGAACCGAGCCCCCAGGTGTGCTCGGGTCTCGCGGGCACGTCCCAGCCGCCGATGCGGACGGCGAACCGCACATCACCGAGCGGCGTGCCGACGTCGAGCGCCCGCGGAGGTGTCCGTGACAGGACTTCGGTGTCCAGCATGCAGTCATCCTTACCCCGCGCCGGGACCCGCGAAAATGCGCTGCGCGAACGTCACCCGTCCGTGGAATATGACGGGGTGTTCAGCCTCTGCGACAACCGGCCGCCCGCTCTCCCGCCGATCGGCGCGGTGATCGAGCGGGACGGGCCGGTAGTCCGGACCCACTACGGCACCCACGGCGAAGTGATCCACGGACCAATGCCCGAAGACGACCTCGACGCGCTCGTCGCCAGGCAGGTCGAGGCTTTCGCGCGCCGGAACGAACCGGTGGTGTGGCCGGTGTACGCCGACGACCACCTGGCCGGACGGCTGCGAGCCGCGGGCTTCGTCGCGGACGCCGAGGGAGCGGTGCTCGACTGTCCGATCGGGACGGACACCGCGGAACTCCCCGGCATCGGCCACGACTGGGCCGGACACCAGCGCGTCGCGGAACTCGCCGTCGCGAGTGGTCCACACCGCCGTCCGTACGCCGAATTCCTCGCCGACTCGGCCCACTTGAAACACTCGTCCGAGGTCGTCCTCGACGGTGATCGGGCCGCCTGGCTGGAAGAACGCGGCGACGCCATGGTCGTCGGCGGGGTCACCGATCCCGAATTCGCCGCGACACTCGTCCGCCACGACTGGCGGCTCGCCGGGCCGCACCGGGGTGTGCGGTTCCTGCTCGCGGAGGCGACCGGCGCCCTGCGTGAAGCGTTCGAAGCCGCCGGGATGCGGATGCTCACCACGGTCACCCGCTACCGGCTGCCATCACCCGGCGAACCCGCGCGGACCCGGCCGATCCGAAGGCTGTTCTCCGAGCCGGAGCACGACGACATCTGGAAGCGCTTTTACGAAGAGTTCGCCTTCCGGCCCGACATGCGGGCGTTCCCCGGCATCGCGGAACCCGCCGGTTCGGCGACCTGGCGCATCGGCGAACTCGACGACGCGCAGCTGGACGCCCTGCACGACATCGTCCACAAGGGACTGCGCGAATCCGTCGAGCCGGGCGAGGAGCTGTACTGGCTCGACTGGCACCACGCGGGTTACCGCTTCGACCCCGCACGCGTCGACGGCGCCGGACCGCCGTGGCCCGGCGCCGTCTTCCCGGACGGGGACTACTACATCTACCTGACGCGTGACCTCCGCCTGGGCACCTTCGGGCACCCGTGGGAGGAGACCGTCTGCGTGTTCGGCGAACTCCTCACCCGGGTCGAGCCGGAACTCACCGCCGCGCTGGGAAAACCGGCCCGCCGCTCAGAACCCTGACGTGCCGTTCGGCGTGCCCAAGCCGGTGGGCCCGTCGTACCCGGCACCCGCCGTGCAGAGGTAGGTCCCGCCGCAGCTGCCGTTCGAGCCCGACGTCACGTCGTACAGCCCGCCGGTGTGCGCGTACGGGTACGACCCCGACGTCACCGAATTCCCTGCCAGCGCGTAAACGCTCGCGATCACCGGCGACGACAGGCTCGTGCCGCCGACCTGCACCCAGCCGTCCGCGCCCTGGGCGAGGCCCAGCGACAGCAGCAGGTCGCAGAACGCCGAGCTGCCGCAGCTGTTGTACGTGTCGTAGACCCCGAGTCCGGTGGCCGGGTCGGCGACCGCCGAAACGTCCGCGACCGTCCTCTTCGCACACCCGGTGTCGTGCTGCCACGCCGGTTTCGCCTCCAGCGCGGAACACCCGCTGCCGCTGCCCTTCCACGTCGTCTCGGCCCAGCCGCGCGTGGTGCTCGTGGACTTCTTCAACGTCGTGCCGCCCACCGCCGTGACGTACGGCGACGACGCCGGCCAGCTCACGCCGTAGCCGGAGTCACCGGACGACGCCGTGACGGCGATGCCGGGATGGTTCAGGTGCGCGTCGGCAGCGAGGATCGTCGAGTCCTCGGTGCCGCCGTAGCTGTTGGAGATCGCCACCACGCCCGGCGTCGCCGCGGCCGTGTCGACCGCCGTCATAAGCGGGTCGGTGTCCGGGGAGTCGGCTTCCACCAACAGGATGGTGCAGTCCGGGCAGGTCGCCGACACCGCGTCCAGGTCGAGGCTGATCTCCATCGCCCAGCCGTAGTCGGGCGCCGGCAGCGGGCTCGCCGCGCCGTTCTGGTTGACCTTCTTGAAGCAGCCGTTCGCCGTCGTGCACGGGGAAAGCCCGCGTGCGGACCGGAACTTGGCGAGGTCCGCCTCCGCCGTCGGCGCGTCCTGCGCGTCGACGATGGCGACCGTCTTGCCGTTCGCGTGCAGGCCACCGAGGTTGTACGCGGCCTGGATCTCGGCCGGGCCGTAGCCGACCGGGGTGGCGTTGAGCAGCGGGCCGTTGCCCTTCGGCGAACGGATCGCCTTGCCGAGGCAGTGCATCTTGCCGGAGGTGGCACAGCCGAAGTCGACGACGCCGCCGCTCCGCAGCGGCGCGGCTTCGGCGGGAGAGGCGGCGGCCACCGACAGCGGGGCCGCGACGAGTGAGAAAGCGATGAGGGACCGGAACAGCCGTTTTCCAGGCGAACGCGCCATGCTACTCCTCGGTAGGGGACCGGGTGTGGCACGGGATCGTCGCATGTCACTCATGCGAGGTCACCCACTCGACGGATGTTTCTCGGTTCAGTCATTCGCCCACCGACCGCCCAATCGGACGAAGGGTCACGAACCGACTCACCCGGCAAGGACATTGGTCCAGACAAGTGTTATCAAAAAGAGACCGAAGCACCGCTGACCGGGAGCTAATTTGTTGTGACTCGCAACGAATGCTCGTGGATCCCCAACGGCGGAGGTGTCACGGCGTGAACCGGACCTTGGACAAGCTTCGACGACGCGGCCCGAGGCTCGCGCTCGTCGCATCGGCACTGCTGGTGGCGGCCGGGCTGAGTGCCCCCGCCGCCCTCGCGGCCGACGACTACACCCAGAGCGTCACCCAGCTCAGTTCGACGCAGCTGCAGCTCAACTTCACCCCGGCGACCCCCGCGGTGTACGTGGACGTCCACTACACCGGCGTGCCCGGCGTCGGCCAGCAGAACGTGCGGATGACCAACGGCTCCGGCACCTGGCGGACCACCGTCAACGGCCTGAGCACCGGGAACACGCTCGACTACTGGTTCACCTACGAGAAGAGCGGCCCGCAGTACGACACCCCGCACTTCACCTACACCGTCGGCGGCAGCTCGACGACGGTCGCGGCACCGACGTTCAGCCCGCCCGGCGGCACGTACTCCTCGGCCCAGACGGTGACCATCAGCAGCGCCACCTCGGGCGCGACCATCCGGTACACCGTGGACGGCTCGACGCCGACCGCGTCCTCGACGCTCTACAGTGGACCGATCAGCGTCCCGAACTCCCGCACGGTCAACGCGATCGCGCTCAAGTCCGGTTCGACGACGTCGGCGGTGTCGAGCGCGAGCTACACGATCGGCACCCAGGCGGGCTGCCCGACGCAGTCCGACACCCCGAACTTCGGGTCCAACGTGCGGATCTTCGACCCGAGCATGTCCGCGGCGACGATCCAGGCGCAGCTGGACACCGACTTCAACAACCAGAAGGACACGCTCACCGCGCAGTTCGCGGACCGGCGCGTCGCCCACCTGTTCAAGCCGGGCACGTACAACAACGTGCACGACAACGTCGGCTTCTACACCTCGGTGGCCGGTCTAGGGCAGAACCCCGGTGACGTCCTGATCAACGGCGACGTCACGGTCGACGCCTTCAACGCCTCCGACAACGGCGTCGCGCTGCAGAACTTCTGGCGCTCGGCGGAGAACATGGCGGTCAACCCCTCCGGTGGCCAGGAGCGCTGGGCCGTCGCGCAGGCCGCGCCGTTCCGCCGGATGGACGTCCGCGGCGGGCTGCAGCTGTACCCGGCGAGCTACGGCTTCGCCAGCGGCGGCTACATCGCCGACACGAAGGTGGCCGGCCAGGCCGCGTCGATCTCGCAGCAGCAGTGGTACACCCGCGACTCGCAGCTCGGCAGCTGGAACGGCGGCGTCTGGAACATGGTCTTCTCCGGCACCAGCGGCGCGCCGGCGAACACGTTCCCGAACCCGCCGGAGACCACCCTCTCCACGACCCCGGTCTCGCGCGACGTGCCTTACCTCTACGTCGACGGCACCGGCAAGTACCGCGTGTTCCTACCTTCCTTGCGCACCAACGCTTCCGGCCCGAGCTGGGCGAACGGCAGCACCCCGGGCACCTCGGCGCCGATGAGCCAGTTCTACGTCGTCAAGTCCGGCGACACGGCGTCGTCGATCAACAACGCGCTCGCCGCGGGCTGCAACCTGTTCTTCACGCCGGGCATCTACCACCTCAACCAGACGCTCAACGTGACCCGCGCCAACACGACGATCCTCGGCATCGGCTACCCGACGCTGGTGCCGGACAACGGCGTCAACGCGATGCAGGTGTCCGATGTGGACGGCGTGCGGCTCAAGGGCCTGCTCTTCGACGCGGGCACGACGAACTCGCAGGCCCTGCTCACGGTCGGGCAGTCCGGGTCGTCGGCTTCGCACGCGTCGAACCCGACGACGGTCCAGGACGTGTTCTTCCGGATCGGCGGCTCGATCGCCGGCAAGGCGACGAACAGCCTGATCGTCAACAGCGCCAACACGGTCATCGACCACATCTGGGCGTGGCGGGCCGACCACGGCAACGGCGGCACCGTCGGGTGGAACACGAACACCGCCGACACCGGGCTCGTGGTCAACGGCGCGAACGTGCTGGCCACCGGCCTGTTCGTCGAGCACTACCAGAAGTACCAGGTGATCTGGAACGGCCAGGGCGGGAAGACGATCTTCTTCCAGAACGAGATGCCCTACGACGTGCCGAACCAGGCGTCGTGGAACGCGCCATCCGGCGTCGCCGGGTACGCCGCCTACAAGGTCGGGGCGAACGTGACGTCCCACGAGGCGTGGGGTGTCGGGAGCTACTGCTTCTTCGACACGAACCCGGCGGTGTCCAGCTACCACGCGTTCGAGGTGCCGAACAACTCCGGCGTCCGGTTCCACAGCCTGCTGTCGGTGTCGCTCAACTACCGCGGCACGATCACCCACGTCATCAACGACACCGGCGGCGTCACGCCTTCGGGCACGGTGCCGGTGAACGTGGTGAGCTACCCGTAACCGGGTGAAGCAGCGGCCCCCGCACCGGACCCGACCCCGGTGCGGGGGCTGCTGTGTTTCAGGCGATGTGCAGCACGGCATCGGCGTTCTCGAGCAGCTCTCGGGTGAGCGGCGCGTACCGGTAGTCGACGTCTTCCCGGGTGCGGCCGGCCGGGATTTCGCTGGTCAGCTGCCACGTCTTGGTTTCGCGCTGCAGCCGGCCTTCGTAGGTGTCCGCGGCCGGCTCGCCGAGGCCGAGGGCTTCGCTGTGGCCGAGGCTGCCGGCGATGAAGGCGTACCGGTCGCGAAGCCGCGACGCGACGATCGCCCCCGCGCCGGATCCCAGGTGGGCGTTGTGCGCGAACACCAGGGTCCGGCCAGGCGTCGAGCCGTGGATGTCCAGGAGGTTCCGGGCCATGATGACCGCTCGGGCGCTCGCGAGGCGGGCGATCCTCGTGTCCCGGTCCCCGGGCAGCGCCGACGCCGCGTGGTAGCGCAGCAGATCGAGCCCGGCGTTCGCGTGGATCCGGGCGCGGTTCCCCTCCGCGGTCTCGATGCGGGCGTCGAGGGCCATGAGGAGGTCGTCCGCGATGACCCGCAGCTCGCGGGCCTCGGGTGACGCGCCGGGCGACACGGCCGGGTCGAGGATCGCTTCGGAGCGGCTCCAGCGTTCGTCGTCGCCGGCGAGGGCGGCGATGTCGATGTCGAGGCCCAGGTAGTCGCGGGCGTGTTCGAGGTAGGCGCGGGGGCTCGGTGCGCTGAACATCTCGGTCGGGGCGTCGAAGCCGTGGAAGGTCAGCGGTTCGTCGGCGGTCTCGTTGTACTCGTGCAGCCAGGCGAGCAGCTGCCGGTTGGCGTCCACCTCGCCGAAGCCGTGCGAGAACCCGCCGTCGAGCGCGGCGACGCGATCGGTCTCCAGCGCGATCGACCGGAAGCCGTGGGCCGTGAGCTGCGCGAACAGCTCGTTGCGGATCCGTGCGAAGGCCGGTTCGAAGTGCGTCGGCTCGCCGAGCGCGAGCAGTTCGGCCGTGAAGTCCGTGATGTCCATGTGGTTGAATCGTATCCTTGAACACTCGGTTGAGACCTGCTGACCTCGCCCGTGAGCACGGCATCTCCACGCAGGCGGTCCGCAACTACGAGCAGGACGGCTTTCTGCCGCCGGCCACGCGCACCCCGAGCGGCTACCGGGTTTACACCTCGGCGCACGCGGCGGCACTGCGCACTTTCCTCGCGCTGGTGTCTGCGTACGGGCACGCGACGGCCGGCGGGATCATGCACGCCGTCCACGACGACGACCTCGGCCGCGCCCTGACGCTCGTCGACCGCGGGCACCTGCAGCTGCTGCGCGACCGGGAAACCCTCGACGCGGTGCGGAAGGCCATCAGCCACCTGACCACCGCGGCAGCCCCGCAACCGGCCGGACCCGGCTGGTCGATCGGCGAGCTGGCCCACCGGCTCGGCGTCACCGCGGCGACCATCCGGGCCTGGGAACGCGCGGGCATCCTCGTCCCGGCGCGCAATCGCGCCACCGGCTACCGGGTCTTTCAGGCCGCGGACATCCGCGACGCGGAGCTGACGCACCTGCTCAGACGCGGCGGCTACCCCCTGGAACACATCGCGACGGTGGTCGGCCAGGTCCGCACCGCCGGCGGCACGGAATCGCTGGTCGACGCGCTGCAGACCTGGCAGGAGAAGCTCACCGCGCGGGGCGTCGCGATGCTCGACGCGGCCGCCCGGCTCAGCGAGTACTTGCGAGAGCGGCGTCCACGACCCGCTCGATGAACGCGTCGTCCAGGGGTTCCCGCGACAGCAAACGCCGGTAGAACAACGGGCCCAGGAAGAGGTCCGCGACGAACTCGGGGCGCTTGATCTCCCCGCGTCCGACCGCCCGCGCCACGGCTTCGTACACCGGCTTCCGGCGCTGGGCGGTGAAGTCCGCGAGCACCGCCGCCAGACCGGGGTCCCGCTCGGCGGTGTCGATCAGACCGGGGATGAGCGCCGACGTCGGGGGCGTGTGGAGGATGCCGTCGAGGTCGTGCGCGAACGCCACGAGGTCGCCGCGCAGGCTGCCCGTGTCGGATGGCGCCGCCGGCGGCACGATCGACTCCACCGCCGCTTTGAGCACCGCGTGCTTGTCAGGCCACTGCCGGTAGATCGTCGTCTTCGCCGCGCCGGAGCGGGCCGAGATCGCCTCGACCGTCGCGCCCGCGAAACCGTGCTCGACCAGCAGCTCGACCGCCGCGTCGAGGATCGCGCGCCGCGACCGGGCCACCCGTGGATCCGCCACCTGACCTCCTTGCGCGCATTCTAGCACTTTCGCTACGCTACGGTAGCGTAGCGAAACTCCGTCGAGAGGGTCCCGCCATGAAGTTCGGCATCGAGCTGCCCACCGCCACGTCCGGCATGATGCACCCGGTCCCGTTCGCCGCCCCGCGGCAGCTGGTCGACCTCGCGGTCGAGGCCGAGCAGCTCGGCTACCACGACGCCGGCGGCAACGACCACCTGTCCACGATGGACTTCATCCGGCGCGCCTGGCCGGACCCACCCGACTTCTACGAGCCCTTGATCGTGCTGGCGCAGGTCGCCGCGCGGACGTCGGTGCTACGGCTCACCACCGGCATCATGGTGCTGACGCTGCGGGACCCGGTCCTCCTGGCGAAACAGGTCGCGACGCTCGACCAGCTCAGCGGCGGCCGCGTCACGCTCGGCGTCGCGGTCGGCGGCTACCGCGACGAGTTCGAAGCCGTCACGCCCGACCTCCGGCACGCCGACCGCGCCCGGCTGATGCGGGAGCGCATCGAGGCCCTACGTCTCTTGTGGACGGAACGAAATGCCTCCTATCACGGCGAATCCGTCCGGTTCGAGAACGTCGAATCGTTCCCCAAACCGCTCCAGTCGCCGCTGCCGGTCTACTCGGGGGGCAATGTGGACGGTTCGCTGCGACGCGCGGCCGAGCTGTGCGACGGTTGGCTGCCGGCCAAGATGAGTCCACAAGGGATCACTGCCGGACGGGCGAAACTGGCGGAGTACGCCCGCGCGGCGGGGCGCGACCCGCGGGCGATCGCGACGGCCCTGCAGTCGGTCGTCTGCCTCGGCCCCACGCGCGAAGCGGCGCGGGAGACGTTCCGGAACTCGTCGTTCGACCTGTTCCGGAAGTCGCTGGCGAAGACCATGACCAAGGGCGTCGACCAGGACGAGTACTTCGACCTGAACCTGATCGGCACGCCGGACGAGGTGTGCGAGAAGGTCGCGGCCTACGCGGCGGCGGGCGTGGCGCACCTGACGGCGCTGCTGTTCGTCGGCAACACCGTCGAGGAGATGCGCGCGCAGATCCGGTGGTTCGCCGACGAGGTCGTGGCCGCGTTCCCCTGATCAGCGCCGCGGGTGCAGCCGGTCGTACTCGAGCGCGGCCGAGTGCTGGGTGCGCACGGGCAGGGACTTCTCCTTGTCCTCGTCGTCGACGTCGTTGAGCCCGAGCTGCACGGCCTGCCGGATCTGCTCGCGGTTGTCGCGCACGACGGCGGAGAAGAAGTCGTCGATCCGCGGGTCGACGAGCACTTCGAGCAGCACGCGGAACGACGTGTCGACGACGGTCCGCACGATCTCGTCGTGGAACGGCAGCCGCTTGAGCTTCCCGAGCTGCGGGTCCTCGGCGATCTTCTCGGCGATGATCGTGCGCAGCTCGCCCTTGTTGGCGTCGAGCGACTTGGCGAGGTTCTCGGGGTAGTTGCCGGTTTCCAGCACCTTGACGACCTCGTCGAGCACCGCGATGGTGATCGGTTTCTTGATGGCCTTGACGATCGGCTCGGACAGCTTGTCGACGAGCCGGTAGGTGAACTGCTCCCCGAGGGCCCGGTCCGCGGCCCGCCCGATCCGCACGAGCAGCAGCACGACGCTGACGAACTTGTGCGCGACCATCGCGGGGTGCGCGACGGGGATCATGGCGAACAGCTCGTACCAGTTGCGCACCAGGAACTTCTTGGCCCACCGGCGTTTCCGCCACCGCCACAGGAACTCGAGGAGGAAGACCCCGCAGATCCCGCAGTCGACGTAGAAGATGACGAGCCCGACATCCCGCACGGGCGGGCTGAGCACCATGAACCCGAGCAACCCCACCGACCCGGCGGCAAGGACGAGCATGATCCAGTCATCGGCCCGCACGTTCCCGGGCATGATCCCACTGTTGAGCTCCGGCTCGCGCGCGTGGCGAAGGGTGGCCATGCCCGATGATGGCACGCACGGCGCCGAAGAGCCGGATCACCGCCCCGGCCGCAGCCTCCTCATCCGGACGGCGACCAGCGCCGTGCAAGCGGCCGCCGAGAGCAGCAGCGCGCCGGCCGAGCCCAGCCACCACGGCCAGTCGTGGGTCCACAGCCGATCCGGCGTCCCCACCTGCGGGAGATCCACTGTGGAAGCCCCGGCGGCGTAACCCCACCGCGCGGGCGCGAGCCAGGACAGCTGGGCCAGCACCGGCCGCCCGGCGACCGGGATCATCCCGCCGCACAGCACCAGCTGGGCCATCACCGTCACGACGAGCACGGGCGTCGTCTGTTCGAGCGAGCGCACCAGCGCCGACCCGAGCAGGCTCAGCAGGCAGGAGGCCAGCGCGGTCAGCCAGACCGCGACCGCGAGCTCGGCGACCGGCCGGGACAGCAGGACCGCGTCGACCGGCCCCGGCTTGACCGTCGTGACGACGCCGACGAGCACCGCGGACTGCACGGCCGCGACCAGCGTGAAGACCACGGTTTTCGCAAGCGCGTACGCGCCGGGCCGCAGGCCGACGGCCCGTTCGCGCAGGAAGATCGCCCGCTCGGCGATCGCCTCCCGCGCCGACGCCGCCGCCCCCATGAACGCCGCCCCGACGAAGACCAGCACGAGCATCTGCGCGGCTTCCGTCGGATGCTCGGGCACCGACCGCCGCAGCCCCTCGTGACCGGGTACCGCCAACGCGAGCACGGCCAGCACGACCGGGACGAGCAGCAGGAACAGGGCGTACCCGGGATCGGCGAAGATCAGCCGCAGGTGCCGGGCGGCGAGCGTGCCGACCTGGTGTCCCAGCCCGGCGTGCACGGCCGGCGGCTCGGCGGAAACCTCCGGCGGCGGCGCGGGACTCACCGGAGCGAGCTGGTGCGGCGGCGCGGTCCCCGCGACCACGCGGTGGAAGATGTCGGCCCAGTCGGCCGTGCCGAACCGCGCCCGCAGTTCCGCGGGCCGCCCGCTGAACACCGGGACACCGCCGGGCGCGAGCAGCAGCACGAGGTCGCAGCCGTCGAGGTGGGTGACGTTGTGCGTCACCACCACGACCGTCCGGCCGGCGTCGGCGAGCTCGCGCAGCCGCCCCATGATCTGCTTGTCGAGCGCCGGATCCAGGCCGGAGGTCGGCTCGTCCAGCATCAGCAGCGACGGCGCGGTCAGCAGTTCGAGCGCGATCGACACGCGCTTGCGCTGCCCGCCGGACAGGCGGTGGATGGGCGTGCGCGCGTGCTCGGTCAGCTCGACTTCGGCGAGCGTCTCGGTCACCCGGCGGCGGCGGGCCGCCGCGCCGGTGTCGTCGGGCAGCCGCAGCTTGGCCGCGTAGGACAGGGCACTGCGGGCGGTCAGTCGCGTGTGGACGACGTCGTCCTGCGGCACGACCCCGACGCGCCGCGCCACCGCCGACCGCTGCCGGTGCATGTCGTAGCCGTCGTAGGTGATGCGCCCGCTGGTCGGCGCGACCTCGCCCGCGAGCACCTTGAGCAGCGTCGACTTGCCCGCGCCCGACGGCCCGACGACGGCGACCAGCTGCCCGGGCCGCAGGTCCAGCGAGACACCCGACAGCAGCGACCGGCCCCCGACGGCGAACCCGACGTCGTCGGCCACGAGCCGGGTGCGCTCCCCGCCGGTCGCGACGAGGTTGTCGCCGTCGACGCGGAGGTCGGTGGCCCCGACGGTGATCCGGTCCCCGTCGGCGATCGGCGAGCGCCCGGCGACCGGGACGCCGTTGACCAGCGTCGGGTTCCGGCTGCCGAGGTCGGTCAGCCGCCACGCCCCGCCGACGCGTTCCAGCCGGGCGTGGCGGCGGGAGACCTGCAGGTCTCCCAGCACGATGTCGTTGTCGGAGGCCCGGCCGATCGTGATCCGGACCCGGTTGCCGATCCACACGCCGGTCAGCCGGTCGTGGTCGGGGACGTCGGCACCTCGCCGGGCAGGCCCAGCAACTCCGCGGTACCGAGGACGAGGTAGCTTCTGCGGCAGCACTGGCTGTTGCCCGACACGCCTTCGTACTGGAACCGCAGCCGCAGCACGCCACTCACGTCCAAATCGATCGGTGTCGGCGTGCCGTAGGTCACTGGCTTGTTGAAGATCTCCCGGCCGTCGGCGAAGATTTCGAGTTGCATCTTCAGCGACGAATCACCCGCGTTGTCGTCGATGCCGGCGGTCGCGGTGAACCGGCGGAATCCCTTGGAAATGTTGTACTCGACCCCTTGGGTGCTCGTTCCGGAGTCCACGGAGTTTCCCAGCGAGTGCAGGTAGCTCTTGCCCGCGATGTTGGCGTTCTGGTTGGCTTCCCAGTTGCCACTGGCCGGATCGACCGAGTCCAGGTAGACCAGCTGGGCCTGGTGCGCGACGGTCAGCTTCACCGGGCCGCCGATCGCCGCTCCGGCGGCCGGGTCCTGCTCGATCACCGTTCCGTCGGCCGCGGTCGCGTCGATCTTGTCCACAGTGGTCACTTGGATGCCCGGCAGCGCGTCCTGGGCGTCCGCGAGCTTCTTGCCCACCACGTCAGGCATCACACTGGGTTTCGCCGTCGTGGTCGCCGACGGCGAGTCGCTGACGGGTGCGGCCACCGCGGCTGATGTCGTCGGTGCCGCGGTGGGCGCCGGCGATGCCGTGGTCTGCGAAGGCCGGAAGGCGAACCAGCCGCCGGCCAGCAGAGCGAGGACGACGATCAGGGTCAGCACGACCCGGCCTCGGCGACGGCGTTTCGGAGGGGACACGTTCACTCCTGTCGGCATGCTGGGCGAAGTGGTCGCGACGGGACGGCGTGGCGGCGGCGCCGGGGTGCCGTAGACGGTCTGCGTACCCAGGCCCGTCTCGTTGAGGGTCACCGGAGGAGGCGGCGTGGTGAGCGGGAGGACGAGCGGTTCCTTCATCAGCTCCAGCACCAGCGCGTCCAGGATGGTCGCGACCTGCTGAGCCGACTCGGGCCGATCCGACGGCCGCTTCGCCATCAGCCAGGCGAGCACGTCCCACAGCTGGTCGGGCACCCCCGCGGGCCGGCCCGGCATCGCGCTTTCGTGCAGCCGGATCACGGCGAACGTCGACTGGCCGGCGAACGGCGTCACACCGCAGCACAGCTCGTACAGCAGGATGCCGAGCGAGTACAGGTCCGACGCGGGCGTCGCTTCGAGGCCCTTGCCCAGTTCCGGGGCGAGGTACTGCGGAGTCCCGACCAGCAGGGACCGGCGGCCCAGGTCGGTGGCGGTCGCGAGCCGCGAGATGCCGAAGTCCGTCAGGCGCGGCACGGTCCCGTCCATCAGGACGTTCTCCGGCTTGACGTCGCGGTGCACGACGCCGGCCCGGTGCACGGCCGCGAGCGCCGCCGCCACCCCGGCGCCGATGCGGGCGACTTCGGCCGGCAGTAACGACTTCTCCGCCGTCAGCCGGGCCCGCAGATCACCGCCGCCGACCAGGTCCATCACGATCGCCACGGTCTCGCCCTCGACGACCAGGTCGTGCACGCCGACGAGGTTCGGGTGCCGCAGCCCGACCAGGATGGACCGTTCCTGCAGGAACCGCGCCACCAGCTCGGGGTCCTCGACGAGCTCGTCCCGCAGCACCTTGAAGGCGTAGGCCTTCCCCTGCTCGTCGGAGCCGGCGAAGACCCGCCCCATCGCACCCGAGCCCAGCTGGTCGCCCAGCCGGTACCGGCTGCCCAACGCCTTTTCCATGTCGAAGACCTCCAGAACGGTTCAGTCTTCTTCGGGACTTTTCTTCCCGAAGAGGTTGTCGAGGTGGGGAAAGAGCTGCCAGACGAGCACCGGCAGGTTCATCAGCAGCCCGGTGACCCAGGCGCGGTTCCGGAGTTCCGCCCGCCAGCCGAGGGCCTCGCCGATCCGCCGTTCGGCCTCGGCGACGAGCGGGACGGCGGTGGCCTTGTCGCCGGTCAGCATCAGTGCGATCCCGAGGTCGAGCTGGGTCCGCATGGTGTCCGGGTGGTTCGGCCCGATCGATCCCCGCTGCCGGTCGAGCAACGGCCGCAGGATGCCGGCGACCTTGTCGTACTGCTTGAGCTGAGCGTGCGCCTGCGCGGTGGAGTAGCTCAGCCAGTGGTGCAGCGGGTGGTGT
Organism: Amycolatopsis sp. NPDC051371; assembly: GCF_040682155.1. Classification (NCBI taxonomy): domain Bacteria; kingdom Bacillati; phylum Actinomycetota; class Actinomycetes; order Pseudonocardiales; family Pseudonocardiaceae; genus Amycolatopsis; species Amycolatopsis sp. NPDC051371. Next base: position 23,965 of record NZ_JBFBAG010000055.1, read on the forward strand.
TCGCGGAAAACCCGGCCCACCAGCGGTTCCAGCTCCGCGAACTCCCGCACGGCCCGTTTCGGGCGACCGCGCGTAACGGACGTGCGCGCGCACCGGACACCGGCGGCCAGGGTCAGCGGGCTTTCTGGCCCGAGCAACCCGGTCAGCTCGTCGCGGGCGGACCGCAGGTGCGCCTCCAGCGCGTCCCAGTTCTCGTCGCGCACCTTGAGTTCGGTGAGTTCCAGCGACATCTCGGCTTCGGCCTGGACGCCGATCGCCTCCAGCCGCAGCGGATGCCGCTCTTGGTCCGGCTCGTCGTGCTCGCGGATGATCGCTTCGGCGGTCTTCCGCGCCAGCTTGAGCTCACCGAAGATGATCCGCAGCCGGGCCAGTTCGAGCCGGGCCCACGGGTCGGGGTCGTCGGCGTCGAGGAGCGCGAGCGCTTCCCGGAATCGCCCGCGCATCCGCTTCGCGACCGCCATGAACACCCGCGCCTCGGTGTCTCCGTCTTCGGGCATCGAGTCCGGCCAGATCGGGTCCGCCTCGGCGTATCGGCCCAGCTGGTCCAGCGCGCGGGCACAGGTGAGCCGGGCGCGGAACGCGTCCCCGGAGTCCACGAGCGGGCGGCAGACCTTTGCTGCCTCCTCGAAGTCACCGGCGTCGACCAGCGCCGCGGCCGCGGCCACGCGGTCGGCCGGTCCGGCGTCCGCAGCCAGGATTCGTTTCGCCGCTTCCCGCGCGGCCACGACGTCACCCTGGCCGCGGAACCAGTCCAGCCCGATTCGCAGCAACCGGGCCCGCTGCTCGGCGGGCACGCAGTCGTGCTCGGCGAGCGCCGCGGCGTGCTGGTGGAGGCGTCCGGCTTCCCCGGACAACTCGAGCACGGCCGACGCGGTCTTGCGCGTGAGGTCGTCGTCGACGCCCGCGGCGTCGCGGACCAGGGCGTGGATGTCCCATTCGGTCCCGAGGTGGATCAGCAGCGCGCGCCGGGCGAGTTCGGCCACCGCTTCGTCGACCGGTTCGCCCGGCAGCACGCGCCGCACCAGTCCGGCCGGCACGGGTGCCCGGGAGATCGCCGCCGCGATGTGCAGGATCCGTTGCGCGGGCTCCCCGCAGCCGGCCACCGCGTCCGCCAGCACGCCGGTGCCCTTCACGTCGTCGAGGACCTCGGCGAAACCGGCCGGATCGACCGCGCCCCGGCGGTCGCGCAACGCGGTCACCGCGCTCGTCAGGACGATCGGGTGGCCGCCGCACCGCTCGACGAGCCGCCGCACGGCCGCCAGCTCCTCGGGGTCGTCGGACCCGACGATTTCCGTGTACAGCACGGAACCTTCGTCTTCGGAGAAGCCGGTCAGGTCGACGACCGGCGCGGGCCAGTCCAGGTTGCCGGATCTCGTGGTGAGCACCGTCCGGACCAGCGACGTCGGCATCACCAGCTGGTCGAGCACCTCGGCCGGCAGCTCCGACGGCACGTCGTCGAGGATCCACAGCTGTGGTTTCCCGGCGGCTTCGATGCGCCGGGCGACCGCGGCGGGGAGCTGCTCCGGCGGCAGGCCGCGGACATCGGCACCGAGCTCCTCCGCGATCGCGCGGACCTGCTCGTGAAATCGTGCGAGCGCACCGACAGGGTCGTTCTGGCCGAACAGGCCCAGCCACCGCACCCCGCCGGGGAAGGCGTCCCGGAAGAGGAACGCGTACTGCTCGGCCAGGCTGGTCTTCCCGAGCCCGGCGAACCCCCGCACGACGACGAGCGCCGCCGACGTCCGCGGCGTGGTGGCCGGCAGCTCGCGGGCGTGCAGCGCGCTGTGGATCGCCCAGAGCTGGCGGTACCGCCCGACGAACTGCCGGGGCCGCAACAGGCGGGGCAGCACCGGTGCCGTGCTGCGCACCGAGCCCAGCGGGGTCGCCGCCGCCCGGACCAGCTCGGCGATCCGCTCGACGGTGGCCGCGCGTTCCCGGTCGTTCTTCGGCCGGCCGGCGTAAGCGGCGTCTTCCAGCTCGACCGGGGCGATGTGGTTGCCGTCGGATTCGGGGTTCACGACGAGCACCCGGCGCCGGGGATCGCCGAGGCGCTGCGCCGCGAGGAAGGCGGACGTCAGCTCCCATTGGCAGGCGTACCGGGTCGGGAACCGGCGCGAATAGTAGGCGAGCAGCACCTTCGACTCGGCGAGCGCGGCGTCGAGCCGTTCCGTGATGCCCTCGAAGCGCCGGATCTCCTTGTCCCGGAAGACTCGCAGCCCGGCTTTTTCGAGGGCGTCCTGGAGCGCGTTCACCTCGACGCTGTCCGCCCAGGTGAAGCTGAGGAAGATGTCGTAGGGCCCGGTCACGCCACGCCTCCCGCGCAAGTGAAGTCGTCCAGCCAGCTGATCCGGGGGAAGCCGAACGCCTCGACGGCGGCGCGCGGTGACGTGAGAGCCTCCGCTGCTTCCGCGCGCAGAACCAGTTCGCCGTCGACGTTGTGGACCGAGAGCGGCACCGTCACGCGGCCGGACTTCCCGAGCGGGAGCTCGAGCCGGCAACCGTCCCATGTGGACACGATGAGCAGCCCGGGCGGAGCCTCGCCCGGCGGGAACACCGCGATCACGACCAGCCGCACGAGCTGCCGGACCTGCCGCAGATCGGCCGACACCGAACGACGACGCACCGCGAGGAACGGCGTGCGCGACGCGGTCGTCCCCGAGCCGAGGTAGGCGGACCGGCCGTCGGCCAGTTCGTACGCACAGCCGAGGGCCGCGGCCCCACTCACGGCTTCGGCGGTCAGCAGCCCGATCGCGCTCTGCAGGCGGTCCAGGGTGACGGCCGGCGTCTTCGGCCCGAGTTGCAGCCGTCGGCCGGCGCCGAGCCGCACCACCGGCCGTCCGGGCCGGCCGGCCCGGCGAGCCGGCAGCGCGGGCCGCGTGTCCGGCAGCGCCGACCGGAGGGCGAAGTCGAGCGACGCACCGCGGAGGCCGGCACTTTCACGTGAAAGCGACGCCGGTGCGACATCGAGGTCGAGCGAGACACCATCGAATGCGCCGCTTTCACGTGAAACCTGCGCGGGTGCGGCATCGAGGTCGAGCGACGCACCGCCGACCACCACCGGTTCGGCGTCGAGGTCCAGCGGCGCGTCGCTGACCACCGGTGCGGCCGCCCTGCGCCGCCGCCGGAGGAACGTCAGATCACCGCGGGGCGCCGCCCGGCCGGGAGCCGTGAAGTCGAGGGTCATCGCAGCACCCCGTAGTCCTCGGCCAGCGCCGCGATCCCCGCCCGATAACCCTCGCCGAGCACCTTGAACTTCCAGCCGCCGTTGTGCCGGTAGACCTCGCCCAGCGCCAGCGCGGTCTCGCCGTCGAGCGCGGGCGCGAGGTTCTCCGACCGGACCAGCTCCCGGTCGTTCCGGGGGTCGAGCCCGCGCACGGTCAGCGTCCGGAGCCGGCCGAGGCCGCGGCGCAGGCCGTTGCCCTCGTTGGCGTACAGCACCGCGACGATCCGCGAGACGTCGTCGGGCACCGCGCCGAACACGACCTCGACCTGCTCGGCGTCGTCCCCGGACAGCGCCACCGACCGGCTCGGTTCGGTCAGCTGGTTGAAGAAGACGAAGTGCTCCGCCGAGCGGGCCCGGCGCGCGCCGTCGCAGAGGATCGCGGCCATGACCAGGCTGTCGGCCAGCGCCGGTTCCGGGCCCGCTTCCCACCGGACGCCGAGGACGACGCCGGGCAGGTCCGGGATTTCGCGGGTCAGCTCGACGTTCGAGCCGCGTCTGAGAGCAGCCATCACAGGTCCAGGTCGGAGTTCGAGAACTTGGTGCGGAGGAACATCTCCTGGGTGCGCAGGGCGTCCGTGGCCCGGCCGCGCTCGGCTTCCTGGAGCAGGATCACCTCGTCCAGCAGCGATTCGAGCTGGCCGAGCAGGGACCCGCTCGCGGTGTCGCCCACGCGGAGGAACGCGTCCAGGGTCGTCGGCAGGTGGTCGGTCACGATCCCGGCGATCGCGCCGCGCGTGCGGGCGTCCGGCGTCGTGTCGTCGCCGGTCAGCTCGGCCAGCACGTCGGTGATCTCCCGCGCGGTGACCACGGCCGAGGGCGGCAGCCCGCCCGAACGCGCGTTCACGAACCGGATCAGTGATGCGAGCTCGGCCCGCAACGCCTCCGGTGTGTCGTCCGGAGGCGCCTCGGCGGGCATCGGGAAGAGCTCGGTTTCCCTGCGCAGCCAGGCCATCGGCTCACCTCGTGCCCTCGTGCCGGCGGGTGCGCTCGAGGTAGGGCTTGGCGCGGTCGAGCTGGCCCTGCAGCGCGGCGACCGTGTCCGCCATCGAGTCCGTCGCCTGGGCCCGGAACGTGTCCAGCGCGTCCATGGTCGCGAAGACGTTGTCGAACGCGGCCTGCAGCTTCCCGATCTCGATCGTGGACGACGCCGCCTGCTGGTTGATCTCGGCGCCCTGCTGCTGGAGCTGGCGGGAAGTCGCCTCGATCAGGTCCGACGTCGTCGCGTTCAACGCCGTGACCTGCTGCAGGACGAGCTTCTGGCGGGCCAGCGCCTGCGAGACGATGACCGCGGTGCGCAACGCCGAGATGGTGGTCGTCTGCGCCCGGTCGACACCCTTGATCAGCTCGACGTTGTTGCGGCGGACCAGGTCGAGAGCCATGTACCCCTGCACGGCGACCGCCATCTGGGTCAGGATGTCCTGCCGCCGCTGCCGGACGCCGAACAGCGCGTCGGACTTGAGCGTGTCCGCCTCCTCGGTCCGGCCGAGCGCCTGGAGGTCCGAGACCTTCCGCTCGATCTCGGCGTCGAGCGCGCCGGCGAGCTCGTTGTACTCGGTGAGCTTGCCCATCGAGGCCCAGAGGTTGGCCTTCTCCGTGTCGATGCTCGCGTTGTCCTTGCGGAGGTCGTCCTGGCCGGAGTCGAGCGACCGGATGATGGCGTCGATGTGCGACTGCGCGGTCTGGTACTTGGCGAAGTACCGGTCGACGCGGTCGCCGCCGGGCAGGAACTTCAGCAGCCTGCGCACGCCCTTGAGGTCGGCCCGGTTCGGGTCGAGCTCGGTGATCGTCGAGCGCAGGTCGATGAGCGTCGCGGACACGCGGGTCTGCGCGTCGTCCCGGGGCACGCCCTTGCCCGGCAGCTTGGCGGCGGGCCGGTCGAGCATCCGGTTCGACATCCCCGCCGCCGCCCGCATGTCCCGGTCGCCCATCGACGTGATGCCCTGGATCTTCTGGGCGTAGACCGGCGAGTGGAAGTCCAGCTCGGCCAGCTCCGCGACGAACGCACGGGCCTTGTGCCGCAGTTCCGCGCGCTTCGCGGGGTCCATCGGCACGGCGCCGGCCGCCTCCTGCTCGTCGACGACCCGGACCGGGGCCGGCGGCGCGAGCAGCAGCCCGCTCCCGGACGGCTGCTGCGCGGCCGGCGGCGTCAGTGGCCCGCCGAGCTCGAGATCCGACATCGGAACACCTCCTGGTTCTGGGTCTGGGTCGCCGGTCGCGGTCAGAGGTGGCGGGACACGGCCGGCAGCAGGTCCCGGAACGTCTTGCCGGTGGCGGCCGCCCCGATGGCGGTCATCGCCCAGCCGCCGGGTTCGCGGGTCAGTTTCGCCATGATCTGGGCGGTGTGCCGGCCGGACCCCGAGAGGTCATAGCGGGCGATCTCGTCTTCGTTCGTCTCGTCGACCAGCCGGCAGTACGCGTTCTCGATCTGGGAGAAGTCCTGGCCGGTGAACGAGTTGACGGTGAAGACGATCGTGGTGACCTGGACGGGGACCCGGCCGAGGTCGACGCGGATCGACTCGTCGTCGCCCTCGCCCTCACCGGTGAGGTTGTCGCCGGTGTGGCGCACCGAGCCGTCGGCGCTGTTCAGCTGCTTGAACCAGACCTGGTCGACGAGCCGGTCACCGGCGTCGAAGAGCAGCGCGGACGCGTCGAGATCGATGGTCTGCGCCCGGCTGCCGAACAGGCCGCGCTTGCGCATCGCGTCCCAGCCGAGGCCCATCCGGACCTGCGTCAGCGTGGAGCCGCCGGCCTTGGTCAGCGAGACGCGCTCGCCCTTGCTCAGTGTCACAGTCATTTTCGTGTCCTTTCGAAGGAGGTTCGGCTCAGTGGGCCGAGGTGAGCCGGGGGGCGCCGAGGTCGGCGGCCGGCCGGGTCCGCGACAGCCGCCGGTTGCGGACCACCGACGACAGCAGCGCGGTGCCGATGAACCCGACGCCGACCAGGCCCGTGACGATCTCCGGCACGTCGTACCGGATGGTGCACAGCAGGAGCACCGCGAGCGCCCCGATCGCCCACTGCGCGCCGTGTTCGAGGTAGGCGTATTCGTTGAGCGTGCCGTTGCGGACGAGGAACACCGTCAGGGCACGGATGTAGGCGGCGCCGATGCCCAGGCCGATCGCGATGACGACCGGGTCCGACGTGATGGCGAACGCCCCGACGACGCCGTCGAAGCTGAAGCTCGCGTCCATCACCTCGAGGTAGACGAACAACGTGAAAGCCGCTTTGCCCGCGACGGCCATCGGGCGGGTTCCGCGTTCGCCGTCCGGTTCGAACAGCTCGCTCAGCCCGCTCACGAGCAGGTAGGCGATGAGCCCGAGCGCGCCGGAGACGAGGACGCTCACCGGCTTTCCCGCCGGGGCCAGGAAGTCCGCGGTCAGCAGGAGCGCGCCGGCCGCGACGACCACCGAGATCTGCTTCAGCCTGCCGATCCGCGCGAGCGGGCGCTCCAGCCACGACAGCCAGGTGAGCTCGCGCTCCTCGAAGATGTAGTTCAGGAAGAGCATCAGCAGGAACACCCCGCCGAAGGCCGCGATGGCCGGGTGCGCTTCGTGCAGGACGAAGGCGTACGTACCGGGGGCGTGGATGTCGCCGCCGGCCATCGCGAGGTGGTAGGCCTCGGCCGGCGACAGCTTCGCGGTCAGGCAGACGACCACGACCGGGAACAGCAGCCGCATCCCGACGACCGCCACCAGGATGCCGACCGTCAGGAACAGCCGCTGCCACTTCCGGTTCATCCGCCCGAGCACGCCGGCGTTCACGACGGCGTTGTCGAAGGACAGGGAGATCTCCAGCACCGCGAGCACGGCGACGACGGCCAGGCCGACTGCTCCGCCGTACCAGAACGCCAGCAGCAAGCCGGCCGCGGTGATCGCCAGCGATCCGCCGAATGTCTTCAGCACCATTTCACTCCCGTGTCCGTGGGCAACCGCGCCGCCGATCAGGCGGCGTTGATCCCGTAGTCCTTGGCGATTCCGGCCAGGCCCGAGGTGTAGCCCTGGCCGACGGCCCGGAACTTCCAGTCGCCGCCGTTGCGGTAGAGCTCGCCGAAGACCATCGCGGTCTCCGTGGACGCGTCTTCGGAAAGGTCGTACCGGGCGAGCTCGGCGCTGTCCGCCTGGTTCACGACGCGGATGAAGGCGTTGCGCACCTGGCCGAAGGCCTGACCGCGGGATTCGGCTTCGTAGATCGATACCGGGAACACGATCTTGTCGATCTCGGCCGGCAGGTTCGCGAGGTCGACGGTGATCTGCTCGTCGTCGCCGTCCCCGCCGCCGGTGATGTTGTCGCCGGTGTGGCGCACCGCGCCGTCCGGCGTGGCCAGGTTGTTGAAGAAGACGAAGTGCTTGTCGGACAGGGCATTGCCGTCCGCTCCCAGCGCGATCGCGCTCGCGTCGAGGTCGAACTCCTCGCCGCTCGTGGTCCGCTCGTCCCAGCCGAGGCCGACGGTGACCGCGCTCAGCCCGGGCGCCTCCTTGGTCAGCGAAACGTTGCCGCCCTTGCTCAGGCTCACACCCATTTTTCCTCCTCGGTCGCCGAGAATTCGGCGGGACGCGGCGATAATTCGCGGCGTCCGCCGATGTCGGCAGAAGAATGGTTTTCGTTACACCCCGGAAGATCGCTTTCGCTTTTTCCGGGTGCCACCGATCGACGGCGGATACCACCACCAGTCGCCGGATCCGATCGTCACGTTACCGGCGGCCGGGCGCTTGACCGGATCGTCACCATTTCCGAATTGGTGGGCGCGGACCGCGGACCGGCGTCATCCGGTCGATGCCGGACAGCCGGGTGGAAGTGTCGTGTTTTTGTCGTGTGATCGACGCGGCTTTCCCCGGCCGGATACGGCATCGTGGAAGAAGGCGCTCACGCGAGGAGGAGCATGGCGCGCATCCCGCACGGCCGGTCAGGGAGCCGGCTGCCAGCCCACCCCGTAGGACCTCGCGGGCTGGAGGTCGTGGAAACCGGTGTGCACTTCGCCCGCGTTGTCGAGGAAGAGCGGCTTGCGGGCCGGCACCGGATCTCCCGCGTCCTTGGAGAGGTCGCCGTCGATGCGCCAGATCCGTTGCGGCGGTTCCCGCCGGTCGAACCGGACATTGAGCTCGAAACTCTCGCACGGGAATTCCGGCGTGCAGCAGTAGAACGGCGCCGGCATCTCTTCCAGCCGGACGCGGAAGAAGAACTCGTGCTGGTCGCCGGCGTCCAAAGCCCGCGGCGGCCGCAGGCGGAACGCCACCCGGGTGGAGGAGACCATCCGCACGGAATGCACCTCCCCGCCGGAGACGACGTCGATGCCGAGGCCGGAAAGGTCGGGCTCGCCGGACGGGCTGGCCGGCCGCGCGAGGGAGACTCCGTGCTCGATTTCCGCGAGCCCGGCGACGTGGCTGACGATCTGCCGGGTTTCGAAGACCTCGGCGGCGGCGCCGGTCAGGGTCAGCCGGACCGCCAGCGCCGACGTGTGCCACGGGCCCTGGCTGATCACCGGCGAGCCCCCGAACGCCGCCGGCGCCTCGTACGCGGCCTCGGCGATCAGGTAGATGACGTCGTCGGCGCGGCGTTGCATCGTGCGGATGTTGCGGTCGGCGCCGCTGCCCAGCAGTTCGAGGCGCGCGGTGTAGCGCTCGTTCGCGCCGGTGCCGAAGCCCAGCACGATCCGCGCCGTTTCCCGCTGCGATTCGGGCAGCTTTTCGATCAAGGCTTTCAGCCTGGTGACGACCTTGCCGCGGACCGTCCCCGGACTGTCGTCTCCGCGGATCCCGCACACCTCCCGCAGTTCTTCGCCGACGACACCGGGCAGGTTCTTCGCTTGGACACCCAGACCTTTGCGAAGCAGTTTCAGCTCCGTTGAGAGAGCGTTGATCTTCGCGTCGGCCGCCTCCTGAGCCAAGCCGCCACCTCCGTCTTGGTCGCTGCGGGGAAGTGTACTCATGGTCCCCGCCCGCCACGGAGCCGTCGCCCGTTTCCGGCGTGTTTCCGAAATCGGGAAACAGCGCAGGTAGAACTGGTCAGCACCGTTTCCGCTCGAGTGGCAACGGGAAACATCTGTCATCACCGAATTCACCGGGTGAAGCTTGGGTCGCCGAAATCCTTCGGCGAGAACGAGCGATTCGATCCGGAAAGGTGAACGCGATGCACACGCACCTCATCATCGTGCTCGGCCAGCTGGTCTCCCTGCTGGGCTGATCAGCTGCAGGCCGGCGGGCCCGGGCCGCCGGCCGTCCTTCCCCCCGAACACCGAATACAGGATGATTGACCTATGCAGGAATTTGGAGCGGAATTGAAACGTCGACGGACGTCGGTCGGCATGTCACTGACCGGACTCGCGACAGCCGTGCACTTCACCAAGGGTTATCTCAGCAAGGTGGAGAACGGCAAGGCGCGGGTGAACCGGGACCTGGCCAAGGCCTGCGACCAAGCACTCGACGCCAAGGGAGAACTGCTCGCCCTCGCCGCGGAACCGGGATCGCCCGCACGCCGCAGCGCCGGCGGCATTGCCGGGCTGCCGGACGGCGGCCGCTACTTCGTCGGCCGGGAAACCGAGCTCGACGCGCTTTCCGCGCTGCTGCTGGACCCGGACGACGCCCGGGTCGGCGTGGTGCACGGCATGGCGGGCGCGGGCAAGACGGCGCTGGCCGTCGCCGCGGCCCGCCGGGTCGAGCGCGACTTCCCGGACGGCTCCCTCTTCTTCGACCTCCGCGGGCACACCCCGGGGGCGACCGAGCTTTCGCCCGGCGGAGCCCTCGGCCGGCTGCTGCGGCTGCTCGACGTCTCGGCCGACCAGCTGCCCACTGACGAGGACGGCCTGGCCAACCTGGTCCGCGACCAGCTGCGCGGCCGGCGGATGATCCTCGTGCTGGACAACGTGCGGTCCGCCGAGCAGATCCGCGCGATCGTCCCGGGTGAGACGTCGTCCCGGATCCTGGTGACCAGCCGGGGCCGGCTCCCCGCGCTCGACGACGCCTGGCACTTCCCGGTCGACGTCCTGCCGCTCGAGGACGCCGTGCGGCTCCTGCGGTCCGTCGCCGGCGAGCACGCACCGGGTGACGACAGCTTGGCGACCGAGCTCGTCCGGCACTGCGGACGGCTCCCGCTCGCGATCCGCATCGTCGCCGCCCGGTTCGTCGCCGGCGGCTGGACGGCGACGAGGCTGCGTGACCGGTTGGCCGACGAAAAGACCCGGCTCGGCGCGCTGGACGACGGCGAGCGAAGCGTCGCCACGGCGTTCGCCGTCTCCTACGAATGCCTGCCCGGCGACCAGCGGCGGCTGCTCGGCCTGCTCGCCCTGCACCCCGCGACCGCCGCGGAGATCGCCGCGGTCGAAGCACTCGCGGGCCTCGGCCCCGGCGAAGCGGACCGGCTGGTGGACCGGTTGCACGACGCCCACTTGGTCGTCCGCGACGAACGGGGATACGTCGAGCTCCACGACCTGATGCGGATGTTCGCCTCGACGCACGCGCTTCCCGACGTCGATCCGGAAGACCGCGAAGTCGCCGTGAGCCGGCTGGTCGACCACGCGCTCATGACGACGCTCGCGGCCGACGAGCTCGCGGAGCCCTACCGGTTCCGGCCGGCGACCGGCCTCCCGCCCGCGGCCGACGTGCCGTTCGCCGACGCGGACGGTGCGCTCGCCTGGCTCACCGCACAGTGGCCGACGCTGGCCGAGATCGTCGACTCGGCGTTCCGGCACGGGTTCCACGACCGCTGCTGGCAGCTCGCTTTCGTGCTCCGCGCGTTCTTCTTCCGCGAGAAGCTGTTCGAACCGTGGATCCGGACGCACGAGCGCGCACTCGAGGCCGCGCGGACGACCGGCGACCTGAGCGCGACCGGGATGATCCTGAACAACCTGGGCATGGCGCACATCGAGTCGGGTCACGTCGACGACGCGGTCCGGTTCCACCAGCAGGCGCAGGAGTGTTTCGCGCGGGCCCGCGACGACCGCGGTGCGATCGACGCGCTGTCCAGCCTGGCGTGGGCGCGCCTGTACCGCGGCGAAGCCGAAGCGACGTTGACCGATTTGACGACGGTGCTGGACGTCTACCGCCGGACCGGCCGGACCCGGAACGTCGTCATCGCCCTGCGCGGGATCGCGCTCGCTTCGGCGGCGCTGGAACGGTTTCCGGAAGCTTTGGCCAGCGCACGCGAGGCCGTCGAGCTCGCTCAATTGCCCGTCGATCGGGCGATGTCGGCCAGCGGCGAAGCGTGGGTGCGGTTCCGCGCCGGGCAATGGGACGAGGCCGAGCGCGGGTATCGCCGCGCGGCCGAACTGGCGGACGACGCGGGGAACGAGTACGAACACGCGCGGGCGTTGACGGGCCTGGGCAACACGGCGGCCGGCCGCGGCGACCGGCAGGCGGCGGCTCGCTGGTGGGCGGAGGCCGCCGCGTACCGGGTCACGCTCGATCCCACCGTGCTCGGCGAGGCCGAGTATCGGAACCGCCTCGCCGTCACGGGATGACCAGAGCACTCAGAACACGATGAAGAAGATGAGCCGCTTCGCCTGCCAGGTCCAGATCCGCCAGGCATAGCGCCCGGCCAGAGCGGACAGGGCCAAGGCGAGGAGGCCGCCGAAGACCGTGCTCTGCCCCATCATGGTGAACCCGGCGATCATCAGGACGACGGTCCACGCCGTCCACAACAGGCCGTAGCCGACGCGGCGGCCCTCGCTGTAGGGGCGGACCTCGGCCGCCTGGCCCGGCACGGGGCCCGCGGGTGACTGCGCTTCAGCACTCATGGCTTCTCCTCTTCACGGTGGTTTTCGCATTCCTGCCCACCAGTCGCAACACTGGCGAAACGCGTTGCGACGAGCCGCGCATTGTCGGGCTTCTGACGCGTTCGGGAGACACCGAGCCGCCGGGCGGTGGGGTTCTCACCACCGCAAAACGGGTCGAAACCTGATGACCAGACTCTTGCGGTGGCCGGCCGGGGACGTTTCCGGGGACACGCCGTTTTCGGCAACGGAAACGCCTTGTCCCACGGGCCTTTCGACGCGCACCATTGTTACAGCCCCATTTCGCGGCCACCGCGGAATCGTCGAAATCCCGTTCCCGAGGAGCCTGCCATGATGGTCGTCTGTTCCTTTTCCGCTCTCGTCCGCGCCGCGCTGTTCCTGGTCGCGGTGGCCCTGGTGGCCGGCCTGTCGCTCGCGGGCCCCAGCACGCCGGCGAGCACCCCCGGCCAGGGCCCGGCGGTGTCCACCAGCGAGCCCGTCGAGCACTAACCGGTCGTGGGACTCGCTACTCGAAGAGCACCGGGTTCCCCCACGCCAGCTCCGGAAGTTTGTTCGACTGTCCCCCCGCGGCCAACACGCCCGCCAGCAGCGGGCTCGCGGTGGTCCCTGGCCGGTACGCGACGAGCTTGAGCCGCAGCACGTTGATGACGTCGTAACGCATCCACGCCGGTCGTCCCATGCGAACCTCGACCTGGTCTTGCGGGACACCGTCGAGGAAGACCTGGAAGTACCCGATCTGGCCCGCATCGGCGGCATCGTCGAGTACGCCGGCGACAGCTTCGAAGCCCGTATAACTCCGGCCGAGGTTGTATTCGACGACCGCACGCGGTTCGTTCGCGAACAACGAAGGCCGGTACACGATGCTGTCGCCCCGGTGCATCCCGTCGATCTCCGCGCCGGTCATGCGGACGTCCGAACCGCAGTGGACCGGGCGCAACGCGGAGGTCAGCAGGATCGGCGCGGGTTTGGCCGTGCCACCCTCGGGCCGCGCGCCCACGAAGGTCCCGATTTCGGGAAGCGCGAAGCGAGGTGCCCCGGTGAACGCGACCAGCAGATCCGCGACGCCGGCCGGCGTGAACTGCTTGATCTCGTACCGCGTGGTGGAGTGCGCGTTGAGGAACGACGGAAGCTCCTCGACCCGGCGGCCCGGGAGCACGACGGGCAGGATCCGCCGGGTGGCCCGGGGCAGGTCCTGGGTGATGTTGTCCCGGATCATCGCGGCTTCGAACTGCGCACCGCGGCCCAGGTGCGGCACCTCGGTACCTTCGGCTCGCCGCTTGTAGTCGGGAGAGGCGATCACCAGCACGAAGTCCGCTTCGGCGAGCTGCTCGATCGCCCAGAGCGACCAGTCCCGCCGACCGTCGTCGGCCCACTGGTCGAGCCGGACATCGATCCCCACATCGGCGCGCAGGAATGTCGCGAATTCACGAACGAGTGCGCGGTGCCGTTCGTCGTCGTGGGAGTAAGTGATGAAAACCCTGGGCGGCTTTCCCGCGCCCGAAGTGAATTCTTCTTGCTGCTCCATGGTCATGACGCTTCCCTCGGGGCCGCGGGTGGTTACGCCGATTGAACCGCAGGATCGGGATCGCGAAGTCCGGCGTGACACACTTTCCGCGTTTTGTCCGAGGATTGTCAGGCTTCGAGAACCTCCCGGAGCTTCCGCGCGAAGGCTTCGGGCTGGCCGGCATAACCGAATTCGCCGCCGAGGAAACCGCCGTGGTGGCTGGGGAACACCGTGGCGTCCTGGCCGAGGCGTTCGGCGGTGGCGAGCGCGGCGCGTCCGGTCATGACGTCGCGGGACTCCTCACCCACCGCGATCACGACCCGCGTCGGCGCCGCGTTCAGCGCCTCGACGTCCAGCCGGTACGCCGTGACCGCCAAGGAGCGGTCGGTCATCAGCGGATCGTCGCGACGGCCGTCGTCCTCGGCCGGCAGGCCGAACTGGGCCGGGTCCGCGGCGGGCAGCGCGAAGTAGTCGTCGGTGAACTCGCCCTTCCACGAGGTCATCGTGATGAAGCCCGCCATGCCGGCGCCGAAGCCCCGGGCCTGGTAGGCGTCCCGGAAAGCCTTCCCGGCCCGTTCGGCCGCGGCGGCGTCGGGCAGCACCCCGACGAGCGGCGGTTCGTGGGCGACGAGGGTGCTGACGTCACCGGGATACGCGGTGACGAGCGCGAGCGCGGTGACGGCGCCCCCGCTGCTCCCGAACACCTCGACCGGGCCCGCGCCCAGCGCCTGGATGACGGCGTGGAGGTCGCCGGCCTGGGTGGCGGGTACGTGGTCTTCCCGGCCGTCCTTGCGGACGCTGCGCCCGAGCCCGCGCGGGTCGTAGGTGACGACGGTCCGGTCGGGGAAGTACGAGGCGAGCGTGCTGAACCCGCCCGCGTCCATGGGTTGCCCGACCATGAGCAGAGGCGGTCGTGGACTGTCGGCGGGCCCGTGCACGTCGTAGACGATGTCGGCCTCGGGCGTTTCCAGTACGTGCGTGGTGGTCATGGTTTCCTCCCCCTGGTTCGGGACTCGGGGGAAGCGTAGACCGGGGTACCGACAATTCCGGCGATCCGCACAGTCGAGCAGGTGGTCGCGCGCCGTGGTGTCGATCCACGTCGGCGGGACTTATGAGGCCCCGCTGGTTGCCGAACCGCGCGCGTGGGGTGGCCGGCCGGACTCGCACCGGCTTTTCCCGGGGTCACAACCCGGGGCCTCGTCTTCTTCGGCTTCGGCCACAGTCGTCCCGCCAGGGTTCGAACCTGGGACCACCCCGATGTGGACGGGGAGCTCTTCCGCTGAGCTACAGGACGTCGCTCCCCCGCCAAGACCCGAACCCAGTACCTCCCGTTCACGAGACGGGTGCTCAACCGGATGAGCTTGTGCGGCGAAACGTGCGTAGCGCGTCCGGGAATCGAACCCGGGTCTCCCGGGCGAGAACCGGGAATCCGTACCGCTGGACCAACGCGCCAAGGGGGTTGCAAGAGCGGCCGGTGGGCATCGAACCCACTGCTCCGGTTTGGAAGACCGGCGTGTCCGCCGAGTTCACCACGGCCGCGGATCCCCGGTCGCGCCGACCGGGGGCACTCGCGTCCGCCGCATCCGTGCGACGAAGACGAGCGCAGAAAAAAGAATGCACGAAAAAACCGCCCGGATCGGTTTCCCGATGGGCGGCTCCCGTGGCGTGACGACGCGCTACGTCACCAGAGGGAGCCCCCGAAGATTGTGTTCCCGCATATACGTCACGCCAACTCCTCAGTCCGTTCGTGTGAAAGCATCATCACTCACCCCGCCGCCGCGAGTCAACGAATTAACGCACGAGCCCCGTCCGATACGCGTAGACCACCGCCTGCACGCGATCGCGCAGGTCCAGCTTCGTCAGGATGCGCGACACGTACGTCTTGACGGTCTCCTGGCTGAGCACCAGCGCCGCGGCGATCTCGCTGTTGGACAGCCCGTCCGCGATCAGCCGCAATACTTCGAGTTCCCTTGGCGCCAAAGCGACTTCGCCGGACGCGGCCGGGCGGATCCGCGCCGCGTACTGGCCGACCAGCCGACGCGTCACCTCCGGGTCCAGCAACGCGGCGCCGGTCGCGACGGTCCGGATGCCGTGCAGCAGCTGCGCCGGCGGCGCGTCCTTGAGCAGGAATCCGCTGGCCCCGGCCCGCAACGCCTCGTAGACGTACTCGTCGAGGTTGAACGTCGTCACCACGAGCACCTTGACCGGCTGCGCCACCCCGGCGCCGGCGAGCAGGCGCGTCGCCTCGATGCCGTCCAGCACCGGCATCCGGACGTCCATCACCACGACGTCGGGCCGCAGCGACCCGGCGAGGTCGACCGCGGCGCGCCCGTCCGCGCACTCGGCGACCACCTCGAGGTCGGGCTGGGCGTCGATGATCGTCGCGAACCCGGTGCGGATCAGCGCCTGGTCGTCACAGACGAGAACCTTGATCACGAAGACCTTCCTGAAGGGATCCGGGCCCGGACGACGAACCCGCCGTCACGATCGCCCGCGGTGAACTCTCCGCCGAGCGCGCTGACGCGTTCGCGAAGCCCGGCCAGCCCGCGTCCGCTCCCGGACAGCCCCAGGTCGCCGGGGGCGCCCCCGTTTTCGACGCTACCCGACGGCACCGACAGTTTCGGGCCCTCGGTGGCCACTTCCACGAAGATGTCCACATCACCGTGCCGCACCCGGACGTCGGTTCGGCGACCGTGTGCGTGTTTGAGCGCGTTCGTCAGCGCCTCCTGCACGACGCGGTAGGCGGCGGCCTCGGCACCATCAGTCGCCGCCGGCTCACCGGTCTCGGTGAACTCGATCGGCTGGCCGGCTCGGCGCGTCTGCTCGACGAGCGTCCGCAGCGAGCCGGCGGACAGTGTTCTCGGTCCGGCGCCGTACTCCGGGTTGAGCAGGTCGAGCAGCTGTCTCAGGTCGGCGATGGCCAGCCGGCCGGTGTCGGTGATCGCGGTCAGGGCCTGGTCGAGCCGCTCCGGCGCGGCGGTCAGGTAGCGCGCCGCCTCGGTCTGCACGACCATCGCCGTCACGTGGTGGGTGACGACGTCGTGGAGCTCGCGGGCGATGCGCGTCCGTTCGGCGGTGCGGGTGGTTTCGGCGACGAAGTGGCGGTGTTCCGCCTCCGCGGCGCGGGACTGCCGCAACCAGGCGCCGATGCCCCAGGCGAGGGCCAGCGCCAGGTAGAACGTGACGAAGCCGGTGACGCCCTCGGTCGACCCGTCCCGGGCGAGCGCGAAGGCCAGCGGGACGTAGGCCGCGGACGCCACGGCCACGGTCGTCCACCGGAAGCGTTCGAGGTGCGCCGCCGCGCTCAGCAACGCGATCGGCAGCGCGGTGCCGGAAACCGTGTGGTAGCCCCAAAGCTGATCGCCGGCGAAGCCGATCGACACGAGCGCGAGGCACCCGGCCGGCCACCGCCGTCGCAGGGCCAGCGGCAGGCACTCGACGGCGACCACCGCGATGGCCAGGGCGTCCATGGGGCGCGTCGGCAGGTCGCCGACCTGGGTCCCGTGGCCGCCCAGCGCCGGGATCAGCGCCAGGCCGGCGAGCAGCAGGCCGAACGCGAGGTCCCGGACCGTGACGTCGAGCCGCCGCCAGAGGTCGATCACGCGACGACAGTAGCGGCGTCGGCGGTGCGCCGGCGAAGGGTAACGATGTTCCCGCGCCGCCGGGCGAGCACCATGAAGACGGCTGTCACGACGACGCCGGCGACCACCGAGTAGACGCTCGCCTCGGGCCCGAACTCCCCGCCGGTGAGCGCGGCCGGGCCGGACATGACGCTGTGCAGCAGCCCTTCGGGGGCATCGGTGCCCGAGACGCCGGCGCCGAAGATCCCGCCCTCGGCGAAGTTCCACGCGAAGTGCAGCCCGATCGGCAGCCAGAGCGTCCGGGTGGCGGCGTAGGCGGCGGCGAGCATGCCCCCGGCCTCGACGGCGATGGCGATGGCGCCCCAGAGCGTGGCGTGGGTGTTGAAGAGGTGCGAGAGGCCGAACAGCAGACCGGTGAGCGTCAGCGCGAGCCAGGTGCCGATCCACCGCTCGACGAACCGGAAGAGGATACCGCGGAAGAGGACCTCTTCGGTGACGGCCGCGGCGGCGCTGAACCCGAACAGCGCGAGCGCCCCGCCGAGGGAGCCCCAGCCGAGCACGTCGTAGCCGCCGACGAGGGCGATGTTCCCGATGACGCAGGCGAACAGCCCGAGGCCGATGACCAGCCCCCGCCCGAGTGCGGCGTTGTTCTTGGTGATCTCCCCCGGAACGCGGTGTTCGGTCTTCCGGACGATCCACCGGTAGGCGAGCACGACGAGAGCCGCACTGCCGAACCCGAGGACGAGGGTGAGCGGGGTGTTCCACTGCACGGCACTGACGGCCAGACTGCCGGCCATGGCAACGGCGGCCACGGTCACGAGCTGCAAGAACAGTCGCACGACGACTCCTTAGCGAGAACCCCGCGGCAGGAGCGCCGCGGCCGAGGAGAACGCTAGGGATTCGGCGGGCTGGAAACGTCACCGTGGAGTGGACAGTTGCGTGTAGCTCGCTAGGGGGACAACCCGCCGGTGGCCGGGTCGGGCAGCATCACATCTCCCTCCTCACCGAGTGATGACCGGAACCAGAAAGTCACGATTCGTAGATGAATGCCGTGTCTTGGACACACTGCATGCACTCTTCGGCCACAGCCGCGTAGTCCAGCTCCCGCGACGACAAGCCGACTTCCAGAATTTCTAGCCGGGCACGCGCCGACTGAGCCCGGCTGACGTGCTCATCGACGTTGTGGGATTTCATCAGCTGAGTCGTGATCGTCGCCGTGAGCGAACAGATCATTGCCGCGGCACACAGCAAACGCCAAGCCGGCGATGACAGTCCGAATGTCACCGTCAGCCAGTCGGCGACCGGCTTGCCACCCAGAGCAGGCGCCGCGGTGAGTGCAGCGGCAAGTGTTCCCGCGATGACCGTGAGCGTGAGGCATCTACGTCGACGAGCGACGGTTCGCAGCAAATATGCGTCCAGCTTTCGGCACTTGGCACGGATCCACGCGACGAGTTCCGCCCGGGATTCTTCACCACCCGATACTCGCAGTTCGGCAAGCGATGACATGGCCCCTCCTTCTTCCTCCACATCGAGGATCCGACGGAAGGGACTAAAAAGATATTCGCCTCAAGGCGTATTCATCCGAGTACGCTGGATCGGCGGAGGGGGTGGTCGACGGTGACCTCCAATCTGTCCGACCGTGATCTCCGGGCGCTGTTGAAAGTCGCCGAAGACGGTCGCCGGGACGAGCCGATCGACGCGATGCCGTGGGCGGCGCTCGAAGCTCTCCGCGCGCTCGTTCCGTGCGACTCACTGGTGTTCAAGGAGCTCGACGTAGTCGACGAGCAGGTACCGGTGTTCCAGACCCTCGCCGACGGATATCGGCGACTGGAGCTCGACGGCGCCGGCGACAGCCGCGAGCACGACGGGTTCTGGCAACTGCGCCGGGGATTCCGGCCGTGCAGCTACCCGGACCGCACCGGGGACCTCACCAGCATCACCCTGTGGTCGGACTTCTACGCGGCGCGAGAGCTGCGCAGCGCACCGATGTTCGCGGAGCTCTACGGCCCGCAGGGACACCGGTTCAGCCTGCTCGTCTCCCTGCCCGCCCCGTTCGGGCAGACCCGGCGGATGCAGATCTGGCGCGATGGCGGCCATGACTTCGACGAACGCGACCGGCTCGTCGTACAGCTACTCCGGCCGCACCTCCACGAGATCTACCTCGACACCAAGCGACGACGCTCGGGCATCCCGCAGCTGACCCGCAGGGAGCTCGACGTCCTGCGGCTCGTCGCCGAAGGGCTGGGCAACGCCGAGATCGCGCGGCGCCTGTTCATCTCGGTCGCGACTGTGCGCAAGCACTTGGAGCACGTCTACGACCGCACCGGCGTCCGCACCCGGGCCAAGGCGGCCGCGCTCGTCCTACCCCGCGTTCCGATGACCGGCGGGGAACCGGACCGATGAGCGAATCACTGACCGAAGGCGAACTGCTGCTGCTCATGGAGGTGGTCGAAGCGGGCCGCCGCGACGAGCCGACCGCCGGGCTGCCGTGGGCCGTGCTCGACCGGCTGGCGGTGCTCATCCCCGTCGAAGCCATCTCGTGCCCCGAGTTCGACCTCCCGCACGAACGCCCGATGCGCGACCAGTGGTGGGAAGGCGGCGCCCGGTCGCTCGTGATCGGTGACGAAGACGGCGTCGAAGTACCGGAGTACTGGGAATCGTTGCGGCGCTTCGAACCCTGCGCATATCCCGAACGGACCGGCGACTACCGGACGCCGGTCCGCTGGTCCGACTTCTACACCCGGACCCAGCTGCGCAGCACCGCGCACTACACCGACTATCGCCAGGCGGAAGGATTCGAGCACGGCCTCCACCTCGCCATCCCCGCCCCGCCCGGCGTCGTCCGCAAGGTCTCGCTGTGGCGCGGCCCCGGCCGAGACTTCTCCGAGCGCGACCGGCTGGTCCTCCAACTGCTGCGCCCGCACCTGTGGGAGCTCCACGAGGCCCGGCTCCACCGCACGGACCTGCCGAAGCTCACCAGTCGCGAACGACAGGTGCTCCGCCTCGTCGACACAGGCCTGGGCAACACCGAGATCGCGCACGAGCTGTTCATCTCGGTGGCCACCGTGCGCAAACACCTGGAGCACATCTACGACCGCACCGGCGTCCGCACCCGGGGTGCGGCCGCCGCACTGATGCGGGATGTCTGAACTGAGCCGCCAAGGGGGCTCGAACCCCTGACCTTCTGTTTACAAGACAGATGCTCTACCAGCTGAGCTATAGCGGCCTGACGCCCAAAGCGCCGCACCCAGTGTATCGGGCCCCCGCCAAGATCCTCCCAAGAGGCACGATCCCCAGCTCCCGGCCACTATGGAGCAACGTGGTGCACGCCACTGCAACAGTGGACACACCGACGTCGATGGTCCGGGCAGAGAGAGTAGAGCGAGGAGGTGGATCTTGAAGATCAACGAGCGCACCAACGGGGGCACCACGACCAGATGGCCCCTCCTCGAACCTCCGCAGCAGAAACCGAGGGTCCACCGCCCCAACCTCCTCAAGCGCCGCCCTTGGCACGTTCTCGAGGCTCCCACCGGTGAGTTCCCCGCCGTCGACGCCGATGAGGCCATGGGGCCTCAGCTGCCCGATGAGGCCACCGTCAACTTCGTGCTCGACCTCTCGCTGCGCATCGGTGAGGTCCAGATGTCCAGTGGCGCCGGCGCCTCGGACGTCACCGCGACGATCATCGCCATCGCCGCCGCTCTGGGGTTGCCGCACTGCGAGGTCGACGTCATCTTCACCTCGATCACCGTCACCTGTCACCGGGGCACCGACCTCTCGCCCGTCACCGCGCTGCGCG
This sequence comes from Amycolatopsis sp. NPDC051371, assembly GCF_040682155.1. NCBI lineage: Bacteria > Bacillati > Actinomycetota > Actinomycetes > Pseudonocardiales > Pseudonocardiaceae > Amycolatopsis > Amycolatopsis sp. NPDC051371. The sequence continues at coordinate 44,791 of NZ_JBFBAG010000055.1, forward strand.
TCGTGCGGAGCCGGAGTCTCGACTACACCCGGCTGACCGAGACCGAGAAGCTCATCCGGCAGATCGTCCGCGGGAACGTCGGGGCCGAGCAGGCGCAGACCGAGCTGGAGCGGATCACCTCGGCGACGCACCCCTACCCGCGCTGGGTCGCGACGCTGTCCTGGGGCGGGGTCGCCGCCTTCATCACCATCCTGCTCGGGGGTGGCTTCGACATCGCGCTCGTCGCGTTCGTCATCAGCGGCGTCATCGACCGGATCGGGCGGCTCGTCAACCGCTACGGGCTGCCCTTCTTCTTCCAGCAGGTCATCGGCGGGCTGGTCGCGACGCTCTCGGCGATGGCCATCGTGAGCAGCAACCTCCTGACCACCGACAAACCGACGCTCGTCGTCGCCGCCGCGGTCACCGTGCTGCTGTCCGGGCTCTCCACCGTCTCCGCGGTGCAGGACGCCATCACCGGCTACAACGTCACCGCCGCCGGCCGCACCATGGAGACCGCGCTGATGTCGGCCGGCCTGATCGCCGGGGTGGTGCTCGCCCTGCGGATCGCCGTCATGCTCGGCCTGCCGCGGACGCCGTTGCCCGAGGTCAGCGGGTCGACGCCGCAGCAGCTGCCGCTCGTCGTGCTCGGTGGGGCCGGCGCCTCCGCCTGCTTCGCGCTCGCGAGCTACTCCAAGATGCGCGCGATGCTGGTCGCCGCGGCCGCCGGGGCCATCGGCGCCGCCGTCTACGGCTCGCTCATGCTGGCGCAGCTCGACGGCGTCAGCTCGTCCGCGGTCGCCGCGACGCTCGTCGGATTCTGCGGTGGCGTGCTCGCACGACGACTCGGGGTTACTCCACTGGTGGTCGCCGTGTCCGGGATCACTCCGCTGCTTCCGGGCCTCTCGACCTACCGTGGTCTGTATCAGATCGGGGTCGAGCCCAGCGGGAACATCTCGACGCTCATGACGGCCGTCGCGATCGGGCTTGCGCTGGCAGCGGGCGTGGTACTCGGCGAATGGCTCGCCCAGCCGGTACGGACCGGTCTGGGCAGGCTCGAGCGGCGGTTCGCCGGACCACGCATGGCTGGTCCGCTCGAAGCGGCCGATCGACGCTTGGAGTAACCCGACGGTCACCGGCTGTTCATCGCTCACGCGATAGGGTTTCACTCTGGGGCCGCGACCCAGGACGCGAGGAGCAGCAGACGTGACTGAACAGGAGAACGGGAACCAGGCCGACTTCGTCGTGGTGGCGAACCGGCTACCGGTCGACCTCGAACGCAGCACCGACGGCGAGCGCCGCTGGACGGCCAGCCCGGGTGGCCTGGTGTCCGCCCTCGAGCCGTTCCTGCGCTCGAGGAAGGGCGCTTGGGTCGGCTGGCCGGGCATCCCGGACGTCGACGTGGACGAGTTCGACGACGACGGCCTGGTGCTCCACCCCGTCTCGCTGAGCGCCGACGAGGTCCGCGACTACTACGAGGGCTTCTCCAACGCGACGCTCTGGCCGCTCTACCACGACGTCGTCGAGCGCCCGGTGTTCGACCGGGTGTGGTGGAACAGCTACGTCAAGGTGAACCGCCGCTTCGCCCAGGCCAGCGCCGAGGTCGCCGCCCAGGGCGCGACCGTCTGGATCCAGGACTACCAGCTCCAGCTGGTGCCGGCGATGCTGCGCGAGCTGAGACCGGACCTGCGCATCGGCTTCTTCCTGCACATCCCCTTCCCGCCGGTCGAGCTGTTCATGCAGATGCCGTGGCGCGCCGCGATCATCCGCGGCCTCACCGGCGCCGACCTCGTCGGCTTCCACCGCCCCGGTGGCGCGCAGAACTTCCTCTGGCTGTGCCGCCAGCTGATCGGCCTCGAGTCGACGCGCGGCGCGGTCGGTGTCCGGTCGCGGCCGGGCACCATGCAGGTCGGCGACCGGACCGTCCGGGTCGGCGCCTTCCCCATCTCCATCGACGCCGCCGGGCTCGACACCCTCGCCCGCACGAAGGGCGTCCAGGAGCGGGCCGCGCAGCTGCGGCGCGACCTCGGCAACCCGAAGATCGTGATGCTCGGCGTCGACCGGCTCGACTACACCAAGGGCATCGACCTGCGGCTGCAGGCGCTGCACGAGCTGCTGCACGAGGGCAGGCTGCAGCCGGACGACGTCACGTTCGTCCAGCTCGCCACCCCCAGCCGCGAGCGCGTCGAGCACTACCAGCGGATGCGCGGCGAGATCGAGCAGATGGTCGGCCGGATCAACGGCGAGTTCTCCCGCGTCGGCCACCCGGTCGTCCACTACCTGCACCAATCGGTCGACCGCACCGAGCTGGCCGCCTTCTTCACCGCGGCGGACGTCATGGTCGTGACGCCGCTGCGTGACGGCATGAACCTCGTCTGCAAGGAGTACGTCGCCGCCCGGCACGACCTCGGGGGCGCGCTGGTGCTGTCCGAGTTCGCCGGCGCGGCCGCGGAGCTCTCTAGCGCATTCCTCGTCAACCCCCACGACCTGGACGGGGTTAAGGACGCGTTGGTAGCTGCCATTACGCTCGACCCGGCTGAGGGCCGTCGCCGGATGCGCGCCATGCGTCGCCAGGTCCTCACTCATGACGTCGATCGATGGGCGCGCTCGTTCCTCCAAGCTCTGGGTGCCGAAGCGGTCGACTGACTGAGGGCTATTTGGGTTAGGCCGCCGCAACGGGCCGCAGCTGGCAGACCAGCGGTGGGCTCGCGGCGGCCGACGGCTAAATAGTCCTCACCTGTCCCGACCATGCACGAGCTCCTGAGGAGGAGTGTTGACTGCCGAGGCCCTGCCCGCCGAGCTACGACGCGCGATCGTCCAGATCGCCCGTACTCCGCGTCTGCTGGTCGCCTGCGATTACGACGGCACGCTGGCACCCATCACGCTCAACCCGGACGAGGCACGCCCCCTGCCCGAGTCCGTCGGGGCCCTCAGATCGCTCGCCGGTCTGCACGAGACCACCACCGCGGTCATCTCCGGCCGCGCCCTGCGTGACCTCGCGACGCTCTCGCGGCTGCCGTCCGAGGTGAACCTCGTCGGCAGCCACGGCTCGGAGTTCGACATCGGCTTCATCCACGCCCTCGACGAGAAGGCACGGGAGCTGCACCGGCGGCTGGAGGCCGAGCTCGAACAACTCGTGCTCGACGTCCCGGGCGTGTCCCTGGAGGTCAAGCCGGCGAGCATCGCGGTGCACGTGCGCCGGGCCGAGCACGAGGCCGGGCGCCGCGTGCTCGCGGCCGTCCACTCCGGACCGTCCACATGGGAGGGCGTGTCGACCACCGACGGCAAGGAGGTGGTCGAGCTCGCGGTCGTCCAGACGGACAAGGGACGCGCGCTCGACATCCTGCGCCACCAGGTCGGTGCCACCGCGGCGATCTTCCTCGGCGACGACGTCACCGACGAGAAGGCCTTCGCCCGCCTCTCCGGCCCGGACCTGGGCATCAAGGTCGGCGACGGCGAGACGCTCGCCGGGTTCCGCGTGCCCGACACCGTCGACGTCGCGCTGGTCCTCGGCTTCCTGCTGGAAGAGCGGCGCAACTGGCTCTACGGCGAGTCGGCGCCCCCCATCGAGCGGCTGTCGATGCTGGCCAACGAACGCTCGGTCGCGCTCCTGACGCCGGACGCCAAGCTGACCTGGCTCTGCCACCCCGGCCCGGACGCGCCCGCGGTGTTCGCGGACCTGCTCGGCGGCGAGGGGGCCGGCCACTTCTCCATCAAGCCGCACCGCAACGGCCTCCCGCTCGGCCAGCGCTACCTGCCGAACACGATGACGGTCGAGACGCGCTGGTCGCGCCTGCTCGTCACCGACTACCTCGAGCCGGAGAGCCCGCAGCACCGGACGGACCTGGTCCGCGTCATCTCGGGCGAGGCGGTGGCGAGCGTCAAGTTCGCGCCGCGTCCCGAGTTCGGCGGTGTGCCGGTGAAGCTGGAGATCGTCGAGGGCGGCCTGCGGGTGCTCGGCACGTCGGAGCCGTTCGTGCTCTACTCGCCGGGCGTCGAGTGGACCCTCACGTCCGACGGCCTGCACGACACCGCGACGGCGCTCGTGCAGCCGACCCCGACCAAGCCGGTCGTGCTGGAGCTGCGCTGCGGCACCACGGACCTCGGCGACCACGAACTGTCCGAAGTGGAACGCCGCGACCGCGCGGGCCGCTACTGGAGCGAGTGGACGTCGAAGCTGCAGTTGCCGAAGGTGCAGACCGACCTGGTGCTGCGCTCGGCGCTGACCCTGCGCGGCCTGGTCAACACCGACACCGGCGGCGTGCTGGCCGCGGCGACGTCGTCGCTGCCGGAGGAGATCGGTGGCGTCCGCAACTGGGACTACCGCTACTGCTGGATCCGCGACGCCGCGATGACCGTGCGGGAGCTCGCGCACCTGGGCTCGATCGAGGAGGCCGAGGGCTACCTCAAGTGGCTGCACGGCGTGCTCGCGACGCTGGCGGGCCCGGAGCGGCTCCACCCGCTGTACACCCTGTCCGGCGGCGTCATCGGTGCCGAGGCCGTGATCGAGTCGCTGCCCGGTTATGCCGGTTCTCGCCCGGTTCGCGTCGGCAACCTGGCGAACCACCAGGTGCAGCTGGACGTCTTCGGCCCGGTCGTCGAGCTGGTCGGCACCCTCGCCGCGGCGCGCGGCGACCTGCGTGACGAGGACTGGCAGATGGTCCGCGCGATGGCGGAAGCCGTGACGCGGCGCTGGAACGAGCCCGACCACGGGATCTGGGAGGAGCGGCACGTGCCGCGCCACCGGGTCTACTCCCGCGTCATGTGCTGGGTGACCATCGACCGCGCGATCAAGCTCGGCGAGCAGTACGGCCGGGGCGTGCCGGGCGCGTGGCCCACACTGCGTGACGAGATCAAGGACGACGTCCTCGAGCACGGCTGGAACGACGAGGTCCAGGCGTTCACCACGGCCTACGACGGTACGGACCTCGACGCGGCTTCGCTGTTCGTCGGGCTCACCGGGCTGATCGACCCGGCCGACGAGCGCTTCCAGCAGACGGTGACCGCGATCGAGGCGGAGCTGCGCAGTGGGTCCACTGTGTACCGTTACCGCCGCGACGACGGTCTCCCGGGCGGGGAGGGCGGCTTCCACATCTGCGCGGCGTGGCTGATCGAGGCGTACCTGCTCACCGGGCGCCGCACCGAGGCGCAGGAGCTGTTCGACCAGATCGTCGCGGCCGCCGGCCCGACGGGGTTGCTGCCCGAGCAGTACGACCCCATCGCCGAACGGTCCCTCGGCAATCATCCGCAGGCCTATTCGCACATCGGGCTGATCCGGTGCGCCAACTTGCTGGCGGCGAGTTAGCCCTTTCGGTCCGAAAGCCTCTGAAGGCCACCGTCAGGGCATCCAGTGCCCTTATGGTGGCCTTCAGAGCATCCGGAGGTGAGCCGTGCAGGGGACTTTCGGACAGGTCGAGTTCGTGCCGCTGCCGCCCCGGTTCGCCGAGCGCGTGCGGTGGGGCTCGGTGGTCGTCGGGTGCTCGATGATCGCCGGGATGGTGCTGCTCTTCGGGCTCACGACGTTCCTGCAGGGCATCGTCCACGGCCACGCCTTCCCGGACGCGCTGGTCGGCAAGGCCGCGACGGTCCTGCCGCCGCTGGGCGTGCTGGCGATCTCCGCGCTGGTGCTCTCGTCACGCCGGTGCCTGCGCGGCGACTACCTGGTGGTCGCGAGCGCCGCGGCGGCCCGCAACGCGCTCGTGTTCACCTACGCGCTGACGCTCGTGCTGATCATCGGGTCCTTCGCGGTCCCGATCGTGTTCCGGGTGTGGCGCGACAACCCGCAGCTCCGGGCGCCGGACCTGCTCACGACGTTCTCGACGCTCGCCTTCGCCACCATGGGTTTCCTGGCGGGGATGTTCTACGTGCGGCCGTCGGTGCAGACGCTCCGGAAGTTCAGCGACCACCCCATCTGGTGAGCCGCCCGGCGGCCTGACCGTCCACAGTAGAGCAAACCTGTCCTTGGCACCCGCTTGGCCAACATGCACAGATTTCTTTGCACAATTTTCTTTGCACGGCTACAGTGGCGTAATGACCAGCGCTCCACCACCGGAAGAGCTCGACCCGGACGCCCTCAAGGCCGTCACGCACCCGCTGCGCCGCCGGATACTCGGCGTGTTGTCGGCCGGGCCGGCGACAGCCACGAAGCTCGCCCAAGCCCTGGGCGAGAACACCGGCGCGACCAGCTACCACCTGCGGGAGCTGGCGCGCTTCGGGTTCGTCGAAGACGTCCCCGAGCTCGCGCGGGGCAAGGAACGGTGGTGGCGGACGCGGCCGCGGGACATCCGCTGGCCGCGCCGGAGCGAGCAGAGCGCCGAATCCCGGGTGCTGTTCGACGACATGCAGCGCCAGGGGTTCGAGGAAGACCTCGAAAAGCTCAACCGGTTCGCGGAAAAGCGCGACGAGCTGCCCGGCGACTGGCCGGACTCGCTGCTCTACGCGCGCGGCGGCACCTGGCTCACCGCCGAGGAGCTGCACGCCTTCTGGAACGACTACATGGAGCTGTTCCGCCGGTACTGGCGGGCCGAGGACGACCGGTCACCGGAAGCGCGGCGCGTGCTCGTGCGCTGGCTCGCGTTCCCGGAACCAGGGGAATGACATGACAGGGGAAGCCACATGCGAAGAGGGGCTCTACTACTGGCCGGGGTGATCCTGGCGGTCACGGCGGGGGCGCCACCGGCATCGGCGGCGGACAGCTCGGACGTGACGTTCACGAACGGCGGGGTGACGTTGCACGGCACGGTCGTCGCACCACCCGGCGGCTCGAAGCTGCCGGGCCTGGTGATGGTCGACGGCTCGGGGGCACACAGCCGGAACGATCACCGGATCGAAGCGGAAGCCTTTGCGCGGCAAGGCATCGCGACACTCATCTACGACAAGCGCACCGAAGGCTATTCACAGTTCTCGCGGTCGTACTCGACGCTGGCGGACGACGCTCTCGCCGCCGTCGAGGCGTTGCGGAAGCGGCCCGAAGTCGATCCATCGCGAGTCGGCGTGTGGGGGTTGAGCGAGGGCGGCTGGGTCGCGCCACTGGCGGCGTCGAAGTCACCTGAGCACGTCGCTTTCGTCGGGACGCTGGGGGCGAACGGCGTCGAACCGTCGCGACAACAGGCGTGGGCGATCGAGAACCAGTTGCGGCGCTTGGGAATGGACGGCTCGATGGTGCGGATGGCGTCGTCGACGATGATGCGTCAGCTCGTCGGCGGCAGCGTGTTCCCGGAGGCGCACTACGACCCGGTGGCGGTGCTGAAGAGCCTGCGTCAGCCGGTACTCGGGTTGTGGGGCGCGAAGGACGTCCTGACACCGCCAGGTGAAGCCGTGCAAATATTCCAGGAGTCGTTGGCGCACTACACGTTGCGCGTCTTCCCGGACGCGCAGCACCAGCTGCGTCGCACCACGGACGGCTACGACGAGCTGCCCGGCTACGCACCGGGGTACCTGGAACTGGTGGGCACGTGGGTGCACGACCTGCCTGCCGCATCGACCGCCGACCCGGCGCCCGCGCAGGACCGGCCGAGCTTCGCGGTCACGCCGCTGAGCTGGTACGAGTCGACGTGGCTACAGCTGGCCGTGCTGGTTTTCCTGCTGGTGGCGTTCGGCTTCGGGCTGGGCCGCGGCGCGGCACGCCCGTCCCGCTGGCTGGCGGCGACCGGGCTGCTCACGGTGCTCGGCTTCCTGGTCGTGGACGTGCTGATCCAGACGACCATGGGCAAGGGCCTGGGCCCGGTGCTCGCGGGACGGCCACTGGCATGGCTGGCGCTGCAACTGCTGTCACTGGGCGCGGTGGCCGCCACCATCGGCACGGCGGTGGCGTGGTGGCGGCACCGGACCCCGCGGCTCGGCGTGCTGCTCGCCGGCGGCGTGGTGTTCGTCCCCTGGGCGGTTTATTGGGGACTGCTGGGGATCTAGGCGGAGTAGCCCTTCGGCGGGATCAGCGTCGCGAGCTGGTCGAAGCTCAGCCAGTAGATCTGGTTCCCGCCGAAGCTCGCCGGGTCGGCGATCTTGACGGTCCGGTCGGAGCTGTCGTACCCGATGACCGTGAAGTAGTGGTAGATCGTGTAGTTCGGGTAGCCCGGCGGGTGGTTGTTCGCCGGCGCGACGATGTTGGCGACGATCGCGTGGCCGTTGTTGATGTCGAGGACGATGTCGTTCCACAGCAGGTCGCGCTGCGCCTGCGTCGGCGGGTCGTTCGGCATCTCCTTGGTCTCGTACCAGGACGTGCCGAGGTCGGCGTTGAGGACACCGGTGACCTGGCCGACCCAGTCCGTGCCGTTGGTGGTCGTGCCGAGCTGGGCCGCGAGCGTGGCCTGGCTCGGCACGTTCCCGGTCCGCGCGGACAGGGCGATGCGGGTCGCGGCGGGTCCGCACCAGTAGCCGGTCTCCTGGACCTGGTACTGGATGTTGAGCACGGCTTCGGTGGTGGCGCTCGCGACCGCGGGCAGCGAAACGAGCCCCATGGCGGCGACGAGCGTGACGAATCCCAGCCTGAATCTGCGCATGACGGTCCTTCCCCAGTTGTGACGCCGGTTGGCCAACGCCTCACCGAGGCATGATCCCGGCGGAATCCGCCCTCCGTCTCTCACCCACCCCGGATGGATCACGACAAAGGTAGGTTCGCCCGTGAACGCTCGCGCGCGCTGCGGGCAACTGGGGGCATGCAGGTGATCCACGAGGGATCGGAGATCTGGGGGCACGACCGCCCTGACCTGGGCGGAACCGAGCCCGGGCCGGCGTTCGGCCGTCTCTTCGACGCCCACGCTGCGGCGTTGCGCCGGTACCTGGCCCGGCGGGTCGGCGCCGAGCCGGCGAACGACCTCGTCGCCGAGACGTTCCTCGTCGCGTTGCGGCGCCGCGAGAGCTACCGGCCCGAGCTCGGCACCGCCCGGTCGTGGCTCTACGGCATCGCGACCAACCTGCTGCGCCACCACATCCGCTCCGAACTGCGCGGCCTGCAGGCCACCGCGCGGCTCGCCCGCACCGGCGACACCAGCCACGCGGGCCACGACGGCCGCGTCGCCGAGCAGGTCGACGCCCAGGTCCGCGCCGCCCAGCTCGCCGGCGCGCTGGCCAAGCTCAACCCCGCCGACCGCGACACGCTCCTGCTCGTGTCGTGGGCCGGGCTGGAACCGGCCGAGGTCGCGGAAGCGCTCGGCATCCCGCCGGGTACCGTCCGGTCCCGGCTGCACCGGATCAGACGCTGGCTCAGGACGAACGCCCCGGCTCAAGAGGAGGTGCAGGACCTTGCGTGAAGACAACGTCCGGAAGATCTGGTCCGACGCCGAACTCGACGCGGCGCTGTCGGACCTGCACGACGACGTCGACGAGGACGACGGGCTGGCCTTCGCCCGCGCGTCCCTGATGGCCGCGGCCGGTACCTCGGAGGCACCGCCGGCCGCTCCCCGCCGCGGGACCTGGCGGTGGATCGCGGTGGCCGCGGCCGTCGTCACGCTGGTGGGCGGGCTCGGAATCGTCGTTTCGCTGCGGCCGCCTGCCCCGGAGCCGGTCCGGCCCGCGGCGACCCTCGCCGACCTCGACCGCCCGCTCGAACCCGGCGAGTTCCACTACGCGCAGAAGCTCCAATGGCTGCCGGAGAGCCTCGAGGGCCACCCGGCCGACATCCAGCAGAAGGTCGAGCTGTGGATCCCCGCCGACCCCACCGGCATCTGGCACCGGCGCACGAAGTGGACCGGCGCCGTGACGGGGTTGTCGTCCGACGAACAGAAGAAGGTCCAGGTGAGTCAGACGCCCTTCGACGAGTACGGCCGGGGCGGCTGGTTCCCCGGGCCCCCCAACATGGGCGGGACGATGAAGCCGACCTGGAACACGCCGTTCCAGAACTGGCTGACGCCGGACGCGGCCTTCATCGCCTCGCTCACCCCCGACCGGGCGAAGCTGGCCAAGCGCCTGAACTTCGACACCATCAGCTTCCACGACAGCGGGAAGGTGCACACCGCCACGGAGGCGCTCGGCATGGTGCGAAGCGTGCTGGAGACGGGTCTGGTCCGGAAGGACGTCCGGTTCGGGTTGCGCGACGCGTTCGCCGAGATCGCCGGCGCGTTCGTGGTACCCGGGCACACCTCGGACGGCCGGCCCGCCACGGTCCTCGGCGCGAAGGACTCGGGTCAGCACGTCTTCCTCGACCCGGCAACGGCGCAGTTGCTGGCCTGGGACGCCCGCACCGTATTCGCGCCGACGCCCACCCGCAGCAGTGAAGTGGTCATGAGCAACAGCAGAAATCCGCCCGTTTCGAGCAGCGTCTCAGGTCCGCCGTCCACGACGACCACCAGGCCCGAGAGCCCGGTTCCGCCCCCTTCCGCGCTCGACCCGGAGACGTTGTACTCCTTCGCGATCACCCGGACGTCCGGGTGATCAGCGGGCGTGGCTGGCCGCGTTCAGCGCGTCCGCGACGTTCGCGACCTCCAAGACCCGGATCCCCGCCGGCGGCTTCCCGGAGTCCGGCGGCACCAGCGCGTGCGTGAACCCCAGCCGGGCCGCCTCCGCCAGGCGGCGGCTCACGCTCGGCACGCGGCGGATCTCGCCGGCCAGCCCCACTTCGCCCACAGACACCAGCCGCGGTGACAACGCGACGTCTTCGAACGACGACGTCAGGGCGAGCACCAGCGCCAGGTCGATCCCCGGCTCGGTGATCTTCATACCGCCGACCGTGGCCGTGTAGACGTCCTTGTCGCCGAGCTTCAGGCCGCCGCGCTTCTCCAGCACCGCCAGGACCATCGCCACCCGCGCGGAGTCGAGACCGCTGACCGCGCGGCGCGGCTGCGGTGCCGACGTCGACGAGACCAGCGCCTGGACCTCGCCCAGCAGTGGCCGCTTGCCTTCCATCGACACCGTGATCGCCGTACCCGGCACCGGCTCCGCCGTGTGGCTGATGAACAGCCCCGACGGGTCCGGCACCCCGACGATGCCTTCTTCCTGCAGCTCGAAGCAGCCGATCTCGTCGGACGCGCCGAACCGGTTCTTGATGCCGCGCAGCATCCGCAGCGTCGAGTGCTTGTCGCCCTCGAACTGCAGCACCACGTCCACCAGGTGTTCCAGCACGCGCGGGCCGGCCACCGAACCGTCCTTCGTGACGTGGCCCACCAGCACGACCGGCAGCCCGCGCTCCTTGGCGAGCGCGACGAGCCCGGACGTCACCGCGCGGACCTGCGTCACCCCGCCCGGTGAGCCCTCGACCTGCGGCGACGCCATCGTCTGCACGGAGTCGACGATCAGCATGCCCGGCTTGACGTCGTCGACGTGCCCGAGGATGGCCGAAAGATCGCTCTCGGCGGCCAGGTACATGAGGTCGTGGACGTTCCCCGTGCGTTCGGCGCGCAGCCGGACCTGGCCCGCGGACTCCTCGCCCGTCACGTACAGGGAACGGTCGACCGTCTTCGCCCATTGGTACGCGACTTCGAGCAGCAGAGTCGACTTGCCGACGCCCGGCTCACCCGCGAGCAGCACCACGGCGCCGGGCACCAGGCCGCCGCCCAGCACCCGATCGAGCTCCGAGACACCGGTGCGGCGAGCTCGAGCGGCTTCGACGTCGACCTCGCCGATCGGCCGCGCGGGCGCACTGGGTGCCCCGGCGGCGACGCGCTGGATGGCCGGCCTGGCCGGAGCCCCGCGTTCCTCGAGGGTGCCCCACTCCTGGCACTCCGGACACCGGCCCAGCCACTTGGCCGCTTCGTAGCCGCAGCTCGCGCAGCGGTAGGTGGTCCCTTTCTTCACCCCGCGAGGCTATCGGCGACCACCGACAAAACCGGGGACCTACTCCTTGACGTGCGCCGGAGCCGCGACGGGCAGCTCGACGGTGACCGGACCTGCGTTCTGGAAGACGAACGTCACCTTGATGGTCTGGCCCGGCCAGAGCGGCTTCTTCAGCGCGGCCAGCTTCACGGTGGCCTGACCGACCTTCTCGGGCGCGGTCGGCGTCGCGGCCGGACCGGACGACGGGACCTCGGAGGTCGGCGACGCCGTCAGGTGGCCCGGGCTGTTCGTCTCCGAACCGGTGGGGGTCGAGCTGGTGCCGGTCGACGACGGGGCCGTCGACGACGAGCCGGGCGCGCTCGGCGGTGTGGTCTGCACCTCATTGGTGGACTCGACGGCGTCGTCCGGGCCGATCACCAGGGAGTGCCCGGCGACGACGGTCTTCGAACCGCCGACGGTCGCCTGGGCGCCGTCCTCGGAAGTCACCGAGACGAGCGAGTCGTCCTGGGGGTCCAGGTTCACGATCGTCAGCGTCAGCGACGGGGTGGCGCCGACCGGGTAGCCGGGGCCGGACGTCGGGTACTGGACCGCGGCGTCACGCAGCACGATGTTCTTGACCTGCGCATGCGTACCGTTGACCGCGGCCTGCTGCGTGGCGGTCTGGGTGATCTGACCGGCCCCGCACCCGGCGAGCACGAGCGCAGCACCGATGACCAGCACACCCGCACCGAGCACGCGGCGATTCTGCAGCCTCACGACGCAGTCCTTCCCTCTTTCCACGGCCTACTACCCGCGAAGACTAGCCGGGGGCGATCTCCCGGGCAGAACCGGTGTGGGTTGCACCCAAGATCAACCGTCCACAAAGGATTTCCTCTGGCCCGGCGAAACCCGTCCCGGTCACCTGCATGAGCATGGGGGTCGGACGTTTGTCAACCCCCGCTCAGGCCGCTGACCTGCGAGGACGAGTCCGGCCCACTAGGTGGGCACTGGCGGACCGTGATAGGATGGGGTCAGCGAAAGGGGCAGAGGACACATGGTTTTCAAGGTCGGAGAGACCGTCGTCTACCCGCACCACGGTGCCGCACTCATCGAAGCCATCGAGACCCGCGTGATCAAGGGCGAGGAAAAGAAGTACCTCGTCCTCAAGGTCGCGCAAGGGGATCTCACGGTTCGCGTGCCCGCTGACAACGCCGAGATCGTAGGCGTACGCGATGTCGTCGGGCAAGAGGGACTGGACAAGGTCTTCGATGTGCTGCGTGCTCCGCACACCGAGGAACCAACGAACTGGTCTCGTCGGTACAAGGCCAACCTCGAGAAGCTCGCCTCCGGCGATGTGAACAAGGTGGCCGAAGTGGTGCGCGACCTCTGGCGGCGAGAGAAGGACCGCGGACTTTCAGCCGGCGAGAAGCGCATGCTGGCGAAGGCGCGGCAAATTCTGGTCAGCGAGCTCGCGCTCGCGGAGGGCACCGACGAGGACAAGGCTGAAGTCCTCCTCGACGAAGTTCTGGAAACCGCGACGGTCTGAGCCCAGGGCATTCGCCCGACGGGCGGGTGGGTGCCTCTACGATCGCGAACCGATGAACGTCGTCGTGATCGTGACCGTCGCACATCATGCCTCCGACGGAGAGCTCGCTCTCACGCCGGTCCATGGTGAGGCGCTACTCACGCACACCGTGCGGGGGCTGCTCGGAGTGCCGGAGATCGATCTGGTGCTCGTGGCGGCCCCCCAGCGGTGTGCGCAGTCATTTTCGGAGGCCCTCCGCGGCCTCCCGTGCCGGGTCGTCCCCGGCTCGCTCCGGCAGGCGTTCGCCGCCGTCGAGCCCGATCTTCCCCGTGACTCAGTTGTACTCCTCCACGACGCCCTGCGAGCCTTCATTCCTGCGGCAACCGTGCGTGATGTCATCAACGCGGTCGGTGACTCCCCCATTGTGGTGCCGGTGCTGCCGATGGCGGACACGGTGAAGATGACCGAGGCTTCGCTCATCGTCCGCACGGAGGATCGGACCCGGTTGCGCACGGCCCAGACCCCGATCGGCTACACGCTCGAGGCCTTCCGGTCGGCCGAACCCTGGGACGTCACCGGCGCGGCGACGGTGCCCGGGCACCCCGACGCGATGCGCGTCACGACCGATTTCGAACTGTCCCTGGCCGAGGCGATCGCGGCGGCACCGAAGAACGAGGAGACGCTGTGAGGATCGGCAACGGGGTCGACGTCCACCCGGTCGAAGCGGGCCGTGAGTGCTGGATGGCGGGCCTGCTGTGGCCGGGCGTGGACGGCTGCGCGGGCCACTCGGACGGCGACGTGGCAGCGCACGCGCTGTGCGACGCGCTGCTGTCGGCGGCGGGCTTGGGTGATCTCGGCGCGGTGTTCGGCACCGGCGATCCCCGGATGGACGGCGCTCACGGAGCGGACATGCTCGTGGAGGTCCGCGGGTTGATCGAGCGGGCGGGCTGGCGGATGGGGAACGCTTCGGTGCAGATCGTGGGCAACGCGCCACGCGTCGGGAAGCGGCGCGAGGAGGCGCAGAAGGTGCTGTCGGAGGCGGTGGGCGGTCCGGTGAGCGTGTCGGGGACGACGTCGGACGGCTTGGGGCTGACGGGCCGCGGCGAGGGCATCGCGGCCTTCGCGACGGCGCTGCTGCTGGCTCGCACGTAGTAGGCCGGCGCCGGTTCGGCGTGATATGGCCCTCACCCTCTCGGACGACGTCCGCGCGCTGATCGACGGCAAGAACTTCGCCACCGTCGCCACGATCGACCCCGACGGTGGGCCGCAGACCTCCGTCGTCTGGGTCGGCCTGGACGACGGCGATCTCGTCTTCAGCGCGACCGAGGACCGCCGGAAGGTCCGCAACCTGCGGCGCGACCCCCGCCTCGGCATCTCCATCACCGACGCCGCGAACCCGTACCGGCACACGCAGCTGCGCGGCACCGCCGAGATCACCCCCGATCCGGACAAGGCCCTCCCGAAAGCCCTCAGCCACAAGTACCTCGCCCAGGACCCGCCGCCGGAAGGCCCGGAGACCGAGCGCGTGATCGTCCGCCTGAAAGCCGAGAAGATCGCCGGGAACGTGAAATAGGGTCCAGACCATGGGTGTGACATTCAACGAGGCCACGAAGGCCCTGCTCGACGGCCGCAACTACCCGGTCGTCGCCACCACCAACGCCGACGGCTCGCCGCAGAGCTCCGTCGTCTGGGCGCGCCGGGACGGCGACACCGTGGTCTTCGTGACCGTCCAGGGCCGGCGCAAGGAACGCAACATCCGCCGTGACCCGCGCGTCTCGCTTTCCGTCTTCGACCTGGCCGATCCGGAGAACTACGTCGAGATCCGCGGCCGCGCCGAGGTCACCGTCGAAGGCGGCCGCGAGCTGAACGACGAGCTGGCCCGCAAGTACACCGGCACGGAGTTCCCGCCCGAGCCGCCGGAGGTCGTGCGCGTGCTCGTCCGCGTTGTTCCCGAACACATCACAGGGCATTCGGCCTGAGGATCCCGTTAGGCTGAATCCCATGACGATCAGGGCGGTGTTGTTCGACTTCTCCGGCACGCTCTTCCGGCTCGAGCAGGACGAGTCGTGGCTCGCCGAGCTGACCGACCACGAGGGCACGCGGCTCGACATCGAGGCGCAGGCCGAGCTGATGCGCCGGATGACCGCGCCGGTCGGGCAGGTCGTCGAGCTCGACGCCGAGCACCAGCACGCCTGGCACCACCGCGACCGCGACCCCGGGCTGCACCGGAAGGTCTACCTCGAGGTCCTCAAGAAGTCCGGCGTGCCGCACGCCGACCAGGCCGAAGCCCTCTACAACCGGCTCATCGATCCCAGCCAGTGGACGCCGTACCCGGACACCGAAGCCGCGCTGAAGGCCGCCGCCGAGCGCGGGCTCAAGGTCGGCGTGCTGAGCAACATCGCCTTCGACATCCGGCCGGCCTTCACCGCGCGCGGGTGGGACGCCTACGTCGACGAGTTCGTCCTGTCCTTCGAGGTCGGGGCCATCAAGCCGGAGCTGGAGATCTTCCGCAAGGCCGTGCAGTCGCTCGGCGTCCCGGCCACCGAGACGCTGATGGTCGGCGACAGCGAAGAGGCCGACGGCGGCGCCCGCGCGCTCGGCTGCGAGTTCGCGCTGGTCGACCCGCTGCCCACCGCCGAACGGCCGGACGCCCTGCTCACGGCGCTGCGCACGCACGGCGTCGGTTAGGGCCTGCGACGTCGCTCACGCCCACCCCGTACCCTTTCAGGGTGGCCCTTCACCTTTTCGACACAGCGACCCGGAGCGTGCGGGAGTTCCGACCCGTCCGTAGCGGAATGGCGTCGATCTACGTGTGTGGTGCCACCGTGCAGGGCGTGCCGCACATCGGGCACGTCCGCGGCGTCCTGAACTACGACGTCCTGCGCCGCTGGCTCGTCCACAGTGGACTGGACGTGCTGCTGGTCCGCAACGTCACGGACATCGACGACAAGATCCTCACCAAGGCGGCCGAGAACGACCGGCCGTGGTGGGAGTGGGGCGCGACGCACGAGCGCGCCTTCGAGGAGGCGTACGAGCAGCTCGGCTGCCTGCCGCCGTCGATCAACCCGCGCGCGACCGGGCACGTCACCCAGATGGTCGAGCTGATGGAGCGCCTCATCGAGAGCGGCCACGGCTACGTCGCGGACGGCGACGTCTACTTCTCGGTCAAGTCGTTCGACGAGTACGGCAAGCTGTCCGGCCAGGTGCTGGAGGACGTCCAGCAGGGCGAGACGCCGACACGCGGCAAGCGCGACCCGCGCGACTTCACCATGTGGAAGAGCGCGAAGCCGGGCGAGCCGTCGTGGCCGACGCCGTGGGGCCCCGGCCGGCCGGGCTGGCACCTGGAGTGCTCGGCGATGGCGACATCGTACCTCGGCGCGGAGTTCGACATCCACGGCGGCGGCATCGACCTGGTCTTCCCGCACCACGAGAACGAGCGCGCCCAGTCGAACGCGGCGGGCGACGCCTTCGCGCGGGTCTGGCTGCACAACGCCTGGGTGACCATGTCCGGCGAGAAGATGTCGAAGTCGCTCGGCAACACCGTGTCGATCCCGTCGATGCTGGAGCACTACCGGGCGCCCGAGCTGCGCTACTACCTGGTGCAGCCGCACTACCGGTCGACGATCGAGTACTCCGACGGCGCGCTGTCCGAAGCCGCGCAGGGCTACCGGCGGATCGAGACGTTCCTGCGTCGCGCCGCGCAGTCCGGCGAGGTCACGCTGGGCTCCATCCCGGCCGAGTTCGCCGCCGCGCTCGACGACGACCTGGCCACCCCGCAGGCGTTCGCCGTGGTTCACACCACGGTGCGGGACGGTAACGCCGCCCTCGACGCGGGCGACACCTCCAAGGCACTCGAATTCGCCGCGGCCGTCCGCGCGATGACCGACGTGCTCGGCCTCGACCCGCTGTCCGCGCGCTGGTCGGAGGCGGGCGGTTCCGGCTCGCCCACCAAGGACGCGCTGTCCCGGATCGTCGAAGGGCTGCTGGCCGAGCGCCAGCAGGCCCGCGCCGAGAAGGACTTCGCCCGTGCGGACGCCGCCCGTGACCGCCTCCAGCAGGCGGGCATCGTGGTGGAGGACACCCCCAACGGTCCTCAGTGGACAGTCAAGTCCGACTGATCCCGTTACAAAGCAAGGAAACTTTCACCATGGCAGGCAACTCGCGGCGCCAGGGCGCGATCCGCAAGACGGGCACCAAGAAGGGCGCCGTCGTCGGCTCGGGCGGTCAGCGCCGCAAGGCCCTCGAGGGCAAGGGCCCGACCCCGAAGGCGGAGGACCGCCCCGGGCACAAGGCCTACCGCTCGAACAACGCCGCGACCAAGCGCGACCAGGCCCGGCAGAAGAAGGCCGACAAGCCGGAGCTGATCGCCGGGCGCAACCCGGTGGTCGAGGCGCTGCGCGCGGGTGTCCCCGCGACCGCGCTGTACGTCGCGCTGAACATCGAGATCGACGACCGCGTGAACGACGCCGTCCGGCTGGCCGGCGACAAGGGCATCTCGATCCTGGAGATCCCGCGCGAGGAGCTGGACCGCAAGACGAACCGGGCCGTGCACCAGGGCCTGGGCCTGCAGGTCCCGCCGTTCGAGTACGCCCACCCGGACGACCTGATGGCGGCGGCGCGCAACTCCGGCGAGGTGCCGCTGTTCGTCGCGCTCGACGGCGTCACCGACCCGCGGAACCTGGGCGCGGTGATCCGCTCGGCGGCCGCGTTCGGCGCCCACGGCGTGCTGCTGCCCGAGCGGCGCAGCGCGGGCATGACGGCGGTGGCGTGGCGCACGAGCGCCGGGACGGCGGCCAAGCTGCCGATCGCGGTGGCGACCAACCTCACCCGCCAGCTCAAGGCGTGGGCGAACGACGGCCTGATGCTGGTGGGCCTGGACGCCGACGGTTCGGTGGAGATCGACGAGCTGAACCTGGCCGCCGACCCGCTCGTCATCGTGCTGGGCTCGGAGGGCCGCGGCCTGTCGCGTCTGGTGCGCGAGACGTGCGACGCGACGGTGTCGATCCCGATGGCGGCGGGCGTGGAGTCGCTGAACGCGTCGGTCGCGGCGGGTGTGCTGCTGGCCGAGGTGGCGCGGCGCCGCCGTCTCGCCGGTCGGGTCTGACACCACCACCCACTCGGGTTAAGGTCACCGTCGGATAAACCGAGGGGACCCGATGTCGTTCGTTTCGCCACTGTTCCTGTGGTATTTCATGCCGGCGGTGCTCATCGCCGTGCTGGTGTGCCCGCGGACGTGGCGAAACGGCATCGTCGCGGTCGGCAGCCTGCTGTTCTACACGATCGGCGCCGGGCCGTTCGTGTTCCTGCTGCTCGGCTGCATGGTCGTCAACTTCCTGGCCGGCCCGCTGCTGGCGCCGAACCCGTTCGACCTCGACGGCGGACGGCGGCGCAAGATCCTCATCGCGGTGGTGGCGCTCGACGTCACGGTGCTGGTGATCTGGAAGTACGCCGGGTTCGCGACGCAGCAGATCGCGGCTGTCGCACACTGGTTCGGCGGCAGCGTGCCGGTGGCGAGCCTGGTCGTGCCGATCGGCATCTCGTTCTACACGTTCCACCACATTTCGTACGTGGTCGACATCTACCGCGGCGAGCGGCAGGCGCTGCGGAACCCGGTGTCGTTCGCCGCGTACATCGCGATGTTCCCGCAGCTGGTGGCCGGCCCGATCGTGCGGTACCGCGAGATCGCCGACCAGCTGCCGCAGCTGCGTTCCCACCGCCTCGACGACCTCGCGGCGGGCTTCCCCCGGTTCGCGCTGGGCCTGTGCAAGAAGACGATCATCGCCGACTCGCTGAGCCCGCTGGTCGAGGCGTGCTTCAAGGTGCCACCCGACCAGATGACGTTCGCCACGGCGTGGCTCGGCGCGATCGGCTACACACTCCAGCTGTTCTTCGACTTCTCGGGCTACTCGGACATGGCGATCGGCCTCGGCCGCATGCTGGGCTTCCGCCTCCCGGAGAACTTCGCGCGCCCGTACTCGTCGGTGACGATCACGGAGTTCTGGCGCCGCTGGCACATGAGCCTGTCCCGCTGGTTCCGCGACTACGTGTACATCCCCTTGGGCGGCAACAGGAACGGCGCGGCGCACACCTACCGCAACTTGTGCATAGTGTTCGTCCTGACGGGTTTCTGGCACGGCGCGCAGTGGACGTTCCTGGTGTGGGGCTGCTACCACGGAGCGCTCCTGGTGATCGAGCGCCGCTTCGCCCTCGACCTGGACCCGGCGGTGCGCTGGAAGAGGTACCTGCGCCGCGCGCTGACGATGCTCCTGGTGGTGTTCGGCTGGGTGTTCTTCCGCTCGGCGGACCTGGGCAACGCGCTGTCGATGATCGGCCACATGCTGATCCCCAACTTCGACGGCCTGGGCGCGAGCGTCAAGGAGGCGTTCACGAACCAGCGGTTGGTGCTGCTCCTGGCGGCACTGGCGGTATTCCTGCTCCCGGCCCACCCGGTGACGGGGCCGCTGCTGGAGTCGTCCCGCAGCAGGCCGGCAACGGCGCTGCGCATCGGCGTGATGACGGTAGGCCTGGTGTACGCGGCGATCCTGATCGCAACAGGAACGTTCAGCCCGTTCTTGTACTACCAGTTCTAAAGCTTCGGCAGACAGCGCGGCCCAAGCCAGCCCTCGCCCACACCACCCCACCGAACCACACCGGGTCGCATCAACCCTCGCCGACATGATCAGCGACAATCGCCGTATGAGCGAGCTGGCCCAGACGCCCGGCGTGATCCCGTACGTCGACCACCACACCGGCCCCCGCAGGCTGCTCGCGATCGATATCCCCCACCTCGGCCACACCGTCCGCGCGTACGCCCCGATCGCCGGCATCGACGGCCGCCAGTACATCGTCTCGTGGGGTTCCGTCTCCTTCGAGGTCCCCGCCGATCGCAACGTCCACGTGAGCGTCCACCTCCAGACCAACAGCGGCCGCGACTACACGATCACGCCCTTCGCCTCGACCGTCCTGCCCCCGCACCCCGCGCCGATCCGGCTGGTCGCCCAGTTCGTACCCAGCCAGGGCCCCGAAGGCGCGCTCGTCCCCGTCGGCTGATGCTCGCGACGCGGTATCTCTTCCTCACCCGCCACGGGGAAGCGGCACCCACCGGCGAACTCACCGACGCCGGGCGGCAGCAGGCCGTCCTGCTCGGGCGGCGGCTGCGCGAGGTCCCCGTCACCGCCGTCCACCACGGCCCCCTCCCACGCGCCTCGCAGACCGCCGCGCTCCTCGCCACCCAGCTCCCCGGCGTTCCCATCTACGTCGACGAAGCGGCCGACGACTTCGTCCCCTACACGCCGATGCGCGAGGAACTGCCCGAGACCTCCGGCGATCTCCTGCACGCCTTCGCGCGGCAACTCCCGCCCGCCGACGAAGAACGGGCCGCCGAGGCCGAGCGGCGGTTCACCGGACCCGTGCCGGGCGCCGAGACGCGCTACGAAGTGCTCGTCACACACAACTTCCTCGCCGGTTGGCTCGCGCGCGCCTCGCAGGACGCGCCGCCGTGGCGGTGGCTCGCCCTCGACCACGCCAACGCCGCGCTCACCGTGATCCGCTACTCGCCGGGGCGCCCGGCCGCGCTGCTGACGTACAACGACGTCGGTCACCTGCCCGCGGAATTGCGCTGGACCGGCTCTTCGCCCGAGTTTTACCTTCCGTGACCGGCGAACGCGGAGCGTCGCGGCCCCGAAAAGGATGCTCGCCCGAATGGCCGAGCCTGTCAGGATGGGCGGATGAGTCCCGCTCCGTCGCCCACGTCCGATCGGCTGAGTGACTACCTCGCCGCCGATGCCGTCGTCGATCACGGACACCCGTCGATCCGCGCCCGGGCCGAGGCACTGGCGCCCGCGAGCGAAGATCCCGTCGTGCGCGCGAAAGCCGCGTTCCTCTTCGTCCGGGACGAAGTCGAGCACGTGATCGACGCACGCGATCCGCGTGTCACCTGGCGGGCGTCGGACGTCCTGCGCGAGCGCGTCGGAATCTGCTACGCGAAGGCGCACTTGCTCGCCGCTTTGCTGCGGGCGCAAGGGATCCCGGCCGGGTTCTGCTACCAGGAGCTCTCCGCGCTGCACGGGCTGAATGCCGTGTACCTGCACGGCAGGTGGTCACGCCTGGACGCGCGCGGCAACCGTACGGGTGCCGGCGGGGAGTTTTCGCTCGACACGGAAAAACTGGCCTGGCCGGTGGACCCCGCGCGCGGCGAACGCGATCATCCGGAGATCCACCCGGCACCCGCACCCGTCGTCGTGGATTTCCTGATCACGGCCGAACCCGGGCCGGACTGGTACGAAAAGGGTCTGCCGGCCACCCTTTGAGCCGGGTTTTCCGCGATTTTCGGAAAACTCGGCAACCTGGTTAATTATTGCCGAGAGTGACGTCCGTCCGTCATCCTTGTCCCCCGAATCTCTTATTTCGCGCGTCCCGTCAGGCGCGTAAAGTGACTCCCCGCGCTCGAACAGACACTTTACGCATTCGTCCGTTCGGGTGGTTCGAGGGAGGTGAAGCAAGTGGCCGCGGATGGCGGATCCCGCCGCCGTACCCCACTGCAGGAGATCTTCTGGACCAGGACGAGCTTGCTCCTCACGGTGCTCGTCGTCGTCGCCGGCCTCAGCTTGTGGCTCGCCGGCCTGATGGACCCCGGCACCGGGAAGAACCTGGTGACGTCGCTGGGCACCGGCACCCTGATCTCCGCGATCGTGGGATTCGGCAGCACGCTGATCACCGCCAGCGCTTCGCAGAAAGCGCTGGTGACCCCGGTGATCGAAGAAAGCCGGCGCGCGCTGGAGGACCTGAGCTCCGAATACCGCGCGCTGAACAAGGAGTTCTTCCCCACCGATGTGTTCGAGGCGACCACCGACCCCGATCCCGCGTTCAACCGAGCGCTGATGGCCGACCTGAACGCGACCCGGCAGTACTTCTTCCGCGGCTTCTCCGGGCGGCACGCCGCCGCCCGCCTGTTGCTTTCCCGCACGGAACGCGAACTCCGGGCCGTCATCGCCGATCCGCGTGACGCCAGCGCGATCAGCGGGCGCGCTCGCTACCTGCTGCGCCGCGAAGCCGGCGACGTCGACTCCGAACAGATCCAGACCCGGCTCGACGAAGAGATCCGGATCGGGCTCGTCGGCCTCTTCCTGGCGCGCAGCCGCTGCGCGCAGGTCGACATCACCGTGGTCGCGGACCCGCCGCTGGACCGGCTGGAACTGTTCGACGACAGCGTGTGGGTGTCGCTCTACAGCGACGTCCGCGGCGCCACGAAGCTGTACCCGCGGACCCTGCGGTTCACCGAAGGTTCCTTCCTCTACAACATGGAACGCGCCGAGTTCGTGCGCGTCTCGCAGTCCCGGACCGGCCGCCACTTCCGCATCACGTCCGCCACCATGCGGACGGACTTCCTGGCCCTGTTCGAAAAGATCACCGGATCACCCCTGTCCGAGGAGCAGTTCCGTGAGCTGGAAGGCAAGTTCCACGCCTTCCGCGCGGAGTTCTCCGAAGTCGCCGAGCTAGGGAGCTGACCTTGCTCACCCGCCTGTCCCCCCTGTCCGAACTGACCACGCGCCTGCGTTCGGCCGAGTTCCCGCTCGCCACCGGCTGGCGCGCGGTCGACGGCTGGTTCCGGCCGTGGGCCGCCCGGCCCGGCCTGCGTGACGAGCTGCGCGAACAACTCCGCACGTTGAGCACGGCGCAGGCCGCGAACATGCTGCGCTCGTCCCGGGAAACGACCACGCACTTCGCGTGGTGCCTGCTCGATTCGCCGTCCGACCCGTTCTCCTTCTGGCTGCACGAATACAAGGCGCAGGACGACTGGCGGGAGGGGTACGCGGATTCCGTGCACAACCACAGGTACCACTTCTGCACCACCATTCTCCGTGGCAACTACGTCCACGAAAGATACGAGACGATGATCGACGCGAGCACCGGGCTGATCGCGTCCGCGCGGCGGCGCAGAAGGACGTTGTGCCAGGCCGGCTCCTGCGCTCGCATGCTGGCCGACGAATTCCACCGCATCCCCGAAGCGGCCGACGGCACGATGACGTTCCTCGTGAAATCACGCCCGGTGAGCAGTTTCAGTCTTTCTTTCGACCCCGCCACGGGAATCGGCCATCGTCACGTTCCGGTAGAGAGCCGATTGGGGGAATTGGCCGACCGCATCTAGCTACACACCGGCGTCAACGGCGCTTACCATTACTCCACCCGTCTGAACACCACGGCCGGGATCGGAGAGGTGTATGCGCACGCAGGAAAGCACGATCGACCATGTGACCATCGACGCCGTCGAAAACCGGGTTCACCGGCTATGCCGCCGCTATGCCGAACGGTTGCCGTTCCACGGCTGGCACCACGTGAGCTTCGTCCGCGCGAAGGCGGCCGGTTTCGCCCAGCACAACGGGGCGGACCGCGCCGTCGTCGAGGTCGCGGCACTGGTGCACGACGTCAACTACCTGGTGCTCCGCGACTCGCCCGCGGCGGCGGGCCGGAGCCTGCGGCTGGAGATCCTCGCGGAGTGCGGGGTCGCACCGCGGGTGGCGCGCTGGATCGACGAGATCATCGACGAGGCCGAAATGGCCACCCGCGGCCGCGACATTTCGCTGGAGGCGCAGGCGCTGAGCGACGCGGACACGCTGTTCAAGGCGCTGCCGGTGACGCCGGTGGTGCTCGCGCACCGGTACCTGCGCGAGAACGGGCTGAGCCTGCGCGAGCTGGCGCACAAGATCGTCGGCGAGCAGTGCGACGTCCACGACGAGGGTTACTACTTCTACAACCCCGACGCGGCGGCGACGTACTCGCGCTGGGCGATGGCGAACCTCCAGCTGTGGCAGTGCATCAAGGAGGCGGTCGACGACCCGACAGTGGCGGAGCTGCTGGACGCGGTCCACGCCGTCGACGCGCTGGCGTCCTAGTTCTGCCCGTTCTGGCCGTAGCCCCGCAGCCGGTCGACGACGTTGGCCACCTCGGGTGGCGGCAGCAGGCTCGGCCGGCCGGCGCTCTGCGCGAGCAGCCACACCCGGCACGCCCACTCGAGCTGCTGGGCCCGGTGGTAGGCGGCTTCGAGGCCGTCGCCGTAGGTGAGGGTGCCGTGGTTGGCCATCAGGCAGCCGCGGCGCCCCTCCAGAGCTTCGAGGACGGCCGCAGCGAGCTCGGGAGTGCCGTAGGTGGCGTAGCGCGCGACACGCACCGAGGGGCCGATCGTGGCGAGGATGTAGTGGATCGGCGGCACCTCGCGCACGAGGGTCGACACGGCGGTGGCGTGCGGCGAGTGCGTGTGGACGACGGCGGTGACGGGCTCGCGGTCGGGATCCCGCACGTCCCAGTACACGGACAGGTGCATCGGCAGCTCACTGGTCGGCTTGAGCGAGCCGTCGACGACCTGTCCGCCGAGGTCGACGACGGCGACGTCGGCCGGGTTCATGCTCGAGTACGGGACGCCGGTCGGGGTGACGGCGACGAGATCCCCGGCCCGCAGGGAGACGTTCCCGGAGGTGCCGACGACCAGGCCGTCCCCGACCATCCGGCGCGCGTAGGCGCAGACGGCGGCCCGCTCGGTCTCGAGGATCATGCAGGGGTCCCGTCTCGTGGGTGATCAAGCAGCTGCCCTGCAGACTGCCAGCCACCCACGAGCTTCGGCCACCTACCCGGCCGGGGGATTCGTGCGGGTTTCAAAAATGGCCCGGCGCCTCTCGAGGATCCGAGAGGCGCCGGCGTCTTGAGGGGAAGGGTCAGGCCTTCGCGGGAGCAGCGGGAGGTGCGGCCGGTGCCTTCGCAGCCGGCGCCGGAGTCGGCTTTCGGTCCCCGTTCGCAGCCGCGGGCGCCTCTTCGACCGGTGCCAGCAACCGCATGGCCTCCTGGACCGCCACATCCGTCGCCGCGATCCGCTCGGCGACCTTCGACCGCAGATCCAGAGCCAGCTTCCGGTTCTGGTCGGCCGTGGCCTGCTGGGACTTCGCCGAGGCCAGCGCCGCCTCGGTCTCCTGCTTCTTCCGCGCGTTCTCCTCGTCGAACGCCTTCTTCCGCGCGGCCAGCTCCTCCGCGGCGACCCGGTCCGCCTCCGCGCGAGCCTCCGCCGCCGCGGCCTCGGCCTTCGCGTCCGCTTCCTTGCGCGACCGCTCGGCCGCCGCGGCCAGCTCGACCCTCTTCGCGCCCGCCGCCGCGTTCAGCTTCTCGATCTCGCCCTTCGCCTCGGACCGCAGGCGCGCGCGCTCCTCTTCCGCGTCCTTCGCCAGCTTGTCGGCCGTGCGGCGGGTCTCGTGCGCGTACTTGTCGGCCTGGTCGCGGGTCGATGCCGCGTCCGCTTCCGCCGCCGAGCGGAGGTCGGCGATCTCCTCCTCGGCCAGCTGCATCATCATCCGGACGCGCTCGGCCATGGCGCCGGCGCCGGACGGGCTCGAGCTCATCCTGGCCAGGGCGGCCTTCGTCTCGGCCAGCTCCTTCTGCGCGTACGCGAGGGCCTTGGAAAGGTCCGACGACGTCGCGACGGCTTCGTCGCGGCTGCGGGAGGTCTCGCGGAACTCCTTGGCCAGCTCGGCGAGGCGTTCGTCGACCTGGCGCTGGTTGTAGCCGCGGACACCCACGGCGAACTGGGCGGTCTTCGGGGCGGAGTGGGGCTTCTCGGGCGCGACCATCGGGCCACCTTAATGAGCTGGGGTCCGTGCGCAAGTACCGCCAAACGGATGCATCACGAATTCGGGAACCCCCGGTAACGCATGGCATTCCGACCTCGGTTGACCAGCGGCTGCCACGAGGTGGGTGAACTCCAGGTGCTGCTCCTGCCGCACTGACGTCAGGCCGATAGCGTGCGCGCGTGGACTTCGGCACGCACTGGCAGGTGTACGTCACCATGCCGTTCATCGCGGCGCTGATCGGCTACGTCACCAAGCGCGTCGCCATCGAGATGATGTTCCGGCCGCTCGAGTTCACCGGGATCAAGCCGTTCCTCGGCTGGCAGGGTGTCCTGCCGGCGAACGCCGAGCGCATGGCGGCGACGGCGACCGAGATGCTGACGACCAACCTCGTCGACCCCAAGGAGATCTTCTCCCGGCTGGACCCCGAGCAGGTCGCGAAGGAGATCGAGCAGCCGCTGCTGCGGGTCGTCGAGGACGTCACCCGCGAGGTGATGGAGACCTACCAGCCGCGGCTGTGGGAGGTGCTGCCGAACGGCGCGCAGCAGCTGCTGCTCAAGCGCGTGCAGGCCGAGGCACCGAAGGCGATCACCAAGATCATGCGGGAGATCGCCGACAACATCGAGGACGTCCTCGACCTCCAGCACATGGTCGTGACGAACCTCGTCCGCGACAAGGCGCTGCTCAACCGGCTGATCCGCGACATCTCCCGGCCCGAGATGCGGTTCATCGCCCGCTCGGGCATCTGGTTCGGGTTCATCCTCGGCTGCGTGCAGCTCGTGGTGTGGGCGCTGACGAAGTCGCCGGTCGTGCTGCCGGTGTTCGGCCTGCTCATCGGCTGGTTCACCGACTGGCTCGCCCTCAAGATGATCTTCCTGCCGCGCGAGCCCCGCCGGTTCCTCGGCGTCTACACCTGGCAGGGCATCTTCCAGAAGCGCCGTGACCAGGTGGCCGCCGACTACGGCGACATGATCGCGCGCGAGATCATCACCATCCCGAACCTCCTGGAAGCGGTGCTGCGCGGGCCGAAGTCCGACCGGCTCTTCGCGATGATCACCCGCGAGGTGCAGAAGACGATCGACGCGCAGGCCAGCGTCGTCAAGCCGTTCGTCGCCATCGCCGTCGGGACGAGGAAGTTCCAGGAGATGAAGCAGACAGCGGCGGCGAAGGCCGCGGAGCGCGTCCCGGAGACGATCCGGTACGCCGAGAACTACGCGATCAACGCCCTCGACGTGCGCAACACGATCGTCGACCGGATGAAGAAGCTGAGCGCGCTGGAGTTCGAGCAGCTGCTGCGGCCGGCGTTCCGCCAGGACGAGTGGAAGCTCATCGCGGTCGGCGCCGTGATCGGCGGGCTCGTGGGCGAGTTGCAGGTGCTCGCCCTGCTCGGGTAGCCGGTACGGTTTCGATCTCGGGTGTGCGAGGGAGGTCGGGTGGACGCTGTCCTGCACGACCTCGCCCTGCACTGGCCGCTGTACACGGCGATGCCGTTCATCGCGGCCCTGATCGGGTACGTCACCAAGCGCGTCGCCATCGAGATGATGTTCCGGCCCCTGGACTTCATCGGGATCCCGCCGCTGCTCGGCTGGCAGGGCGTCGTCCCGAAGCACGGCGGGCGGATGGCGGCGGTGGCGACCGAGCTGCTGACGGCGAACCTGCTCGACCTCCGCGAGGTGTTCGGCCGGATCGACCCGGTGATCATCACGAGCGAGCTGGAGCAGCCACTGCTGCGCGCGGTCGACCACATCGCGCGCGAGGTGCTCGCCGAGCACCACCCGCGGCTGTGGGAGGTCATGCCGACGCTGGCCCAAGAAATGCTGATCAAGCAGGTCCAGGCGTCGGCGCCGCGGCTGGTCCGGGAGTTCCTCGACGACGTCCGCGAGAACCTCGACGAGGTCCTGGACGTCCAGCACATGACGGTCCAGCGCCTGACGCGCGACACGGCGCTGCTGGTGCGGCTGATCCGCGAGACGTCCCGCCCGGAGATGGCGTTCATCGCGCGGATGGGCATCTACTTCGGCTTCGGGCTGGGCCTGGTGCAGACGATCGTGTGGGCGTTCACGCGCGAGCCGTGGGTGCTCCCGGCGTTCGGCGGCGTGATCGGGCTGTGCACGGACTGGCTGGCGATCAAGCTGATCTTCGTCCCGCGCGAGCCGGTCCGCGTGGGCCGGGTGATCTTCCAGGGCAAGTTCCAGCGCCGGCGCGCGGAGGTGGCGCGGCAGTACGGCGAGCTGATCGCGACCGAGGTCCTGACGGTCCAGAACCTGCTCGACGCGGTCCTGCGCGGCCCGCGGGCCGACCGGCTCGCGGCGTTGGTGGAGAACCTCGTTTCGGAAACGGTCGACGCGCAGATGCCCCTGGCCTGGACGGTGGGCGGCACGCGGCTGCGGGAGATGAAGCACGCGGCGGCCCGGAAGGCGCTGGAGCAGCTGCCCGACACGGCCCGGTACGCCGAGGGCTACCTGACCGAGGCGATGGACGTCGCGAAGATGATCGAACAGCGGATGCTGGCCTTGACGCCGTTGGAGTTCGAGGGGTTGCTGCGGCCGGCGTTCCGGCAGGACGAGTGGAAGCTGATCGCCGTCGGCGGGGTGATCGGGTTCGTGGTCGGGGAGCTGCAGGTCCTGCTGATGCTGGGTTAGCAGCGCCCCAATGTGGCGTTGGTTGCGTCAGACGCACCCAATGTGGCGTTGTGGGGGGGGTGAGACCCGCAAGACCAAACAGAATTTGGA